>CAZCQM010000001.1:0-38234 GCA_964500785.1 uncultured bacterium
CGGCCTGGGGTATCCGGTCCACATCATGAGTTCGATGATCCCGATCTTCCTGATTCCGATCGCCGTGCTCAACAGCATCCACATCCTCTCCTCGGTGCACGCCAACTACCACAAGAAGTCGAGCATGGAGGAGACGCTGTACCACACGATGCGCGAGTTGTTCCTTCCCATGCTGTTCACGTCGCTCACCACGGTGGTCGGGTTCGCGTCGCTCATCATGACTCCGATCCCGCCCGTCCAGGTGTTCGGGGCGTTCGTGGCCTTCGGCGTGTTCATCGCGTGGCTCCTGTCGCTCCTCTTCATTCCGGCCTACGCGATGCTGATGCCCCACTCGGTGCTCGACAGGTTCGGCAGCACGCATGAGGGCGAGGCCGCGCCGGAGAGCCATCTCCACAAGATCCGCGACTTCGCCATCAACAACCGAGTCGCCGTGCTGGTGGCGGTGAGCATCATCATGGTGATCGCCGGCTACGGCGTCACGCGCATCGTGGTCAACGACAACCCGGTGAACTGGTTCAAGCCGGGGACGCCGCTGCGCGTCGCCGACAAGGTGATGAACGAGCATCTGCCGGGGACCTATCTCGCCTACGTCGAGCTGGCCGGCTCCGAAGACGGGGCCTTCCTCGACCCGGCGTGGATGAGCTGGGCGGAGCGCCTGCAGAATGAGATCAACAGTGAGCCCAACGTGGGCGCGGCCAGCTCCGTGGTCGACGTGCTCAAGAAGGTCCAGTTCGAGCTGTTGAGCCGCGCGCCCGGCAGCAACACGCTGGCCGACACGCGCGAGAAAATTGCACAGTACCTGTTCCTGTACGAGATGAGCGGCGGGTCGCCCGACGACCTGTTCAAGTTCATCACGCCGGGGCAGGACCGCATCAACATCTGGGTACAGATGCGGAACGGAGACAATCAGCGCGTGCGCTCGGTCGTCGATGGGGTTCAGGCGTGGATCGCGGACAATCCGCCGCCCGCCGGCCTCGAAGTGCAGTGGGCCGGCCTGAGCTACATCAACGTGAAATGGCAGCAGCTCATGGTGCGCGGCATGGCACGCGCGCTGGCCGGCTCCTGGGTGGTCGTGCTCATCATGATGATCATCCTGTTCCGGAGCCTGCGCATGGGGTTGCTCGCCATGGTGCCGCTCACCGCGACGATCCTCATCACCTACGGGTGGGTGGGCCTCTCCGGTCGTAATTACGACATGCCCATCGCGGTGCTGAGCAGCCTGTCGCTGGGGCTGTCGGTCGACTTCGCGATCCACTTCCTGCAGCGTACACGCGACATCCACCGGCGCCACAGCGGGAATTTCCAGCGCACGATGCACATCTTCTTCCACGAACCCGCGCAGGCGCTGGCGCGCAACATCGTGGTCATCGCGCTGGGCTTCGTGCCCATGTTCTTCGCGAGTCTGGTGCCGTACGTCACCGTGGGTGCGTTTTTCTTCGCCATCATGCTCATCAGCGGTGGGGCCACGTTCCTCATCATGCCCGCCGCGCTCTCGTACTTTCCCCCGCACGTGATCTCCGGGTACCGGCATCACGCGACGGGCGACGGTTCACTCAACGAGGCGACCGCGACCGCGGCCGCCAGGAGGTAATCCACAATGAACACGACACGAGCCTTTTCCGCCTTCCTGGTCGCCGGGGCCCTGGCCCTGGTCGCCGCCCTGCCCGCGCGCGCGCAGGCGCCGGACGCCGAGACCCTCATGAAAGAGGCGCACCTCAACATGTACTATGCCGGCGACGACGGGTCGGCGCGCGTCAAGATGACGATCACCGACAAGAACGGGAAGACGCGCGAGCGCGATTTCACCATCCTGCGCAAGGATTTCGCCGAAGGCGGCGAGCAGCGCTACTTCGTGTACTTCTACGAGCCCAACGACGTGCGTCGCACGACGTTCATGGCGTGGAAGAACCCCGACGGCGACGACGCGCGCTGGATCTACGTGCCGGCGCTCGACCTGGTCAAGCAGCTCTCCGCCAACGACAAGAAGAGCAGCTTCGTCGGCAGCGACTTTGCGTACGAAGACGTCTCCGGACGCCACTGGAGCGACGACACCCACAAGTTCCTGCGCGAGGAGGAGAAGGACGGCTACCAGACATGGGTCATCGAAAGCACCCCGAAGCAGAGCGACTACTTCGCGCGCAAACTCACCTGGATCGACAAGGGCACGAAACTCATCGTCCGCGAAGAGTACTACGACTCCAGGGGCGAGCTGTTGAAGGTCCTCGAAGTGGGGAAGATCGAGACGGTCGACGGGCACCCCACCGCGGTGGAGCGCACGATGACGACGCCGCGCAAGGACAACCGCACCGAGATCGTGTTCAGCGACGTCAAGTACGACCAGGGCATCAAGGCGGACATCTTCAGCGAGCGGTACCTCAAGAGTCCGCCGCGCGAATACATCAGCCAGTAGCAGAGCACATCCACTGAAGACCCGAGATAGAAAGGTCCCAGACCGATGAAGAAACGATTCCTTCCGGCCGTCATGGTTCTTCTGCTCGCGCTGGCCGTCCCGGCCTCCGCCGAGGTCGAGTTTCACGGCTTCGTCGAGGGTGCGGGTGGGGCCCGGCTCGTCGACGTGGGGCCGCCGCCGGCCGCCTGGGGCGACGTGTCTCCGCTCCCTCCGGCGTGGAGCGGCGGTCGTGATTTCACGCTGCGCGAGGTGCGCCTGCAGCTGAAGAGCGATCTCTACGGGAGCGCAGCCGAGGCCCACTTCGTCGCCGACGTGCTGGCCGACCAGGTGGCGTCGGACGCGACCACCATCGTTCTGCGCGAGGCGTGGACGATGTTCAACGCCTTCGGCAACCACCTCGAGGTCCGCGCCGGCCGCCAGCCCACGACCTGGGGCACGGGCGACCTGCTCTTCATCAACGATCTCTTCCCGAAGGACTACGTGAGCTTCTTCATCGGCCGCGATGACCAGTATTTGAAGAGTCCGTCGGATGCGTTCCGGCTCGGCTTCTTCGGACTTCCGGTCACGGTGGACCTGGTCTACACACCCGTCTTTTCGCCCAACATTCTGCCCACCGGTGAGCGGCTCGTGTTCTGGACGCCGGTCTACGCGCCCGCCCGGCTTCCCGACCAGACGCTGGAGAACGGGGAAGTCGCGCTCCGGCTGAGCCGCGACATCGGCCGCTACAACGCGGCCCTGTACGGCTACAGCGGCTTCTGGAAGTCGCCGCAGGGATTCTCGTCGCCGGATACCTCCCTCGCGGCGGGCTCGCCCTACTACTATCATCCACAGCTTCGCGTTTACGGGGCGAGCCTCCGCGGGGGGCTCTTCGGAGGTGTGACCTGGGTGGAGGGCGGCTGGTACGATTCGGCCGACGACCGCGACGGTGTCAATCCCTACATTCCCAACTCGGAAGCGCGCGCGATGGCGGGTTACGAGCGGCAATGGTGGAGCGACTTCACCGGTGGTGTTCAGTTCTACTGGGAAGGCGTCCAGGACTACCGCCCGGGCGAATACGTCAAGGATGAGAACTACACCCTGGCGACGCTGCGCCTGACACAGATGCTGCGCTACCAGACCGTGAAGCTGTCCGCGTTCACGTTCTATTCGCCCAGCGACGAGGACGCCTACGTGCGGCTCGCCGTGGGATACAATTATACCGATGAGCTGAACCTCACGGTGGGCGCGAATCTCTTCCAGGGGAACGATCCGCGCACGCTGTTCGGGATGAACGAGGACAACAGCAACGCGTTCCTCCGCATCCGATACAGTTTCTGACCAGGACCCCGGGGGGCGCGCGGACGGCCCGCTCCCGGCCCGCGCGCGTCCCGTTCGCGGTTCGTGATTGACACGCGGCGCGGGCGACGTAGAATTCCCGCCATGAGTGACGAGGTCCTGCGCGCGATCGAAGAGCTGAAGGCCGAGCAGCGGAAGATCGCCTCTCGACAGGAAGAGGCGCTCGAGATGCTCAAGGCCGAGGCCGAGCATGCGCGCCGGATCCGCGAGGAATCGATCGCGCTCCAGCGCGCGGCCACGCAGCGGGTGAAACGGGTGGGCGTGTTCGCCTTCTTCGGCATCGTGGTGTGCGTGGTCCTGATTGTCTACCTCGTCACGAAGTACAGGATCCTCTTTTGACCCGCGTGGTTCTGGCGCTTCCTGTATACTCCACGGCCACTGGAACGGAGTTGTGACGTAACTTGGAACGGGTCCCGGCCGGCCGCAGAGCCGTCCTCTTCATATTCATCGCGGTCCTCGTCGACGTGATCGGCCTGGGCATCATCGTCCCGGTGATCCCGCAGCTCATCATGGACCTCACGGGGGAGGGCCTCAGCCGCGCCTCGATCTACGGCGGCTGGCTGTGGTTCGCCTACGCCGTGATGCAGTTCTTCTGCGCTCCGATCCTCGGGAACCTCAGCGATCGCATCGGCCGCCGGCCCGTGATCCTCTTCTCGCTGTTCTCGCTCGGTGTCGATTACACGATCATGGGATTCGCGCCGACGTTGAGCTGGCTCTTCGTGGGACGCATCCTGGCCGGCATCGCGGGCGCGTCGTTCATCCCGGCGTACGCCTTCCTCGCCGACGTAACGCCCCCGGAAAAGCGGGCGCAGAACTTCGGGCTGGTGGGTGCCGCGTTCGGTCTCGGCTTTATCTTCGGCCCCGCGATCGGCGGCCTGCTGGGCGAGCTCGGCACGCGCGTTCCATTCTTCGCCGCGGCGTGCCTGGCGCTGGCGAACGTCACCTTCGGCTATTTCGTCCTGCCGGAGTCGCTGTCGAAAGAATCGCGGCGACCGTTCACGCTCAAGCGCGCCAACCCGGTGGGGGCGCTGGTCCACCTCCGCCGCTACCCGATCGTCCCCGGCATGGCGGCGGCCGTGTTTCTGTGGCAGCTCGCCCAGCAGTCGTTTACGGCGACGTGGGCGTTCTTCACCATGTATCGCTTCAACTGGTCCGAGGCAGCGGTGGGGGCGTCGCTCGCGTTCGTCGGAACCATCATGGCGACCAGCCAGGGCGTTCTGACGCGCATCATCGTTCCCAGGTACCGCGAGCGCCGCGTGGCCTTCATGGGTCTTCTGTGCGGGATCACGGGCTACATCGGCCTGGGACTGGCGACTCGCGGATGGATGATGTACGCGTGGATGGCCGCGTGGCTGCTTGCCGGGCTCGCGTATCCGTCGATGAACGCCATCATGTCGCAGCAGGTCCCGGCGGATGCGCAGGGCGAGTTGCAGGGCGGCGTCGCGAGTCTCTACAGCCTGGCGCTGGTCGTCGGACCGCCATTGATGACGCAGCTATTCGGCCGGTTCTCCGCGGAGACGGCTCCCATCCACTTGCCGGGGGCGGCGTTTATCTGCTCGGCGTTGCTTGCCGCGATGAGTGCGCTCCTGTTCCTCCACGCGCTCCGTGTGGCTCGGAAGGTCCGTCCCTCCGGGGCCGTCCCGCCCGGCGCCAAAGTCTGAAACCGCCTCCGGACGGGCCCGATGCCCGTTCCGCAGCCGTCGGTTGCGCAAGTTCGCCGCTTCGCCTATTCTAGGGGGACAGGAAATTCCAACTTCTTTTTCATCTTCAAACAGGGAGGCATCATCATGGCTGCGCTTCTACGCACAGGAAAGGGCGAATGGCACGGGGATCTCAAGGCCGGGAACGGGAAGCTGGGCTCCACCAGCGGACTGTTCAACGACATGCCCTTCACGTTCGCCACGCGTTTTGAAAACGCCAAAGGAACCAATCCGGAAGAGCTCATCGCCGCGGCGCACGCCGGCTGTTTCAGCATGGCCTTCTCCAACTACCTGAGCAAGCAGGGACACGTCCCCGACACGATTACCACCAAAGCGACGATCTCGCTCGAGGACGGCAAGATCAACAAGATGCACCTGGAGACGCGCGGCAAGGTGGCCGGAATCGACGACGCGACCTTCAAGAAGATGGCCGTCGAGGCGGAAAAGACCTGCCCCGTGTCCGTGTTGCTCCGTCCGGGTCTGTCCATCACGCTCGACGCGGCCCTGTTGTAGGCCGGGGAGGTGTCGTGAGCCGTCGTCGCATCGCAGCGGCCGCGATCGTGTACGTCTGCGCGTGGGCGGCGGCGGGCACCGCAATCGCACAGCAGCCGCGGTTTTCGGACGACTTCGAGCACGGGCTCGATGCGTGGGAGATCCTCGGGGAGGACGGCGTGTTGCTGCGCGACTCGGGGGATCCCGCCCACGGACACGTCATGCTCCTGCGTCCACAGGGAAACGTGCTCGCGTTGATTCACGGCTCTGACCGCTGGGGCGCGGTTCGGATCGAAGGCGACGTCATGTTCCCGACCGACGAGCACAGCTACCTCGGCGTGGCGTACGACTACCAGCGTACCGGCGATCGCCAGGACTTCGGGCTCATCTATGTAAAGGGCGACGGATCGTACCTGATGGTGAATCCGCGCCGGGACCTCAACGTCGGGCGTACCCTCTACGAAGAGTTCCACGTGGACCTCGAAGGCGACGCCGCCATCGAGATGGGCGAGTGGCGACACTTCCGGGTGGAAGTCGAAGGTAACATCTGTCATTTCTACGTTGGTGACGTCTCCACGCCCCAGCTGACGTTCCCGTTTCTCGAGCTCGATCACGGCGCGGTCGGTTTCGAACCGCGCTCGGTGGGCGGTGACGTGTGGGTCGACAACATCACGGTGGTGTCGATCCGCCACCTCGCCTACAAGGGACCACGGCGGCCGGCCGGCATTCAGTACGACCCCGAGGCCCTGTTGACCAACTGGGAAGTCATCGGTCCGTTGCCCCGGACCGACGATTCCGTGGCCCGGGATCCCGAAGGGGCCGGTGAGCGCTGGCAACCCTTCGAGACCGACGATCGCGGCGCCGTGATCACGGGCCGGGTCGTCGACTATCTGGGACCGAACACGGTCGCGTATTTTCGCACGCAGGTCGGGCGCGACGAGGCGGGTCCGGCGATGCTCCGCCTGAGCACCGTGGACGACCTCGCCCTGTGGGTCAACGGGCGCTTCCAGGGATTCATCCCGCGGGGCGACCGCGCGTGGTACGACTTCTGGCGCAACGATCAGCACGAAGGCGCTCGCGTTCCCATCGAACTCGTTACGGGGAAGAACGACATCGTGCTGCGCGTCCGGGGCGGCGTGTACGCGAGCGGTGGGTTCTTCGCCCGCGTAGAAAGAGCACGGTAACCCATGCGCGCAATCCAGGACCTCTATCCCGACGATTTCTCGCACTGCTACGGATGCGGACGCCTCAACGCGCACGGCCATCAGCTCAAGAGCTACGTGGACGGCGACGACGTCGTGGCGCGGTTCACACCGTCGGCACAGCATATGGCGCTTCCGGGATTCGTCTACGGCGGGCTGATCGCGTCGCTCATCGACTGCCACGCCATGGCGACCGCGGCGGCCGCCGCGGAGAGAGCGGCGGGACGCGAGATCGGCGACGCGCCGGCGCCGCGATTCGTCACCGCGTCGCTCGCGGTCAATTACGTGAAACCCACGCCGCTCGGACCGGAGCTCGAGATACGCGGACATGTGCGCGAGCGAACCGATCGCAAGGCGATCGTCGAGCTGACGGTCGCGGCGTCGGGTGTGGTTACGGCGCAAGGCGAGGCGGTCGCCGTACCGATGCCGCCCAACATGGGCCGCACCCCGCATTCGTCCTGAGGACCGTTCGGACACCGGCCGCCGGCGCGCCGCACTGAAGGAGGACCATCGTGAGTACACCGACAGCACATTCACTCGGCTACGAAGTCGAACTGCCCATGGCGTTCGATCCGGCCATCGAACACGTCACCGCCGAGCTCAAGAAGGAAGGGTTCGGGATCCTGTCCCGCATCGACGTCCATCTGGCGTTCAAGGAGAAGCTCGGCAAGGATTTTCGACGCTATGCGATTCTCGGCGCGTGCAATCCACCGCTTGCCTTCCAGGCGCTCACCTCACGACCGGAGACGGGACTCCTGCTGCCGTGCAACGTGACGGTGGAAGAGACCGGCCCGGATGCGTGCCAGGTGCGCATCATCAAAGCGGGGGAGATGATGAAGATGGCGCGTCTGGACCGTGACGCGACCATCGCAAAGGTGGGCGCCGAAGCGGATGCCCGCCTGACGCGCGTTGCACAGGCGCTCCGCGGTTGACCGCGGCGTGCGACGGCACCGCCGTCGCGGTTGGCGGAGGCATCCGGAATTCGTATCATCGCGCAGGCGATCAGGTTTCCAAACCACCCGGGAGGTTCATCGTGAAGATACTGTCTCTTTCGATTCTCGCCGCTTTCCTCGTGACGACGGCGCACGCCGAAGTCCACTTCGATCCCGTCGTGTACAAACAGGGCGATACGACGCTGCGCGGGTATATCGCGTACGATGACGCGACGACCGGAAAGCGACCCGGCGTCGTCGTGGTCCACGAATGGTGGGGTCTCAACGACTACACGAAGAAACGGACGCGGATGCTCGCGGAGGCGGGATACGTCGCGTTCGCCGCGGATATGTACGGCGACGGCAAGACCACCGAACACCCCAGGGAGGCCGGTGAGTGGTCCGGCGCCATCGCCAAGAATCAGCAGATGGCGATCGACCGTTTCAACGCCGCCGTCGCGCAGCTCAAGAAGAACCCGAACGTCGACCCCGACCACATCGCCGCCATCGGCTACTGCTTCGGCGGTTCGGTCGTCCTCGGCATGGCGATGGGCGGCGCGGATCTCGATGGCGTCGTGAGTTTCCACGGCGGTCTGCCCTCCGACCCGGCGTCGGGGAAGGTGACCGCGAGTATTCTCGTCTGCAACGGCGCCCTGGACCAGTTCGCGACGCCCGAGTTGATCCAGACGTTCCAGAAGAACCTGACCGATGCGGGTGCCGACTGGGAATTCATCAACTACGGGAACGCGCGTCATTCGTTCACCAACCCGAGCGCCGACACGCACGGAATACCGAACCTCGCGTATAACGAGAAGGCGGACAAGCGCTCGTGGCAGACGGCGTTGAACTTCCTGGCCGAGGTCACACACTGAGCGCTCCGGCTGGGAGCGTTGAAGCCGGCGTGCGCCGGGCGCTGCGGGCGGCCCCGCGGATGCGCGTGTGGGCGTGCTCGATCGCGTTCGTCTTCGCCTGCGGTGCGCTGGTGATGGCGGCCGGGTGCGCCAAGCGGGCGGAGCGCGTGCCGGAAGCGGAAGAAATTCCGGGTGTGACGCCGGCGCCGGGCGGGCTGAGGTTCGCCGTTACCATCCAGCCGCGACAGTTCACGATCGGCCAGCGTGTCCATATGGAGGCGTCGCTGTTCAACGACAGCGACGACATCTTCAAGAAGAAGTACCCCAACGGGTGCACGTGGGGCTACGAGGTGCTGACGGAAGACGGCCGCCGGGCCGGGCCGCGACAGACGTGCGTCGATTCGGCCAGCACCGAGATCCGCCTCGCGCCCGGCGAGCTGCGGATGATCGTGCGGGACTGGAGGGGCGGCTACTTCGACGCCGACACTCCCCTCGGTCCGGGGCGCTACGAGATCACGGTCGGTCTCGTCGACCGGGACGCGCGCGTCATCCCCATGGCCGAGCCCGTGCGCGTCGAGATCATGGAGCGCCGGCCGTGACGGAGAAGAACTGCTTTCCGGAGTGGAACGCGGCGCGGGCGTGCCGCGCCGGCCGCCGCTGACCGCATGCGGATTCTCTTCATCAGCTCGATCCAGATGTGGGGCGGGGCCGAGGTATGGCTCATGGACGTCATGCACGGGCTGAAAGCGCGCGGGCACGACGTCGCCCTTGTGTGCCGGCCCGGGACGATCCTGGAGAAGAACGCGCTCGCCCGCCGCTTCGATGTCGTCCCGATGGCGATGCGCAGCGATTTCGATCCGGTCGTCGTGGGAAAGATGATGCGCCTCCTGCTTCAGAGGAAGATCGACGTCATCTCCACCAACATGGACAAGGAGCTTCGTTTCGGCGGACTCGCCGCCCGCCTGGTCCGGCGCGTCGCCGTCGTTCCGTCCCGGGAGGTCGACTATCCGCTCAAGAACAAGCTGCGGTACCGGTTCACCTACAACGTACTCGCCGACCTCGTGATTGCGAACTCCGTCGCCACCAAGCGGTCGCTGCTGCGTGAGGCGCCGTGGCTGAAGCCCGATCGCGTCGCCGTCATCTACAAGGGGATCGACCCGGCGCCCTATCTCGATCGTCCCGAAGAGGGAGAGGCCCTGCGCCGGGAGCTCGGCATCCCGGGCGATGCCCCGCTGGTGGGTTTCGTCGGGCAGATCATCGAGCGCAAGGGGATCCACGACATCGCCGCGGCCATGCCCATGGTTCACGCGCGGCAGCCCGACGCGCGGTTCCTCTTCGTCGGCGAGGGCAAGCTGGAGGAATTTCTCGAGAAGCGGGTGGCCGAGGACGGTATCGCCGATCGCGTCGTGCGCACAGGGTTTCGCGACGATATTCCCGCGGTGATGAAGGCCATCGACGTGCTCATTCTTCCGTCGAAGGTGGAGGGTTTCGGCTACGTGCTCGCGGAGGCGATGGCCGCGGGCAAGCCCGTGGTGGCGACCAACGTGAGCAGTATTCCGGAGATCGTCCAGCACGATGAAACCGGGATCCTCGTGGACCCCGCGGATCCGCCGCGTCTGGCGGAGGCCATCGTCCGTCTGCTGCAGGATCGCGAGCTCGCCACGGCCATGGGGGAGCGGGGGCGCGACGTGATGCTGGGGAAGTTCACGCTGGAACGCATGATTTCGCAGATCGAATCCGTGTTCACCGCGCAGGCCGAAGCGCACGGTGGCCGCTCCCTGACGCGGAAGGCCGTCCGCGACCAACGAACGCCGAGCGGGAACACCACGTGATCGTCGTTCGCCCGACACCGGCCGGAAGGAGTCCATCATGACCGCTCGGAATTCGAACATCCGCCGTCGTCCGGAGCCATCGGAGTACTTCGAGTACTATCACCGCTACATCGAACAGGTGCCGGACGGTGACATCGTCGACGTCCTTCGCGCCCAGTTCGAAGAGGCCGCCGCCTTTCTCGCCCGGGTTCCCAGGGACCGCGTCGAGTTTCGCTACGCTCCCGGCAAGTGGACGCTCAAGGAAGTCGTGGGGCACGTCCTCGACATGGAATGGGTGTTCACCGCGCGCGCGGTTCATTTCGCCCGCGCCGTCCCCGGCGCGCTGCCGGGTGCCGAGCAGGAGGACGTGATGGCGGTGGCGAACTTCGGAGAGCGGCCGCTCGACGAAGTCGTCGACGAATGGGGCCATTTGCGCGCCGCCGGGGTGCGGTTCTTCGAGGGAATCGACGCCGCCGCGTGGGATCGAGCCGGTACCGCCTCGGGGCGGCGATTCACCGTGCGCGCCTTCCCCTACATCATCGCCGGGCACGCGCATCACCACATGAACGTGATTCGCGAGAAGTACCTCGGTTAGCCGGCCGATTCGGGCCCGGCCCGGAGCAGCGACAGGACGAACCGGTTCCAGCCCGCGGGACCCACGTCGTCGACGCGGACGACGTTCGGAACGTCGATGTCCTCCCACGTCCCCGGCGCCTTCTGAACCAGAACGGGAACGTCCATCGCGCGCAGCAACGCGGCGTCGTTGAAGCTGTCGCCGATTCCCACCAACCGCACGTCTCCGTCGCGCCGCCGGTAGAGCTCCGCGAGTATGAGCGCGGCCGCGCCCTTGTTGGAGCGGCCGGTGACGCTGTAATAGCGCCCTCCGCGCGCGAGGGAGAGGCCGCGACGGGCCAGCGCGCGGCCCACCGTGCCGGCGTCGTCGGGCGCGAGCGGGGTCACGATCGACTCCTGGAACTCTCTCTGCCGCGCGCGTCGCGCCGACTCGACATCCAGCCCCGTGCGCTCGGCGACGTCCTCGTCGGTGAGGTCACCGTAACCCGTCAATTCGATTCCCGTCTCCTCGCGGATCGCCCGGATCGCTTCCCGGACGACGTCGTAAACGGGCCCAAGGCGGATGACGAGCATCCCGTCGTCCGCTCGATCACACACGAACTCGAAGGGGAAGTAGCCGGGGTCGATGTACACGGCGGAGCCGTCTTCGACGATGAACGGATGGCCGACGCCCAGACGTTCGCGGAGTTCCATCTGCTCCGCGCGTGTCTTCGACGAGCAGAACACCAGGGGGACGTTCTTCGTGCGAATAACGTCGAGGGCGGGTAGCGCCGCATGGCAGTCGTACGTCGCCCGGTCGAGGAGCGTGCCGTCGAGGTCGGTGAAGATGATGGGAAGGTCGGAACGCGATGACATGGCGCTCACCCCAGGAACTCGAGAGCCCGGGCCAGGATGATGATCCCGACCGAGTACGCCAGCAGGGACAGAATGAGCCCCCGGTGGTTGTGGATGAATCGCGGGACGTCCCCGCGGACGAACGCCGTCGGCTCTCCCGATGCCATCGTCTCCATGCGGTGCCACAGTGCGGCGAATCCCATCGCGGCGAAGAATCCGGTGACGTTCCACCACAGCCACGAGACGTCGGTCAACTGCCAGATCAGCACGTTCACCGCGATGCCGGCGACGACGCCGGCCCGGGTCTGGCGGGCCGTGGCGAGCGTGGTGATGCCGAGGAGGAACGCGGCCAGGATGGGGCCGTAGAGCAGGCTCCCGACGGAGTTGATGAGCACGATGGTGGTCTCCCGGACCGCCTGGCCCGACCCGGCGAACACCAGCGCGGCCAGGATGCAGAAGGTGCCCCAGAACGCGGTGAACAGCTTGGAGACGATGAGGTAGTGCCGGTCGCTGGCGGCGGGCCTGACGTAGGCGCGATAGACGTCCTGCATGGTGACGGCGCTCAGGGAGTTGATCGCGGAGTCGAGGCTCGACATGAGCGCGGACAGGATGGCGGCGATCACCAGGCCGACGACTCCCACGGGCAGGAACGCGAGCACGAACATCGGCACCATGCGGTCGGGATTCGCCTGCAACGTCGATGTCACCGACGCCGGGTTCATGCCCAGTGCGCCCGCCACGTCGGCCACGCGGTCCGGCGCCGCGAAGACGGCGCCGATCATCACGCCCATCAGGCAGTAGAGCAGGACGACGGGAAAGCGGCCGAACGCGTTGACGAGCAGAGAACGTCGCACGTCGCGCACCGAGCCCACGGAGAGCTCGCGCTGGACCTGGCTCTGATCGCACCCGTAATAGGATGCGTAGAGGAAGATGCCGCCGATAGTCATGGGCCAGAATCCGTACTCGCCCTTTCCCCCGATCCCGAGACCGCTGAAGTCGAGCACGCGGGCGCGTTCGGGCCCGAGCGCGGCCCAGCCGGCGCTCCAGCCCACCATGTGGAGCGCCACACCGCCGCAGATCAGAATCCCGATGACGATGATCGCCATCTGCAGGACGTCGCTCATGATGACGACGCGCATGCCGCCCATGACGTCGTAGATCATGGTGACGACGCCGATGACCAGAATGGCCTCCGCGGTCGAAAGGGGAGTGGCGGTGGAGAGGATCAACCCGCCTGCCAGCACCGAGACGGCCGTGGCCAGCCCCCGGCCCAGCTGGAAGAGAATGCTGACGAGAGTCCGCGTTCCCCGGTCGAAGCGCTCTTCGAGGAACGCGTACGCGCTGACGTATCCGCCGTCGTGGAGCCGGGGCACGATCACGACCATCGCCACGAGCACCCCGATGGGAACGCCGAACTCATAGCAGAGCCACTTGAGACCGCCGTCCGGCTTGATGGCGACGAACGCCGGCGCCGACACGAAGCTGATCGCGCCGAGCTGTGTGGCCATGGTCGACAGTCCCGATTGCCACCAGCGTATCTTGCGACCCGCCAGGTAGTAATCGTGCACACTGTGCTGCGTGCGCCCGAACCAGTAGGCAAGGACGATGATGACCAGGAAGTAGGCGAGAACTACGATCCAGTCCAGAACCGCCATAGCGCCGATCGTCTACCCGATGCGGATGGTCTTGTCGGAACTATTGCCGTAGGTGTTTGCCAGGTGCCGGCCGTAGTCGGTCTCGGCGATGCACTCCAGGAACTTCTCGAGGTCGATCGACGACAGCGCCGGGAAGTACCGTGGCTTCGGGAACGGCGACTTGCTGCTCGGGATCAACCCGCGCCGCGCCGCGTCGGCGGCGATTTCGCGCCGGATCGATTCCGGGCACAGGCGGGAGTGATACACCACCTGCATGGCCTGGAGTTGCATGCGGTCGATGTGGCTCTCGTCGCCCGCCTCGTGGAGGTGCGGATTGCGCGACTCGATCTGGAAGACCTCGACACGGGGCTGGGTCGACCCGGAGTTCTCCAGGATGCCGCCGTAGCGCTCCAGTATGTTGATGATGTGGTACGGCTCGATCGAGTACCCGGCGGAATAGTCGAGGTTCATGGCGAGGTCCATCGTGAGCGCGTGCTCGCCCGCGTTCCCCGTCTTGACGATCTCGGTCTCGAAACCGGTGTAGTGGTCGATGATACGGTTGAGCAGTCGGTTGGTATTGACCGTGCTCCGCCCCCACTTGCGGAAGAACAGCTTGGACTCGACGATCTTCGGCTTGCTGTGCCACGCGATGCGCACCATCGAATGCGAAGACCGGCTGATCGCGAAACCGGCCGCGTATTCGCGGACGTATTCCTCGACGGCGCCGGGGAAGTAGTTATCCGAGTCGACGAAACCGACGTACTTCTTTCCCGCCAGACGCGCCAGCAGCGTGCCGATCAGCATGCCTTCGGCCTTGCCGTCACGGACCACGCCGTTCGGGCTCAGGATCTTGCGGTAGCCGGTTTCCGCGAACGCCTTGCTCAGCGCGGGATCCTGCTGGTGTGCGATCAGGACCTTCTTTCCCACGAAGGTGCAGAAGTCGCTGACGGCGTCTTTCTCGATGCCGAAACGGTCCACCGACTTGCGGGGGCTGTTGGATACCACGATGGTCAGGCACGCGTGCGGGACGCCGCACAGGACGCCCTCGATGAGCTTGAGGCGCTCGCCCTTCACCGGGATGACGATCGCCATGTCCTTCTGAATCTTGTACAGCTCGCGGTAGGAGACGGCGCGGATCACGCGTGACAGTTCGGCCGGCGACTCTTCGCCCAGGCCCGAGTCCAGCTCGAACACTTTTTGAAGATCGCCGAATCGCACCGCGCCGATACGCTCGACGTTCTTGGGCAATTCGATTCGCATGTCTATCGACCTCCTCGGACGATCTCTCCGATCTGCTCGGAGGTCGCCTCCCAGTTCTTTCTGGCGTCTCCCTGGAGCAACCCGACGTCGGCGGCGAGGCTGTCCAGGTAGCACTGCACGTGCGCCAGGGGCTCCCACAGGGCTTCGTCTCCATACTTGAACCCGTATCGCGACGAGCTGCCGAGCTTCTCGACGACCGAACGGGCGGGATCGTAGTCGGTGTTTCCGACGGTCTCCGGCGAGAAACCGTTGCGGCGCGCGATCTCGTCGAATGCGTCGTGGACGTTGGCGCCGTGCTGGGCGGCCTCCTTGGCGCGGAACGCGACGTCCTCGGGGACGCCGAGAGCGATGCTCGCCGCGCGATGAACGCGCTTGCGCACCTCGTCGGCGCCCTTGTGAATCTTGAGTTGCGGCGAAATCGAGAACGCGGTTTCGATCACCATCGGGTCCAGGAACGGAACGCGCAGCTCCAGGCTGTGCGCCATGGCGATCTTGTCCTCGCGCTCCAGGCACTCCTTGTAGAGGAGGAACGTGTCCTCCCACGAGCGCTCCACGAATTCTTCGTATCCTTCGCGATCGACGATCGCGGCGTACCACGGATACCCACCGAAGAGCTCGTCGGCGCCCTGGCCGTTCATGATGACCAGCTCGCCGGCCTCCTGGGCGGCGCGGATGGACGCGAAGACCGGCACCGCGACTTCCACCTGGTTGAGACTGTGGTCCTCGATGGTCGCCATCACTTCGGGGAGCATCGCTTCGATGTCGTCGGTGGTAAGCTCCACCAGCTCGAGCGGGAAATCGTGTTCCTCGGCCGTCCGCAACGCCCACTCGGCGTCGGGCGCGCTCCGGCTTCGTCCCGCGGTGTAGCACGTGAACGGCGCGCCGGTGCGGCGCACGAGCTCCGCGATCAGGAAACTGTCGACGCCCCCCGAGTAGATGACTCCGATGCGCGGCTGTCCGACCACGCGCTTGCGCACGGACTCCTCCAGGACGCGCGCGTACTGATTGACCGCCATGCGCGGATCGGTGATACGCGCCGTCTGTCGGGGCGCCTTCGGTTCCCAGAAGCGGCGTGTCTCCGAGTGACCCGGCTCCATGATGAGCATGTGCCCGGGGAGGAGGCGTTTGATCTCGGCGCCCTCGCCGGCCACGGCCCACAGGGCCTTCTTCTCGGACGCGAATGCCACGATGCCGTCGCCCGCCGCGGCGTAGTAGAGCTGTCGCACGCCGATGCGGTCGCGCGCGATGACCGTCATGCGCCCATCGGTGACGGCGGCCGCGTAGACGCCGTCGAGGTGGGGAAGCACGTGCTCCATCGCGAGCACCAGGTCCCCGCGGTAAACATCCTCGAGCAACCGGCAGAAGACCTCGCTGTCGCTTCCCGTGGCCAGTGGCTCACCGCCCTTGAGGCCCCGCCACAACTCACGGTAGTTGTAGATCTCACCGTTATGCAGCAGGTGGAGCCGGCCGTCCGCAGACGCGAACGGCTGCACGCCCTCCGCACTGCCGGTGATGGCGAGGCGGACGTGGCCGAGCCCCGCCGTACCCATCTTGTTGCGGAAGTCGATTTCGTCGAGCGACGACCGGCGCTGGCACTCGGTGCCGACGACGATACCCGCCCCGTCGGGTCCGCGATGATGCTGCGCGCGCAGCATCGATTCGAGCAGCGGTCCGAGATCCCGTTCCTCCCGGGTCACGATTCCGGCGATGCCACACATGGCTAGGCCTCCCCCGGTGCGCCCGGATCGCGGGGCGCGGCGCCGGAATCCGCGCCTTCAGGCGGGGATGCGTTGGCTTCCGGCGGTTCCATCAGGTCGACGATGCGCTGGAGCGACAACGCGATGGTTGCCTGCTCGATATCGGGAAGCGCCTTGAGCGCGTTCGACAGTCCTTCGTGCAGCGGCGATGGTCCCTGGCCGACCAGGGCGATGCCGGTGGGCGTCGCGCTGACATTGACGACGCGGCGGTCGCGCGTATCGCGCAGGCGCATGATCAGCCCCTTGCTCTCGAGGCGGTCGAGCACGCCCACGACGGTGCTCGGGCTCAGGCTCACCATCTCGGCGAGCCGTTTGATGGGCAGCGGGGCCTCGCTCACGATCGTCGCGAGGCATACCAGCTGCGGGCCGGTGATCTCGTGGGTCAAGCGCAGGCGCTGCGAGTGGATGTCCATGCCGCGGATGATCCGCCGCAACGAGCGCAGGATGTGCAGGTCGTAGCGGGCGGGTGGAATCGTCGGCCGGATCTCGGTCGGGCCCGGACTGGCGCCGTGGGTGCGTCCCGCACCCCGCCGGCCCCCCGAACCCTCGTCGATATGGGAGTTCATGCGTGTCTCGCTCGAAAAATTAGTTTGCAGGAGAAATGATTTCTGTTGAAATTGATGGTCTCAACCTAACCCCATGGGCGGGGAATGTCAAGTCAGGAGCACCCCGGCACTTGATGATCTAACGGATTGATGGTATTCAACTTGTCCGTACCCATGACGGTTCGAAGCCGATTCCGCGTCGTCACCCAAGGAGACGTTCCATGACCGTGAAGGCCCCGCCCCGGACCATTTTTCTGGTCCCGCATACCCACTATGACGAAGGAGGACTACCTCAACATCCACAAGATGCTCCTCCGGCAGGCGCTCGACATGATCCACGGCAACGGGTTCAAGTTCCTGATCGAGCAGACCTACCTGCTCGAGCAGATCGAGTCCGACGACCCCGTCCTGTTCGGAGAGATTCGCGAGGCCATCCTGGCGGGGCACATCGAGATCGCAGACGGCGAGTACCTGATGCCCGATCCCATGATCCCCGCCGAGGAAGTCCTCGTGCGCGAGATCCTCTTCGGCAAGCTCTACTGCAAGGAGACCTTCGGGGTCGACGTGCCGGTCGCGTGGATGTCGGACGGTTTCGGTCTCAACGCGCAGCTCCCGCAGATCTACAAGAAGTCCGGCTACAAGTGGCTCGCCTTCCGCCGCGGCCTCCCGCGCTCGGTGGGATCCCGCACCAGCGAGTTCATGTGGGAAGGTCTCGACGGGACCCGGATCCTCGCGCACTGGATGCCCCTGGGGTATCGCGCCGGGCTCGACCTCACGAAGTGGAAGGAGTCGCTCGCGACGCTCGAGAATCTCGCGGCGACGCCCAACATCCTCATGCCGTGCGGGAGCGGGGGAATGCTCATCCAGGAGGAGATTCCCGACGCGGTGCGCGCGTGGAACCAGGGCAACGGCACTCCGAAGATGCAGATCTCCACGCCCAGCCAGTTCTTCGAGGCCGTCGATGCGGCCGGAGAGCCCCCGACGGTTTTTCGCGGCGAGCTTTACAGCGCCGATCTCGAGGACATCTTCCCGGACGTCGTATCGAGCCGCATATCGCTCAAGCTCGCCATCCGCGAGTGCGAGGATCTCATCAAGTCGGTGGAGAAGGCGGCGGCGCTCCGCTATCTGGGCGGGCGCGGCTATCCGTCCGACCGCCTCGAGGCGGCGTGGAAGAAGATGCTCTTTCTGTCGTTCCACGATGTCGTTCCCAGCTGCGGAATCGACGAGGTGTACGAAGAGGCGTGGGAGTACATCGCCGACATCAAGGCGTTCGCGAAGGCGTTCTACTCCACGATGGCCGACACCCTTCCCCGCAACCAGGCGCGCGGCGTGGCGATCATGGTGTTCAATCCGCACAGCTGGGAGATCAAGGACTGGGTGGAGGTCGACCTCAAGCTGGGGACGGGCTGGAGCAAGGAGCCCGGCGTCTACGTCGACGGCAAGGAAGTGGTGAGCGAGGCCCGGGACATCAAGCGCTGGGACGACGGCTCGATCCAGCGAACCAAGCTGGGATTCGTCGCCTCCGGGCCGCCGATGGGATACCGCGTCTACGAGGTGAAACCCAAGAGCCGCGAGTTCCGGAGCAAGAAGATCACCGTCAGCGGTACGTCCCTGTCCACGAAGTTCTTCGACGTGCGCGTGGACGAGCGCGGCATCCTGGAGGTTTTCGACCGCAACGGCAAGGAGATCGTGCGCGGCAACGAGGTCGTGATCGACGCCGAGGTCGGCGACCTCTACTTCCACAGGAGTTTCCTCGATCAGTGCCTCGGGTCGGAGAGCGGCGACGGGATCCGCTTCGGCGCCTTCAAGCCGGAAGGGTTGACCATCGAAAAAGGCGCGGTCCGCTCGATCATCACCTTCAAGAACGCGTTCTACTGCCTGCGCTGGCCGTACTACCTGCTCGAGAAGTACAAACCGCTCCTGTACCGGCAGAAGACGCTGGAAGTCACCAAGCGCGTCATCGTCTACAACGACATCCCGCGCATCGACTTCTTCACCGAGATCGATCTGCAGCAGCCGCACGTCCGCGTCCGCCTGCGTTTCGACACGTGCATGGCCGCTCCGGCGTACACGCGCGAGACGCAGTTCGGCGCCATCGAGCTCCCCTACCAGCGCACCCTGGAGGAGGGCGTCAAGATGCCGTCGCTGACGTGGATCGTCGCCGAAGCGGGTGAACGCGGCCTTGCGTTCCTCACCAAGGGTGTGCCCATCAACGAGGTCAAGGGCGGCGAGATCTTCTGCACGCTGCTGCGCAGCGTTTCCGTGCTCTCGGCGGACGGCGTCAGCGGCCCGCTCATCCCGACCCCCGGCGCGATGGAGCTGGGCCGGCACACCTACCAGTACTCGATTTACCCGTACACCGGCGACTGGCGCGACGCCCAGGTGCCGCGGGAAGCGTACAGCTTCGGCGAGGGCCTGATCGGGTTCCAGGTCGACCGGC
Source organism: uncultured bacterium (assembly GCA_964500785.1). Taxonomy (GTDB): domain Bacteria; phylum Krumholzibacteriota; class Krumholzibacteriia; order WVZY01; family JAKEHA01; genus JAKEHA01. The sequence continues at coordinate 19,777 of CAZCQM010000001.1, forward strand.
TGCCCGACGAGCGGGAGTCCGAGACGTTCCATCTCGAGCCCGACAACCTGGTGACCTCGGCGCTGAAGAAGGCCGAGCGCGAGGAAGCCCTGATCCTGCGCTTTTTCGAGACCAGCGGCCGGGCCTGCCGGGCCCGTCTGTCGGTGCCTGCCACAATCGGCCGGGTGTCTCATGCGACGCTCCTGGAGGAGGATACGGGGGAAGGAGAGATCCCGATCCGAAACGGGAAGGTCGAAATGGACGTCAAGCCCTTCGAGATCATCACCCTGAAGCTCAAAACAATGCTTGTGCCCTGACCGGGCGTTGACGCACTATTCCGCAGTCCATAGCCGCCCCGGATCAACGCTTTGAGAATGCGCATGTTGCATGGGGTCCTGCGTGGAAAAACTCGACAGTCGTTCCCGGCACCTCTGCGCCGGGGCGTATTGTCCCTTCCGATGGCCGAACCCCGAAGCGGCACGCGAGTTGCGGTCTCCAACGCGCGGCGCCCGGCGCCGGTGAAAACCGGTCCATCACGGATTCTCCCCGTGAGGGCGCGTCGTTCCGGATATGGCCATGCCCGTACGTAAGACTTCGACGCCCGCGACGCCGCGGGCACCGGCGACCCGCAGCGGCGCCGGCCCCGGGCGTTGGGTGCTTCCTCCTCTCGTGCTGTTCGCGATCATCGCCGCCGTGGGGGCTCCCTACTTCCTGCTTCCGACCGCGGAGCGTCTCCGGTCCCCGCTGCACGTCTGGTTCCGCCCGTCCGGCTACATCGGGCAGACGACGGGCCTCATCACGTTCGTCGGATTCCTGTTCATGTGGCTCTTCCCGCTGCGGAAGAAGTTCCGCAAGGCCGAGTACCTGGGCCCGGTTCCACGCTGGCTGGACGTCCACATCGGCGTGGGTCTAGTGCTCCCGCTGACCGGGGCCATCCACGCCGGGTTCCACGTGGGCGGCGTCATCGGGCTGGGCTACATCGCCATGCTCATCGTGTGTGCGAGCGGCGTCATCGGCCGCTACCTCTACGTGCGCATTCCGCGCGGCCGCAGCGGCGTCGAGCTGGGTCTGGGCGACGTCGCCGCCCAGCAGCGCGCGCTCCTCGGCGAGATCGCCGACGCGACGGGGCTTCCCGTGCCCGAGGTCCAGGAGGCGCTCAAGGTCGACACGTCTCCGGTTCGCAAAGGCATCGTCGCCGCCTTCCTCCAGATGATCCGGGATGACATGGAGCGCGCACGCGTTGTGCGGCGTCTTCGCAAGCGCCTCAAGGCACGGGGGTCGAGCGCGGCGTCCCTGCGCAAGGTCTCGACGCTGGCGCGCCGCCAGATGTCGCTCAGCCAGCAGGCGCGGCTGCTCGACGTGACGCAGGGCATCTTCCGTTACTGGCACGCGGCGCACCGCCCCTTCGCCATCACCGCGTTTATCGCCGTCACGATCCACGTCGTGGTCGTGGTCGCCGTCGGCGCCACCTGGTTCTAGCGATCGTCCGAGGCCGCTATGTGGATCACTACGGTAGCATTCGTCGTTCTGACCGCGTTGTTCGTGGCGCGTCACATGCGCCGGCGTGCGGGCGACACCAAAGGCACCCTGTGCCCGCGCTGTCGCGCCAACGTCCCACCCGGCGCGGCGCGGTGCCCGCGATGCCACGTGCCGATGCAGCTCTACGAGGTCGTGAGCGCGAAGGCGGTCACCGATGACGCGGCGTCCGGGGGCGGTGGCGACGCGCACGCCGTGGTCCGCGCCGACCTGTGCGTCGGGTGCGGCGCGTGCGTGCCCGTTTGTCCCGAACCCAACGCCATCAAACTGGTGGGCAAGCTCGCCACGGTGAATTCGACGCTGTGCAAGGGGCACGGCAACTGCGTCGAGGCGTGCCCGGTCGGGGGCATCGTGCTGACGACGGGCGAGGCGGTCCACCGGGTCGAGGTCCCCGAGATCGATACTGATTTCGAGAGCAACGTGCGCGGTGTCTACGTGGTGGGTGAGCTGGGCGGCCGCGGGCTGATCAAGAACGCCATCAACGAGGCCACCGTGGCCATCGAGCACATCGCCGACGACCTCGCGCTGCGGCGCAAGACCGACGCCGAATCGGCCGGTATCCTGGATGTCATCATCGTGGGGAGCGGCCCGGCCGGGCTCGCCGCGGGGCTCGCGGCGAAGGCGCGCGATCTGCGCTACCTGGTCCTCGAGCGGGGCGCCCTGGCGGACACGATCCGCAAGTACCCGCGGGCAAAGTTCTTGCTTGCCGAGCCGGTACGCGTCCCCTTGTACGGAAACCTCTGGGTGTCCGACGCCTCCAAGGAGACCCTCCTCAAGGTATGGGAAGAGATCATCCAGCGCACGGGACTGGACGTGCGCACCAACCACCGCGTCACCGGCGTGGCGCCGGAGGGCGGGCATCTCGTTGTCCGGACCCCGGAGGAGGAGTTCCGCGCGCGGCGCGTGGTCCTGGCCATGGGGCGTCGCGGAAACCCGCGCCGGCTGGGGGTCACCGGCGAGGATGCGGGCAAGGTCATCTACGACGTCGTCGACATGGAGTCGTTCGCGGGGCAGCAGATGCTCGTCGTGGGCGGCGGCGACAGCGCGGTGGAGTCGGCGGTCGGCCTGGCTCGACAGCCGGGTACGAAGGTCACCCTGAGTTACCGGGGCGAGGAGTTCAAGCGAGTCAAGGAACGCAACCGGACCAAGCTCGAGGAAGCGGTGCGCGGCGGAACGCTGCGCGCTCTCCTGCAGAGTCAGGTCAAAGAGATTCGTGAAAAAGAAGTCGTCATTGAAGTCGAGGGGCGGGAGGAAGTGTTTGCGAACGATACGGTGGTCGTCCGCATCGGTGGCGATCCGCCGTTTGCGTTCCTCGAGCAGATCGGAATCCGGATCGTCAAGAAGGACATCCCGCTTCCGCAGGAGGAGGTCTTTGCGTAACACGGGGCTGGCCGCGCGGCGAATGGCAGGATGCCGAACGCGCGTGGCTCTCCTGGCGATCGTGCTCGTACTCGGTTCGACTGCGGGGGCTCGCGCGCAGGTGTCGCCCGGCCCCCTGTCGAAGGCACACGCAGATCTGGACGGCACGCTGGGATGCGCCCGGTGTCACGGAAAAGGCGAAGGTGAAATGGATCGCAGGTGCATGGCATGTCACGGGGAAATCGCTTCCCTCGTCTCGAACCGCCGGGGCTTCCACGGGCGCGAGGCGTCGAAGGACTGCGCCCACTGCCACCCCGATCACGGAGGGCGGGACTTCGCGCTCGTCGCGTGGCCGGACAAGAGCCCGGATAAGTTCGATCACAAGCGGACGGGATGGGCCCTTCGCGGCAAGCACGCCACGGTGGAGTGCAAGAAGTGCCACACGGCCGCGCATCTGAGCACCGAAATGGCGGGACTGGTGAAGAACAAGGATCGCGACCTCATCTGGGTCGGCATGGACTCGAACTGCAAGACGTGCCACGAGGACGTTCACCGCGGCGCCCTGGGCCCGAACTGCGCGTCGTGCCACTCCGAGGAGGGCTGGCGCCCGGTCCCCGGGTTCGACCATGCGAAGACGACGTTCCCGCTCACCGGTCTGCACGGCAAGGTGCCGTGCGCGAAGTGCCACGAGGCGCCCGGCCTCAAGCTCGCCCACGACAGCGCGGGCAAGCCGATCCCCCTGTACAAGCCGCTTCCGCACGACGAGTGCGGCGCGTGCCACGCCGATCCGCACAAGGGCGCCTTCGGCGCGCGATGCAGCAGCTGTCACGTGACGGCGGGCTTCAAGGTTATCGAGAAGGGACGCTTCGACCACGACAAGACGCGGTACCCGCTCCGTGGCAAGCACGCCGCGCTCGCGTGCGCGAAGTGTCACGACGAGAAGACGGCGTGGGGCAAGAAGCCGCCCTTCGCGACCTGCGGCGGGTGTCACAGGGACGCCCATGCCGGCCAGGCGACGCTGGCGGGGAAGCCGGCGGACTGCGCGTCGTGCCACACGGTCGAGGGGTTCACTCCCAGCACCTACACGGTCGACGATCATGCGAAGACGGGCTTCCCACTGGTCGGCGCCCACGCGCGCAACGCGTGCAAGTCCTGCCACGGACACACGCCCGCCGGGTCCGACGCGCAGGTGGCGGCGCTGCTGGGTCCCGCGAAGGTGTGGTTCCGCCCGACCCACGACCGCTGCGTCGACTGCCACCGCGACCCGCACGAGGGGCGCTTCTCGCCGGGAGGCGATCGCGCGCGCTCGAAGGACTGCGTGGCCTGTCACACGATGGAGAGCTTCCGCCCGTCCACGTTCGACGCCGCCGCGCACAACGACGCCCGGCTCAAGCTGGAGGGCGCGCACCGCGCCGTGCCGTGCCTGGCGTGCCATGCGGAGCTAGATCCCGGTTCCGAGGCCGCGCGGGCCGCTCAGAAGAAGGCCCGCAAGGGAGGACACGGCAAGAACACCGAAGCCGCGGGCGTGACGCTGCTGTTCACGAGCGACAAACGCGTGTGCCGCGACTGTCACGAGAGCGCCCACAGCACGCAGTTCGATTCGAAGAAGAACCACGGCGCCTGCGACGCCTGTCACGACTCGGAGCGGTTCCGGCCCGCGAGTCGCTTCGATCACGACAAGGTCAAGTCCTTCCCTCTGGAAGGCGCACACCAGAAGGTCGCGTGTGACAAGTGTCACCCGACCGTAACGACTTCAAAAGGAAAGAAAATGATACTGTACCGGCCGCTCTCGTCGCGCTGCGAGAGCTGTCATACGAACGAGGATCTTCTCCGGATGCGCAATTGAACCGCCTGACGGCGAGGTGATTGGTTATGGTTGCACATTTCATATGCGTCTCTTCCAGAATGACCGTGGCACTCGCGGCGACGGTCGCGCTCGTCCTGGCGGCTTCGTTGCCGACGGCCGCACGGGCGTCGGCGCCGAAGGCGAAGGTCGACAACCCGCACGGTGCCTTCAAGGAGGACTGCTCGATGTGCCACAGCGCCAGGGCCTGGAAGCCGGCGCAGATCGGGAAGAAATTCGATCACGAGAAGTACGGGGGCATCCCGCTGACGGGCGCGCATTCGACGGTCAAGTGCACGAAGTGCCATACCAGCCTCGATTTTTCGACGGCGTCCGGCGCGTGCGTCGATTGCCACTCTGACGTCCACAACGGCGAGCTGGGCACCGATTGCGCCCAGTGTCACGGGACCAAGAGCTTCAACGACCGCAACGACCAGATAAACATGCACCGCCTGACGCGATTCCCGCTGGAGGGAGCGCACCAGACGCTCGACTGCGATCTGTGTCACAAGGCGTCGGCCCCCGGGTCGATGGTGTTCGTCAACACGCCGACGGAGTGCGAGTCGTGCCATATGCAGGACTACGCAGCCACGACCGCGCCCAACCACGAGTCGGCCGGATTCAGCCATCAGTGCGAGTCGTGCCACAACGAGCTGGCCTGGTCACGCGTGCGTTTCGACCACGCCGAGACCAGCTTCCCGCTGACGGGTGCCCACGCGGCGCTGCAGTGCGACCGCTGCCATGAGGGCAACGTGTTCACGGGTCTCTCGACGGCGTGCGTATCGTGTCACCAGACCGACTTCGACGGCACGACGGACCCCAACCACGCCACCGCCGGCTTCTCGACCGACTGCGAGGTGTGTCATTCGACGACGACGTGGCAGGGTGCCAATTTCAACCATTCGGCGACGAACTTCCCGCTGACGGGCGCCCACTCCGCGGTGCAGTGCGACCAGTGCCACACAGGCGGCGTCTACACCGGACTGTCCACGGCGTGCGTGTCGTGTCATCAGACCGATTACGACGGAACCAACGACCCCGCCCACGCGGCGGCCGGCTTCCCGACCGACTGCGAGGCGTGCCATTCGACGACGACCTGGCAGGGGGCGGTATTCAATCACTCGGAGACGAACTTCCCGCTGACGGGGGCGCACGTGGCCGTCACCTGCGACCAGTGCCACGCCGGCGGCGTTTACTCCGGCCTCTCGACCGCGTGCATCTCGTGCCACCAGACCGACTACGACGGCACGACCGATCCCGCCCACGCCGCGGCCGGGTTCCCGACCGACTGCGAGGCGTGCCACACGACGACGCGCTGGCAGGGCGCGGTCTTCAACCACTCGGCGACGAATTTCCCGCTGACGGGAGCCCACCTGGCCGCGACGTGCGACCAGTGCCACGCCGGTGGCGTGTACTCCGGACTCTCGACCGCGTGCATCTCGTGCCACCAGACCGACTACGACGGCACGACCGATCCCGCCCATGCATCGGCGGGGTTCCCGACCGACTGCGAGGCGTGCCACACGACGACGACGTGGCAGGGCGCGATCTTCAACCACTCGGCGACGAATTTCCCGCTGACGGGGGCGCACCTGACGGCGACGTGCGACCAGTGCCACGCCGGTGGCGTGTACTCGGGTCTCTCGACGGCGTGCGTGTCGTGCCATCAGAGCGAGTACAACGGCACGACCAATCCGGCGCACGCGGCGGCGGGGTTCCCGACCGACTGCGAGGCGTGCCATACGACGACGCGCTGGGACGGCGCCACGTTCAACCACGACCCGTGGTTCCCGATCTACTCGGGCCGCCACGCCGGCCGGTGGAACCGGTGCGAGGACTGTCACCCCAGCGCCACCAGCTATACGACGTTCGACTGTCTGGGGTGTCACCCGCACGACGACAAGGCGGGGACCGACAGCCACCACCGGGGCATGAACGGCTACTCGTACGAGTCGACCCGGTGTTATTCGTGCCACCCGAACGGGAGAGCCTAGACGCCGATGCCGCGCTTCGCTCGTACGACTCTGGTGATGTTCGCGCTGCTTGTGGCGGCGTCGGTGCCGATTGCGACCGCGGCAGGCCACCGGATCACCTATCTGACGATCTCGACGGCATACATCGATGCCGGCCGCGACGACGGGGTGGCCGTGGGGGCGAGCGTCACGGTCGTGCGCGCGGGCAAGATCATCGCCACGCTGCTCGTGACCGACGTGTCGTCGAACCGGGCCGCGTGCACGATCCAGTCGTCCACCGAACCGGTCGCCATCGGGGATGCGATCCGGTACTCGCCCGTCAAGGCTCCCACGCCCGTCGACACGACGCGCACGGCGCCGCCGAGCCGCACGTTCTCGGGTAAGGTCGTGACGGGCACCGACGAGCCGGCGCCCACGCGAGCCGTGTCGTGGGCGCGCCGCAACGGTCTCCGCGGCCAGATCGGCGTGCGCTACCTCGGCATCATCGACCAGGGCGGCGTCGGCGGGAACCTGTCGCAGCCGTCCGCGGACATCCGGGTCGACGGTGCACGCGTGGGCCACTCGCCGTTCGACCTTCAGGTGGATGTTCGCGCGCGTCACTCGTACCAGTCCGTCCCGGGCGGCGACGGGTACGACAACGGCCAGACCCGCGTGTACCGCATGAACAGCCGGTGGCACTCGCCCCATGACCGTCTCCGCGTGACCGTGGGGCGCCAGTTCTCGTCGTCGCTGACGAGCATCAGCACGTTCGACGGCGCCCAGCTGGAATACGATTTCTCCCCCCGCTGGGGTATGGGGACGTTCGCGGGCACGCAACCCAGCATGGACGGCAACTACGCGTTTTCCACCGATGTCAGAGAATACGGCGCCTTCGCGCGGCTGCGGTCAAAGCCGCGGTCCACGACACGCTGGGAAGCCGTCGTCGCCGGGATCGGCTCCTACCAGTTCGACAAGATCAACCGCGAGTACATGGCGCTGGTGGGACGCGTCAACGCGCCGAGGCTGTCCGTGATGGCGCAGCAGGAGATCGACGTCAACCGCGGCTGGAAGCACGACGCCGAAAACAGCCAGGTGTCGCTGACCAGCACGTTCGCGACGGCGCGCTACCGTCTGACACCCCACGTCGACCTCGACGCCGGGTACGACAATCGGCGCAACGTCCGCTTGTATCGCGACTACATCAGTCCGGAGACGCTGTTCGACGATTCGTACCGGCGCGGCACCTGGGGCGGCGTCGGCGTGCGCCTGACCGCGCAGTACCGCCTGGGATTCTCCGCGCGGTCCAGCGGTGGCGGCAGCTCGGGCGACGCGACCTCGTATACGATGACCGGATCCGCCAACCGGCTCACCCCGCTTCACCTGAGCTTCCGGCTCCGGTCCACGCGCTACACCAACACGCGCCTGGACGGCTGGATGCACACGCTCTCCGGCAACGTTCCCGTCGGGCCGCGCTGGCTCATGGAGCTCTACGGCGGCGTGCGCGACGAAAAGGGCCGGGGGGCGGTTATGGACACGAACACATCGTGGTTCGGCGGCAACCTGGACGTGGGTGTGGGTCAGAACTGGTACATCAACATGTCCGCGGAGCGCAACGGTGAGGGCCAGACCGCCTACGACCAGGTCTACACCAGCGTGAGCTGGCGCTTCTAGCGGGCGGTCGAACCGGGGGACGGCTGGTACATCGCATCGATGTCGTCCCGGTAGGCTTCTTCCACGATCTTCCTTCGAACCTTCAGCGTCGGCGTGAGGTGACCCTCCGCGACGGTCAGCTCCCGGTCCAGGACCGTGAAGTTCTTGATCTTCTCGAACTGTGCCAGCTCTTCGTTGGCGCGGTCGACGATCCCCTGATAGAGCGCGCGCACCTCCGGCGATGCCGTGAGGCGCTTCCGGTCGGAAAGGTCGAGGCCGCCCGCCCGCGCCCACGCGTCGAGCCGGTCGAAGTTGGGCACGATCAGCATCGAGATGAAGGGCCGGCGATTGCCCACCAGGACGGCTTCGGTCACGAACTTGTTGCGCCGGATGCGTGCCTCGATGGGTTGCGGCGCCACCTTCTTGCCCCCCGCGGTGGCAATGAGATCCTTCTTCCGATCGGTGATGTAGAGGAACCCGTCTCCGTTGATGTGTCCGATGTCGCCGGTGTGGAACCATCCGCCGGCCAGCGCCTCGTCCGTCTGCTCGGGTTTGCGGAAATAGCCCTGCATGACGTTGTCGCCGCGCGCCAGGATCTCCCCGTCGTCCGCGATCTTGACCTCGACGCCGGGAAGGGGGCGGCCCACGCTGCCGATGCGCCAGTTCTCCTGCGTATTGACCGCGATGACGGGGGACGTCTCCGTGAGGCCGTATCCCTCGAGGATGGGGATACCGGCCGCCCGGAAGAACTCGGCGATCTCTTTCGACAACGGCGCACCCCCCGAGATGAAGAAGCGAAGCCGGCCGCCCACCCGCTCTCGGAGCGTGCGGAACGCGAGCGCGTCGGCCACGGTCCGTTGCAGGCGCGTCGCGGCGTTCGCGCCGCCCGCCGCCGTCTGTTCGACGTAGGCGCGCCCCACCGCCATCGACCAGTGGAAGATGCTCTTGCGCAGAACGGACCCTTTCGCGACGGTGTCCAGGATGCGCGCATACATCTTCTCGTACACGCGGGGCACGCTGCAGACAACCGTCGGGCGCACCTCGCGAAGGTTGTCGGGCACGCGCTCGATGGACTCGGCGTACACGATCGAGGTTCCCGCCGTCATCATGCAATAGAACCCCGCGGTGCGCTCGAAGACGTGGCTCAGGGGCAGGAACGACAGGCACGTATCCGAGGGGCGCAGGTCGAACACGGTCAGGCACTGCCGGATGTTGGCCATGAAGTTGCCGTGCGAGAGGATCGTGCCCTTGGGCTCGCCGGTGGTGCCCGACGTGTAGATGATGCTGGCCCACTCGCGGGGATGGATTTCGGCGACGAGGGCGCGATAGGTTCGGTCATCCACGGGCTCGGCCGCACGCGCGAGGAACGCGTCGAACGTTTCGACGCCGTCCCCGCCGGCGTCTGCGTCGAAGGCGACTACGTGCTCGAGGAGTGGAAGCCGCGACCGCAGGCCCCGCACCGTGGCCGCGTGCTCCTTCGATGAGACGAAGATGACGCGGGCGTCCGCGTCGCGCAGCAGGTACTCGATGTTCGCGGGCGTGAGCGTGGGATAGATGGGAACGTCGACCACGCCCAGAGACAGCAGGGCCAGGTCGATGGCGGCCCACTCCGGCCGGTTCTCGGACAGGATCGCCACGCGGTCCGCACGCGCCAGACGCAACGCGCGCAGGGCGGCGACCGCCGCGCGCACGCGGCCGTACATGTCGGCGTGCGAGATGTCGAGCCAGTTCCCGTCGCTCTTGTGGCGAAACGCGTCCGGCTTGCCGAACGCATCCAGGGACGCGAGGAACTGGGCGGGAACCGAACTCTGGAACTCCACGGGGGTCACCATACCTCCTGGTGGCGCGCGGCGCCATCTTTGCTTCATCGAGCAAGACACGGGCCAGAGCGGGCGGGCGGCCCGCCGGCGGCCCGGGACGCCGCGGATGCGGGCGGTGGTCAAATAGGGTTTGAAATGGCCCGCCCCCGCGGGTAGAGTAAAGCCCGATCCTGACCCGCCGCCCGGCGGAACGATATCCCGACCAACCAAGTTATTCGGAGGTTTCCATGGCTCTCGATGCCACCGCATTCATCGGCAAGCTGGACGAGACGATCTCTTTGCACGCGATGCTGCAGCACCCGTTCTACCGGGCCTGGAACGAGGGCGGGCTCTCCAGGGAGACCCTGCGCGAGTACGCCAAGCAGTACTACGCCCACGTCCGCTTCTTTCCGCGCTACGTGAGCGCCGTGCACGCCTCGTGCGACGACATCCGCGTCCGCCAGCTGCTCCTCGAGAACCTGATCGACGAGGACCGCGGGGACGACAACCACCCCGAGTTGTGGATGCGCTTCGCCGACGGCCTCGGCGTGGATCGCGGCGCGGTGCGCGACGCGGATCTCCTGCCGGCGACGCGCGAGTCGGTGGCCGAGATGGTGCGCCTGACGCGCAGCGACGACTTCCGCGACGGGCTGGCCGCTCTCTACGCCTATGAATCGCAGATCCCGCTGGTCGCGAAGACGAAGCGGGAGGGCCTGGCGTCGTTCTACGGCCTGAACGACGCGCGTTCGGTGGACTTCTTCACCGTCCACGAAGAGGCCGACATCGTCCACAGCCAGGTGGAGCGCGATCTGCTCGCCGAGCACTGCCGCACCGACGCCGCCCAGGCGCGCGCGCTGCAGTCGGCCGGCGACGGCGCGCGGGCGCTGTGGCTCTTTCTCGACGGCGTGCACGAGGCGTACTGCAAGGACGCGGTTCCGTCGCGCGAACGCTGACACTCCATCGACAGGACGAGACACGTGGCAAAACACATCGGCATCGTCGCCTGCAGTGCGGAGGGCGCCGCCCTCTGCTACACCACCGTCTGCACCGAGGCCCCCGACCTGATGGGAAAGAAGCACGCCCACCCCGAGGTGAGCATGCACACGCATCCCTTCAGCGATTACGTGCGCCTGATGGAGGCGGGGAACTGGGATGGAGTGGCTGCCCTGATGCTCTCCTCGGAGGCCAAGCTGGCCAAGTGCGGCGCCGAGCTGATCATCTGCCCGGACAACACGGTGCACCGCGTCTACGACCAGGTGGTCAAGCAGGGCAAGCTGCCCTGGCTCCATATCGCGGGCGAGGTCGCGACCGAGGCCAAACGCCGTGGTTACAAACGCGTCGGGCTCATCGGCACGGCATACACGATGGAGGCGTCCTTCTATAATGAGAAGCTGGGCGCGGAGGGCATCGACGTCGTGCTCCCCGCCGAGAAGGACCTCAAGCTCGTCAACCGCATCATCTTCGACGAGCTGGTCGCGGCCCAGTTCACCGCCGAGTCGCGCGCGTATTTCACGGGTCTGATCAACGAGATGCGCGCCGGCGGCTGCCAGGCGATCGTCCTGGGCTGCACCGAGGTGCCGCTGATCATCACCGAGGAGAATTCTCCACTCCCGGTGCTCGACTCGACGCGCCTGCTCGCCCGCGCCGCGCTCAAGTCGTCGCTGGAATCGTAGCCGTCGAACGGGTCATGCGGGCTCGCGAGGATTGCTCGAACGCGAGTCCGCAGCGCGATTCCAGATGTCGTCCGCGCGAGGACCCGAGCGGGAGGGCAACCTCGCGAGCCCTCTGCTAGGTATCCCAGTCGTCCGGCTCCAGGAAATAGAAATGATGGCCCGGCGGTGAGCCGTGGCCGACGTTGGGGGCGTTCTCGATGGCGCGCGTCACGTAGCGCTTGGCGCGGCGGACGGCGTCGCCCAGGCCGTCTCCCAGCGCGAGGCGCGCGGTGATCGCGGCCGAGAACGTGCACCCCGTCCCGTGGACGCTTCGTTCGCGCGCCGGTCGGTCGGGGTGGAGCACGTCGATGCACTCTTCGGTTACCAGCACGTCGGTGGCCAGGGCGAACGCCGCGTGCCCGCCCTTCACCACGACCGCGCGCGGTCCCAGCGCGCGGATGCGCTCCCCGGCGCGCTTCATGTCCTCGACGGACTCGATGGGCATGGCCGCGAGCGCGGCCGCTTCGTGCAGGTTCGGCGTCGCCACCAGCGCCAGCGGGAGCAGCGAGTCACGCAGGGCGGCCACGGCCTCGTCGCGCAGGAGCCGGTAGCCGCTCTTGGAGATCATCACCGGGTCGACGACGAGCCGGTCGACGCCGCGCGCGGACAGCGCCGCCGCCACGGTTTCGATGATCGCCACCGACGAGAGCATCCCCGTCTTGACGGCGGCGACGTCGAGGTCCTCGAAAACGGCGTCGAGCTGTGCGCGGATGAGGTCGGGGGGAAGATCGAGGGCCGCGCGGACCTCGCGCGTGTTCTGGGCCGTGACGGCCGTGACGACCGACGCGCCGAACACCCCGAGCGCCTGGAAGGTCTTGAGGTCGGCCTGGATGCCGGCGCCCCCGCTCGAATCGGACCCCGCTATGGTGAGTGCCTGTTTCATGCCGTTCCCGGTCTCCAGACCCGCGCGATCGCGACCCGATCCGCTGTGGCATCGCCTCCCGTGCCAGTGTACCATAAGGCCGTTCGCGCGAACGGCCTTCGCGCCGTATATTACGTAGCGAGTCCCCATGAAATGGTCCATCCGCATCGGCAAGCTGTTCGGAATCCCCGTCTACATCCATGTGACGTTCATTCTGTTCCTGGTCTGGATCGCCATCATCATCTGGCGGCAGGCGCAGGACATCAGCATGGTCGCGTGGGGGATCCTGTTCATCCTGTCGATCTTCCTGTGCGTCGTGCTGCACGAGTTCGGCCATGCCCTCACCGCCCGCCGGTACGGGATATCGACGCGCGACGTGACGCTCCTGCCCATCGGCGGGCTGGCGCGACTGGAGCGCATGCCGGAGGACCCGCGGCAGGAGCTGTGGGTGGCGCTGGCGGGGCCGGCGGTGAACGTCGTCATCGCGCTGGTTCTGTTCCTGGGGCTGCGCGCATCGGCCACCGCGCTCGTACCCGACTCGGTGATCATCACGCGCCAGTCTTTCCTGGCGCGGGTGATGTTCATCAACGTCTTCCTGGTGCTGTTCAATCTGCTGCCCGCGTTCCCCATGGACGGAGGGCGCGTGCTGCGTGCGCTGATGGCGACGCGCATGCCCTACCCGCGCGCCACGCACCTGGCCGCGGTCATCGGGCAGACCATGGCCTTCCTGTTCGGATTCGCCGGCCTGTTCTGGAACCCGATGCTCATCTTCATCGCCCTGTTCGTCTGGATCGGTGCGGCTCAGGAAGCGAACATGGTGCAGATGCGTTATTCGCTGGCCGGGATCCCGGTGGGTCGCGCGATGGTGACGGATTTCCGCACCCTCGCGCCCACCGACACGCTCTCCGCCGCCGTCGATCTCACGCTGGCCGGAACGCAGCGCGACTTCCCGGTGATCGACGGCGACCGCATCGTGGGCGTGCTGATGCAGAAGGACATGCTGGCGGCGCTCGCCCGCGGCGGCCCCAACGTGCCGGTCGCGGACGCCATGCAGCGCGAGTTCGAGATGGTGGAAGCGTCCGAGAACCTGGAAGCCGCCTACCGGCGCCTGAGCGCGCGCCGGTGCAGCACCGCGCCGGTGTCGTTCCAGGGCCGTCTGGTGGGCCTGGTGACGATGGACAATATCGGGGAGCTGCTCGCGATCCAGGGCGCGCTGGACCGGGTGCCACGCGCCGGATGACGGTGGACGGGGAAACGAAGCCACACGTTACGATCAACCCGAGCCGCAAGAAAGGAACGATGGATATGTCCGAGCATCACGCCCGGATCAACTGGGTAAAAGAGACGGAGTCGTTCGACATCAAGGTATACAAACGCGAGCACACATGGACCTTCCCCAAGAGCGGGACGGTGGTCCGCGCGACCTCGGCGCCGAAATTCCTGGGCAGCCCGGAATGCATCGATCCCGAAGAGACGCTGGTCGCCGCGCTGTCGAGCTGCCACATGCTGACGTTTCTCGCGCTGTGTTCGCGCCGCGGCATCGTGGTGGAACGCTACGATGACGATGCGGTCGGCTTCCTGGAGCCCAACGAGGACAAGAAGCTGGCCATCACGCGGGTGATCCTCCGTCCGCGTGTCACCTTCGCTTCCGGGCAGCGGCCCGCGGCGGCGGCGCTCGCGGAGCTCCATGACAAGGCCCACCACGAATGCTTCATCGCCAACTCGGTGAAGACGATGGTCACAGTAGAAGATTCCGTCACGGAAGGGGCGCGGTGACCGGGTTGCATCGGGCGCTCGCGCTCTGCCTGGCCCTCGTCGCGTCACTTCTGGCCGCCGCCGGGGCGTTGGCACAGGCCCCCGCCGACTCGACCGCCGCCAGGGCGCCCGAGCCCGCGGTCGTTCGCGCGGAACGCCTGCTGGAGGAGAACCACCCGAAGGAGGCCGTCGAAGCCGGGAAGGAGGCGGTCCGCGATCTCCCCGACGAGCCCAACGGATGGTTCGTGCTCGCGCGGGCGTATCACGCGATCGGCGACCTCGACGACGCCATCGAGACGGGCCACCACGCCGTGGAGTTCGCGACGGTGCGTGCGAGCGCGTTCTACAACCTCGCGTGCGCGTACGCGCTCAAGGGTGACGCCGACGATGCCTTCCGCGCGCTCCTGGGGGCCAAGCGCGCCGGCTTCGCCGATCGCGACCAGATGGCGCACGACCCGGACCTGGCCTCACTCCGGGACGACCCGCGCTTCGTGCTGCCGCAGGAGCCCAATTATTTCACGCTCCATCTGGCGGACACCACCGAGGTGCCTTTCTCCGTGGTTCTTCCCATCAACTACGAGCCGGCGCGCGCGTATCCGGTGCTCGTCGCCCCCGGCAACGGCAAGAAGGTGAAGGGGAGTTGGGGCGGCCTCTTCTGGGGAGAGGACACCGCGCAGCGCGGTTGGATCACGGTGGAGACACCGGCGTTCGTGGTCAAGGATCCCGTGACCGCGGTGTCCCGCCTGCTCGACGAGATCGGGCGGCGCTACAAGGTCGAAGGCGGCAAGGTGCACCTCATCGGCTATGGCCCGGTGGCGGGTGCGGTGTTCGGCGTGGCCATGGCCGTGCCGGACCGGATCAAGAGTATCTCCGCGGTGCCGGGCTTCCCGGGCACCGTGGACGACGCCGAGTTGTCGAAGCTCAAGGGCGTGAAGGTGAGCTTCATCGTCGGGGCGGAGGATCCCCTGTTTCGGAACGAGTGCGAAGCGGCGCACCACCACCTCCAGCAGCTCGGCGTCGAGACCTACATCGAGGTCGTTCCCGGCGGCGGTCCGCTTCTCACACAAATGTTCGGCGGCGAGTTCGCCGAGCGGCTCGATCTCCTGCGATAACTCCGTGTCGATATCGAAGCGCAACGCGTTGTCGGCGATCCCGGCCGACCTGCCGGGACGCGAAGAGTTGATCGAGCGCCTCGCCGGCGCGGACCGCGTGCGCGTCGAGCGTATCGTGTCGCACGGCCATGCATCTCCCGTGGGGTTCTGGTACGACCAGGACGAAACGGAGTGGGTGATGGTCGTCTCCGGCCGCGCGCGCCTGCGCTTCGAGACCGACGACCACACGATCGACCTCGCACAGGGCGACCACCTCACCATCCCCCCGCACGCCCGGCACCGCGTCGACTGGACGGACCCGGACGAACCCACGGTCTGGATCGCCGTGTTCTTCTGATGACAATCGAACGATGTCCCCCCGGTGGGGACGCCGGCGGGCTCAGGGCATTGCCGCGACGAGCCCGCGCGTGGCGGCTTCCGGGTCGGGGGCCGCGCAGACCGCGGCGATGACGGCGACGCCGGAGGCGCCGGCGCGCATGACGTCCGGGACGCGTTCGGCGGTGATGCCGCCGATCGCGATCACGGGAATCGTGACCACGTCTCGCACGGCGCGGATCCCGTCGAGTCCGATCGGAGGCCCGGGTTTGTGCTTGGACGTCGTCGGATAGACGTGGCCGACGCCGACGTAGTCGGCGCCCGCGCGTTCGGCGGCGAGGGCGTCGGCGGGGGTTGCGGCGGAAGCGCCGATGATGACGCCGGCGCCGAGGATCGAGCGCGCCTCCGCGATGGAGGTGTCATCGCCTCCGACGTGGACTCCGTCCGCGCCCGCCGCGCGCGCCTCGCGCACACGGTCGTTGACGATGAAGAGCGCCCCGTGGCGCGTGCACACCTCGCGCACGCGTCGCGCGACGGCAAGAAACTCCCCGGCAGCAAGCGACTTGTCACGGAGCTGGATGGTGGCCGCGCCGCCGCGGCACGCAAGCGTGGCGAGCTGGACGTGGTCGTAGCGCGATTGCACCGTGACGTCGGTGATCACGTGGAGGCGGCCGACCTCGCGCCCCCCGCTCACAGCGACCCCAGGGCGGCTTCGAACTCGCGCATGCGCGTGCGCACGCTCGTCGCCGTCATGACCGCACCCACCGCGGCCACGCCGTGCGCGCCCGCGTCGAGGCACGCACGCGCGTTCTCCGGCGTGACGCCACCGATCGCGAACACGGGAACCGCCGCGGCCCGGCACGCCTCTCCCAGCGCATCCATCCCCTGGGGCTTCCCGAAGCGCTTCTTGGACGCGGTCTCGAAGACCGGGCCGAAGCAGACGAAATCCGCCCCGGCGCCGGCGGCCGCGCGCACGCCGTCGGGCGCATGCGTGCTCGCGCCGATGAGCAGGTCGGGGAACATGGAGCGGAAGCGGGCAAGCAGGTCCGGCGTATCGGGGACGTGGAACCCGTCGACACCCGGGCTGGCGGCGAGGAGGGCGGCGGTGTCGTCTTCGACGAAGTCGCTGACATTGACGAGCAGCTTCCCGCCGTGCGGGCGCATGACGCCGACCAGGCGCGTGGCGGACGCGATCAGGTCGGGGGCGGACAGATCCTTCTCCCGAAGCTGCACGGCGCGCACGCCGGTGACGCACGCGTCGTGGACGATCGACGCGATCGAGCGCGGGGCGCCCTGCTTCCGGTCGGTGACGAGATAGAAGCGGAAGTCGACCATCACTCGTCGCGCCCGATGATGCCTTCGAGCGGGCTCGACGCCTTCGCGTAGAGGCGCTTCGGGATGCGGCCCGATCGGAAGGCCAGCCGCCCCGCCTCGGCGGCGAGGCGCATGGCACGTGCCATCTCCACCGGATGCTCCGCCTGCGCGACGGCCGTGTTCATGAGCACGCCGTCGACGCCGAGCTCCATCGCCAGCGCGACGTCGGATGCGGTGCCGACTCCCGCGTCGACGACCAGCGGCACCTTGCACTGCTCCCGAATGATGCGCAGGTTGTACGGATTGCGGATGCCCATGCCCGAGCCGATGGGGGCGCCGAGCGGCATCACCGCGGCACAACCGATATCGGCCAGCTTGCGGCACGTGATGGGGTCGTCGTTGCAGTAGGGCAGCACCACGAAGCCGTCCGCGATCAATTCTTCGGCGGCCTTGAGCAACTCGGTGACATCGGGGAACAGGGTCTCGTCGTCGCCGATCACCTCGAGCTTGATCCAGTTGGTGTCGAGCGCCTCACGCGCGAGTCTTGCCGTGAGCACCGCGTCCTTCGCGGTGTAGCACCCGGCGGTGTTGGGAAGCACCGTCCAGCGCCCGCGCAGCATGCCGAGCAGGCTCTCCTTGGAGCCGTCGGTCAGGCTGATCCGGCGGATCGCCACCGTCACCAGCTGCGTGCCGCTGGCCTCGAGGGCCTCGAGCATCACGGCGGGATCGGGGTAGCGCGACGTGCCGAGAATGAGGCGCGAGTCGAACTCGCGCCCGGCGATGACGAGTTTGTCGGTCTGATTCATGATCATCCTCCCTGGACGGCGCGGATGATCTCCACCACGTCGCGGTCCTGCAGGTGGAGCGAGGGCCACTCGTGGCGCGGAACGACGGCTTCGTTCACCGCGACCGCGACACCGACCGCGTCTTCCGCGACGTCGAAGCGGCGCAGGAGCTCCGCGAGCGCGATGTCGCGCTCGATTTCCGTGTGTCGTCCATTAACTTTGACGTGCATGATGAACTCCCGGTCCGAATCGCGCCGGCGAAAAGGCCGACACGGAATCGGGGAAGCGGCCCGTGGTGACGCCCTCGCACACGGCGTCCGCGGTGCCGGGCGCGAGCAGGATGCCGTGGCGGAAGTGCCCGGTCGCCAGGACGAGGCCGCGCACGCGCGTGGCACCGATCACCGGCCGGTTGTCGCGCGAGCCCGGGCGCAGGCCCACCTCGACGGCTTCGAAGGGAAGGTCGTAGATCGCGGGGACGATCTCCC
>CAZCQM010000001.1:38244-49721 GCA_964500785.1 uncultured bacterium
CGTGCTCGAGGATATCCTTCATTCCTCCGGCGGTCGGGGTCACGTCGAATCCCATTTCTTCCTGGGTGGCGCCCACGATCACCGTTCCGTCGTCCTTGGGGAGCAGGTAGGCGCGCGGCGAACGGATCACCCACGCCAGCGGAAACTCGGCCGTCTTCTTGAGCCGGAGCAACTGGCCCTTCACCGGGCGCACCGGCGGCAGGCAGTCGTCGGGGATTCCGGGAATCGATGCCGACCACGCCCCCGCGGCCACGATGACGGTCGACGCGGCCACCGTATCGTCTCCGATGGAGACACCGCGCGCCACACCGTCCGATATCTCGATCCGGGTTGCGTCCGCCCCCGAGCGGATGTCGACGCCGGTACGCGTGCAGGCGCGTTCGAGCGCCTCCACCAGCGCGCGCGAGTCCAGTTGATGATCGTCGGGGACCGACATGGCGGCGCTGACACGCGGCGAGAGAAGGGGTTCGACCTCGCGCGCGGCGGACCCGGAGAGCCACTCGACCGGGAGATCGACCGAGCGCCGGTACTCGTACGCGCGCCGGATGTATGCGGCGTCGTCCGCGTCGCGCGCGACCACCAGCGTGCCGCGGCTGTCGAGCGCAACGCGCATGTCGGCGTCGGACTCGAGCTCGGCGAGGAAGGACGGGTAGCGGGCGAGGCTCGCGCGCGCGAAGCGCGTCTCCTCTTCGTCGTCGAACCCCGCCTCCGAGATGGGTGCGAGCATGCCGGCCGCGACGCGGCTTGCCGCGCGGCCGGGGCGATCGCGCTCGACGATCGTCACCGATACGCCCGCCCGTGCCAGTCGCCACGCGGCGGAAAGTCCGATGACGCCCGCCCCGACGACGACGATTCTTTTCGGATTGGATTGCATTCGAGTCACACCACGAAAAAAGCCGCCGACCCTCACTCCTGCGGGACGCCGACGGCCTCGGATACGACGTTTTTCCCTCCGCCGGCATTACCCGGATCAGGTACGTTGGGTCTGATCTCAGCCCGCCCGCGATTCGCCGGACGAGCACCCCAATGCTGCTACCGGGGACGATACGCCCGGAGCCCGGCGGTGTCAAGGTGAGGTCGAATGCACGCAGGGTTTCGTGTATAATGCGGCCGCGCACGGCGCCGGCCGCGCCCGCGCCTCCCCTCGGATACCTTCAGGAGGTCATGATGAGCTCACGTCGGACAATCACCGCGGCCATTATCGTGCTGGCGGCCTTCATCACAGGATTCATTGCAATGACCGATCACAACGCGACCGCGAAGAAGAAATACACCTATCCGGAGGCGATGAAGCAGGACGTCGTCGACGACTACTGGGGCACCAAAGTCGCCGACCCCTACCGCTGGCTCGAGGACCCGGATTCGCCGGAGACCCAGGCCTGGGTGGCGAAGGAGAATGAGCTGACGCGGGCCTACATCGACTCCTACGACAAGCGCGAGGCGATTGAAGCCCGGCTCACCAAACTCTGGAACTATCCCAAGTACGGGGTGCCGGTGCGCCACGGTGACCGCTACTTCTTCACCAGGAACGACGGGCTGCAGAACCAGTCGGTGCTCTACATGCAGACGTCGCTGGACGGCACACCGACCATGATCCTCGATCCCAACAAGCTCAGCGCGGACGGCACCGTCGCGCTGACGGGAACGCACTACACGATGGACGGTACGCTGATGGCGTACGCGACGTCGGCGAGCGGCAGCGACCGCCAGGAGATCCGGGTCCGCAATCTGGATACGGGCAAGGACTACGACGACGTCATCAAGTGGTGCAAGTTCGCGGGCGTGGGTTGGAAGAAGGACAAGAGCGGCTTCTGGTACAACCGCTTCCCGGCCGAGGGTGAAGTGCCGAAAGAGGACATGTCGAACTACAACAAGGTGTACTGGCACACGCTCGGCACGCCGCAGTCCGACGACAGGCTGGTTTACGAGGACAAGAACAACAAGGAGATCGGATTCTGGCCCGTAGTGACCGACGACGGCGACTATTTGCTTCTGGTCGTCTACCACGGGACGGATCCGCAGAACGGTATCTACTACCGACGCACCGACAGCGACGGCGAGTTCATCAAGTTGATCCCGCTGGAGACCGGCATGTTCAACCCCGTCGACAATGTGGGGAGCGTGTTCTACTTCCACACCGATTACAAATCGCCGCGCGGGCGCGTTGTCGCCGTCGACGTCGCCAGTCCGGCGATGGAGAACTGGAAGGAGATCGTCCCCGAGCAGAAGGACGTCATCGACGGCGTGGCGATGGTCGACGACGACTTCGTCGTCAATTATATGCACGACGCCAGGAACAAGCTCATGGTGTACGGCCGCGACGGTATGCTCAAGGGCGAGATCGCGCTGCCGACCATCGGATCCGTGGGCGGAATTACGGGGCACCGCGCGGATACGGAAATGTTCTTCGCGTTCACGTCGTTCACGTACCCAACGACCACGTTCCGCTACGACTTCACGACCCACAAGGCGACGGTCTTCCACAAGTCGGAGATCGACTTCGACAGCTCGAAGTACGAGACGACGCAGGTGTTCTACACCTCGAAGGATGGCACGCGCGTCCCCATGTTCCTGACTTACAAGAAGGGGATGAAGAAGGACGGCAAGAATCCCACGCTCCTGTACGGATACGGCGGCTTCAACATCAGTCTGACGCCGTTCTTCTCGATCCACCGCCTGATCTGGCTGGAGAACGGCGGCATCTTCGCCGTCGCCAACCTGCGCGGCGGCAACGAGTACGGGGAGGAGTGGCACCAGCAGGGCATCCTGGACCGCAAGCAGAACGTCTTCGACGACTTCATCGCGGCCGCGGAGTACCTCATAAAGGAGAAGTACACGCAGACGAAGCTCCTCGCCATCAACGGCGGGAGCAACGGCGGGCTGCTGACGGCGGCCTGCACGGTGCAGCGTCCCGACCTCTTCGGCGCGGTCGTGTGCCAGGTGCCGGTCATCGACATGCTCCGCTACCAGAAGTTCACGGTGGGGCGCTACTGGGTGTCGGATTACGGCAACGCGGAAGCGAGCGAGAAGGACTTCAAGTTCCTCTACGCGTACTCGCCGCTGCACAACGTGAAGCCGGGGTTCAAGAGTCCGCCGATCCTGATCACGAGCGCCGACACGGACGATCGCGTGGTGCCGCTGCACGCCAAGAAGTTCGCGGCGACGCTGCAGGCGGATGACGTCGGGCAGAATCCGATTCTCCTGCGCGTGGAGACGAAGGCGGGACACGGTGCCGGCAAACCGACCTCGAAGCAGATCGAAGAGGCTGCGGACATCTATTCGTTCCTGTTCAAGACGCTGGGCGTGAAGCCCTCGGACGTCTGATCGGCGAATTCGCGGTACGATGACAACCTGGCAGTCCGCTGTAGTCGGGCTATACTTCGTGACGCTGGCGGTGCTGTCCGTGTACGGCCTGCACCGCTACGTGATCCTCTATCTGTACCACCGCCATTACAAGCGGGGCCGGCGGTCGTCGCCGGCACCGCTGCATCCCGACCTTTGCCCGTCGGTGACGGTTCAGCTCCCGCTCTACAATGAGATGTACGTGGCGCGGCGCGTGATCGAAGCCGCGGGCCGCATCCGCTACCCGGCGCATCTCCTGCGCATCCAGGTGCTCGATGACTCCACCGACGACACGCGGCGCATCGCGCGGGAGACCGTGGACGAGCTGCGCGCGCGGGGCCTCCGTGTGGAGTACATGCACCGCACCGAGCGCGGCGGATTCAAGGCCGGCGCGCTCAAGGCGGGGCTCGATGCCACGGCCGACGACGTGGTGGCGATCTTCGACGCCGATTTCGTCCCGCCCGCCGACTTCCTGGAGAAGACGGTGCCGTGCTTCCAGGACCCCGAGGTGGGCATGGTGCAGACGCGGTGGGGGTATCTCAACCGCGACTACTCGCTTCTCACGCGCGTGCAGGCGCTGCTGCTGGACGGTCACTTCGTGCTCGAGCACGCGGCGCGCAGCGGGTCCGGGCGGTATTTCAACTTCAACGGCACGGCGGGCGTGTTCCGTCGCGCGGCCATCCTGTCGGCGGGCGGATGGCAGGGCGACACCCTCACCGAGGACCTCGACCTGTCGTACCGCACGCAGCTGTGCGGGTGGAAGTTCGTATTCCTGCGCGATGTCGAATGCGCCAGCGAGCTTCCGGTCGACATCTTCGGGCTGAAGAACCAGCAGCACCGCTGGACGAAGGGGTCCATCCAGGTGTTGCGCAAGCTCCTTCCCAGCATCTGGCGCAGCGACGCGCCGCTGAAGGTCAAGATGGAGGCGACCTTCCACCTGAGCGCCAATCTGAGCCATCTGCTTCTGGTACTGCTCTCGATCCTGATGCCGTTTTCGGTGATCACACGCGCCCAGCATCTCTCAAGGGGTCCGTTCCTCCTCGAGGCGCTTGTGTTCGGGTTGACGACGGCCTCGATCGTCATCTTCTACGTCGTCGCCCTGCGCGAAGTGCACGCGGACTGGAAGGTGCGCGCACGCGACATTCCGTTCATACTCGCGATCGGCGTGGGCATGTGCGTCAACAACGCCTGGGCGGTGACGGAAGCTCTCGCGGGTCACCACACGCCCTTCGTGAGGACCGCCAAGTACCGCATCGAAACGCTGCGCGATCGCTGGAAAGGGAAATTCTACCGCTCCGCGCGCAAGCCGTCCTTCGTGGTCGAGGTGGTGTTGGCCCTGTACGTGCTCGCCGGCTTCGTCGCGATCGTCGCGGTGAGGCAGTGGGCGGCGCTCCCGTACATCGCGCTCTTCGTCGCCGGTCACGTCTACGTGGTCAGCCTGTCCATCGTTCATGCACGCCGGTGAGGGGGCACGCCGCGACCGTCTGCTGCTGACGGCGGCGGGCGTTGCCCTGACCGCGGCGTTCGTCGGGCTGGGACTCGCCGACGATCTCCACACGCGCATCCCGCTCTTCATGCTCCTGTACGGCGCGGCGTTCGCCGCCTATCTCGCCGGGTTGCGGGTGGCCGTTGCGTCGCGCGGGCCGGACCCGGCGCTGGTCATCGTCATGATCGCCGTCGCGGTGCTGGCGCGGGCGGCGGTGATCCCCGCGCGCCCCGACCTGTCCACCGACATCTATCGCTACCTGTGGGAAGGACGGGCCGTCTTGCACGGCGTCAATCCCTTCGCGGTGGCGCCGGCGGACACATCGCTGGCGCCGTTGCGCGACGCGGATTTCGCTTTCGTCAATCACAAGCAGCTCGCCACCATCTACCCACCCGCCGCCCAGGCCGTCTTCGCCGCCGCCGCGCGCATCCACTCCGGCGCGACGACGCTCAAAGCCCTCTTCGCACTCTTCGATCTCGCGACCATCGCCGCGCTGATGGCGCTCCTGCGCGCGCGCGGCCGTCCGGTGGTGCATGCACTCGCCTACGCGTGGAGCCCGCTGGTCATCTTCGAGACCGGACACTCGGGCCACCTGGACGCGATGGGCGTGTTCTTCCTGGTCGCGGCCATCCTGCTCTCGGCCGGCCCGCGCCGCTGGGCCGCGCCCGTGCTGCTCGGCGTCTCGATCCTGGTGAAGTACCTCGCGGTGATTCTCCTGCCGTTCCTGGCGGCGAAGCGGCGCTGGGGTGCGCTGGTCGTGGTCGCGGCCGTGGTGGTGGTCGGGTACCTGCCCTTCCTCGGCGCCGGGCGGCGGCTCGCGGCCAGCCTGCGCGAGTACGGGTCGACGTGGTGGTTCAACGGCCCCCCGTATATGGCCGCATCGGCGATGCTCCGCGATCCGGCACTGGCGCGCCGGCTGCTGGTGGCGTTGGGCGCGGCGTTCGCGGTGGTCGCGGCGTTTCGCGAGCGGGACCTCGCCCGGTTCGCGTACCGCGTGGTCGCGTGCGTCCTGCTGCTCTCGCCCACGGTGTATCCGTGGTACCTGGTGTGGATCGTCCCGTTTCTGTGCCTGTTCCCGAGCCGGGGCTGGCTCGCGTTCACGGGCCTCGTCGCGCTCTCCTACCAGGTGTGGACGGTTTACGGCGCGTCGGGTGCGTGGCTGCTGCCCAACTGGGTGCTCGCCGCCGAGTATGTGCCGTTCTACGGGTTGCTGGTGTGGGACGTTCTGCGCCCGCGCGACGACGGGGGGGCGCGTCGTGCGTGATGCGGGCGCTCGGGCAGACGGGCCGCGCGCGGCCATCGTCATTCCGGCGCGCAACGAAGAGTCGTCGGTCGGCCTGGTGCTCGACGAGATTCCACGCGACGGCGTCGCCATGGTCATCGTCGCCGACAACGGCAGCACGGACCGCACGGCGGAGGTGGCTCGGGCGCACGGCGCGGTGGTCGTGTCGGCGCCGGAGCCCGGCTACGGGGCGGCGTGCCTCGCGGGCATCGCGCGCACCGACGCGTCGGTCGACATCATCGTCATCCTCGATGCGGACTACTCGGACTATCCCGCCGACCTGCCGCTCCTGCTCGATCCGCTGGTCGCGGGCGAGACGGACTTCGTGATCGGCTCGCGCGTACTGAAAGCGCCCGAGCCGGGCGCCCTGCCGTGGAATCAGCGGGGAGGGAACTGGCTCGCGTGCCGTTTGTTGCGCATATTGTACGGCGTGCGGTTCACCGACATGGGCCCGTTCCGCGCCATCCGCCGCGACGCGCTGCTGGGCCTGGGAATGCGCGACCAGACCTTCGGATGGAACGCCGAGATGCAGGTACGGGCGCTGATCGCCGGGCTCCGCATCCGCGAGGTCCCCGTGCGCTACCGGCGGCGCACCGGTCGCTCCAAGATATCCGGGACCGTGCGCGGGACGCTTCGCGCCGGGATTCGCATCATCGGGACGATTTTGATGTATTATCCGGAGTATCGACGTTCGCGAAGGAGACGTTCATCGTGAAGATCTGGTCAATTGTCGCGCTCGCCGCCGCCCTGCTGCCGGCCGCCGTGGCCGCCGCTCCCGGGCCACCGACGTACGATGACTACGCGGCGGTGCTTTCCGCGTATGTGGGGGACGACGGTCTCGTCGACTACGCGGGGCTTGCCGCCCACCCCGAGCGTCTCGACGTGTTCCTGGCCTCCGCCGCCGATCTGACCCGCGATGAGTACGACGCCTGGACGAAGCCGGACCGGATGGCGTTCTGGCTGAACATGTACAACGCGCTGACGCTGAAGACGATCGTCGACCACTACCCCATTCGGCCCGCGCCGGGGCGGACCTCGTATCCCGCCGACAGCATCCGTCAGATTCCCGGTGTGTGGGACCGGGTCCGGTTCAGGGTGATGCGCCAGACGATGACGCTCAACGCCATCGAGCACGACGTCCTGCGCAAGGAGTTCGATGATCCGCGCATCCACGTCGCGCTGGTGTGCGGGGCGGTGTCGTGCCCGCCGCTGCGGCGCGAGCCCTACCGCGGCGCGTCGCTCGACGAACAGCTGGACGATCAGGCGCGCCGGTTCCTCGGCGATGTGCGCAATCTCCAGATCGATCGCGAAAAGGGGGAGGTGTGGCTCTCAGCCATCTTTCAGTGGTACGCCGAGGATTTCCTGCACGGGAAGCTCCCGGTCGATCCGGAGCACCCCGACGCCACGACGCGCCCCATGATCGAGAAGGCGGCGATGCTCGCCTTCGTTCCGAAATACGTGAGCCCGGATGACGCGGACTATCTGCAAACCGGGTCGTACCGCCTCATGTTCTTTGATTACGACTGGTCGCTCAACGAGCGGATGAAATGAGCCGGATTCGCTGCCTGCAGCACGTACCGTTCGAGTCGCCCGGGCGCATCGCCGGCTGGGCCGCCGACCGGGGTCACGAATTCGCCAGCGTGCGCGTATTCGCCGGCGAGCCCCTTCCGGCCGGCGAGGATTTCGACGCGCTCATCGTGATGGGCGGGCCGATGAGCGTCCACGACGGCGCGATCCACCCGTGGCTCGCGGATGAGAAGCGCGCCGTCCAGAGCGCCGTCCTCGACGGGAAGCCCGTCCTGGGCGTGTGCCTGGGCGCCCAGTTGATCGCGCACGTCCTCGGCGCGCGCGTCTACCGCAACCGCTTCCGGGAGATCGGATGGTTTCCGGTCGAGGCGACCGACGAAGGTGCGTCTCACGATCGATTCGCCCTCCCGCGTCATTTCACCGCGTTTCACTGGCACGGCGACGCGTTCGATCTCCCCGCCGCGGCGGTGCGCCTGGCCCGGAGTGCCGCGTGCGAGTGCCAGGCGTTCGTCACCGGGCGGGTGCTCGGTCTGCAGTTTCACCTCGAGATGACGGCGGAGGGAATCGAAGCGCTCGTGCGCCACTGCCCCGACGATCTGGCCGGGGGGCCGTACGTCCAGTCTCCCGATGCGATGCGCGCCCGGGTGGGAGAGATCGACGGCGCGCACCGGCTCATCGACGGGCTGCTGGACGGCTGGATTCGGGAGGACTCATGATGAAACGAACATGGATATGGCTCGCGGCGGCGGCCGTTCTGGCCGCCGGCTGCGACGATTCGAGCACCCCCTCGGGGGGCGGGGGCGGGACTCCGGGGCCGACGTCGGTCGAGCTCGTCGACGCGTTCCCGAACGTTCAGTTTTCACGCCCGGTCGACATTCGGATCCCGCCCGACGGTTCGAACCGCGTCTTCGTGGTGCAGCAGACGGGGAAGATCCTCGTGCTCCCGGACGATCCCGCAGCCATGGCCGCGCTCGACTTTCTCGACATCAGCAGCCAGGTGACGTATTCGGGCGAGATGGGCTTGCTCGGGCTCGCGTTCCACCCGCAGTTCGCGACGAACGGGTACTTCTACGTCTATTACATCACGACGACGACGGGCAACAAGTCGCGCCTGTCGCGGTTCAGCGTCGATCCGCACAACCCCAACGCCGCGGATCCGGCCAGCGAGAAGATCCTCCTCGAGTTCACGCAGCGCCAGGGGAACCACAACGGCGGGGGGATGTGTTTCGACGGGAACGGCTATCTCTGCCTCGGTCTCGGCGACGAGGGCGGCGAGGGCGATCCCAACAACAACGCCCAGAACCCCGCCACGCTCTACGGCTCGATTCTGCGCCTCGATGTGGATCAGAACGTGAACGCGTATCCGTACTACGGCATTCCGCCCGACAACCCCTTCGCCGGGAATTCCAGCGGGTACCGCGAAGAAATCTACGCCTACGGGATGCGTAATCCCTGGCGGATCTCCTACGACGCCGTCGGCGACCACCTGTGGGTCGGCGACGTGGGGCAGCGGAAATGGGAAGAGATCGACATTCTCGCCGCGGGCGGCAACTACGGGTGGGACTGTCGCGAAGGGTTGCACGCCTACGACCAGGCCGAGGACGCATCGTCGCCGCTGTGCGCCACGGCGACGGGACTCATCGATCCAATCTGGGAGTACTCGCATTCGGAGGGGCAGTCCATCACGGGCGGATACGTCTACCGCGGCTCGGCGGTCCCGTCGCTCGCGGGCCGGTACGTCTACGCGGACTACGGCAGCGGTCGCATCTGGGCGCTGGAAGCGGGGACGTCGCCGTCATCCACGGAGCCCCTCATGCAGGCGCCGTTTCTGGTGTCGACGTTCGGTGTCGACGAGAACGGTGAGCTGTTCGTCGCGGCGTACCAGACCAACGGATCGCCCACCTCGATCTACCGCCTCGCCGAGGCGGCCACGCCGTGACGGGTCGTTCGGTGGGCGCCATCGTGGACGACAAGTCGCGGACGCCGCGCATGTTCTCGGCGATCGCGCACCGCTACGACTTTCTCAACCACGCGTTGAGCTGCAACGTCGACCGGCGCTGGCGCCGGGGGCTGGTCGCGTTCGCCCGCGCTCACGGGGGCGAGCGGGTGCTGGACGTTGCCACCGGCACGGCGGACGTCGCCATCGAGTTCGCCCGCCGTACGCGGGTCGGACACGTGGTCGGTGTCGATCCGTCGACGGGCATGCTGGAGGTGGGGTGCGGGAAGGTCGCGGCGCTCGATCTCGACGGCCGGGTGACTCTCACCGAGGGGGACGCGCTCGCGCTGCCCTTCGACGACGGGGCGTTCCACGTGGTCAGCATCGCCTTCGGACTGCGCAACCTGCCCGACTACGAGCGCGGCGTGGCGGAAATGGCGCGGGTGCTGGCGCCGGGAGGTCGCCTGGTCGTCCTGGAGTTCCTCCCCCCGCGGGGGGCGGCGCTCCTCGCGTACCGCGTCTACCTCGGGGCGATCCTGCCCGTGGCGGGGCGCCTCATCTCCGGGTCGCGGGAGGCGTACGGATACCTGGCCGCGTCGATACGAGACTTCATGGAAGAGTCCGAGGTTCGGTCGCTGCTTTCCGGCGCCGGACTGCGCCACGTCGAGTCACGCCGGCTCACCGGCGGGATCGCGGCATTGTATCGCGGCGTCAAGTCGTGATAGCGTGGAACGGATCGACGCCATGACGGATTCGACTCGCAAGACTCGCGTGCTCTTCGTGTGCATCGGCAACATGTGCCGGTCGCCCATGTCGGAGGGGTTCGCCCGCGCGCTGGGCGGGGACGTCATCGAGGTCTACAGCGCCGGCACGCACCCGACCGGGATCGTGAGCGAGGACGCGATCGAGCTGATGCGCGAATTCAAGATCGACATCTCGGGCATCCGGTCGAAGGGGCTCGATGCGGTGCCGGTGGCCGACATGGACATCGTGATATCGATGGCGCCGGAGTCCGCGCGGCGCCTGGTTCCACGCGGCTTCAGGGGTCGCGCCGTGGACTGGAAGGTCGAAGACCCGGCGGGAAGATCCCTCGCGGTATTTCGGCGTGTGCGCGACGACCTTCACGTGCGCGTGACCGATCTCGTCGACAAGATCCGTCGGGACCGAGCGGCGGAAGGAACGCCGGACTGGAACGTGCGGCGGGGAAGGAGGCCATGATGAACCGGATCCGGGTGGCATCGCTGCAGTATTTCGTGCGACCGATTACATCGTTCGATCAGTTTCGCAACCAGGTCGTGGGTCTCGTCGAAACGGCCGCCGACTACAAGTGCCACATGCTCGTTTTCCCCGAGTATTTCACGCTCCAGCTCCTGACCCTCGAGGACATCCGCCGGCCCATCGACGAACTCGTCCGGTCCCTGTCCAAGGAGCGCGACCGCTACGTCGAGCTCATGTCCGGTCTGGCGAGGAAGCACAAGATCTATATCGCCGCCGGCACGCTCCCGTGCAACGGCGACCCCGACGACAAGACGGCGGTGCACAACCAGTGCTTCTTCTTCGGTCCCAGCGGCGCGTACGAGTCGCAATGCAAGATCCACATGACGCGCTTCGAGCGCGAGGAGTGGTTCGTCAAGCCGCGCAACGAGCTTCGCATCATGGAAACGAATTTTGGGAGGGTCGCGATCAACGTGTGCTACGACGTGGAGTTCCCCGAGCTGGCACGGGTGGCGGCGCGCGAGGGTGTGACCATCCTCGTCGTTCCCAGTTGCACCGACGATCGCCAGGGGTTCCTGCGCGTGCGCTACTGCGCCCAGGCGCGGGCCATCGAGAACCAGATGTACGTGGTGCACTCCTCGACCGTCGGATCTCTTCCCATGGTGCCCGCCGTTTCGCTGAACTATGGC
>CAZCQM010000002.1:0-36263 GCA_964500785.1 uncultured bacterium
CGAACGTGGTCTCGCCCAGGACGACGCCGCGGTCCCAGTCCTGCATGGCGCCGGCAAAGATCTCCGACGCGCTGGCGCTGTTCCCGTTCACCATCACGACGATGGGGTATCCGCTGTGCACGTGGCGATTGGATGAATAGTACTTGCGATTGGAGCTGGACAGCCGCCCCTTGGTGTAGACGAGCAGCTTGTCCTTGTCGAGGAACAGCTCGCTCACTTCCGTGGCCGACTGCAGCAGCCCACCCGGATTGGACCGGAAGTCCAGGACGAGCGCGCGCATCCCCTGCTTCTCGAGATCCTCGAGCGACTCCTCCATCTCCTCGGGCGTCTTCTTGGCGAAATTCGACACGCGCATGTAGCCGACGCCGTCCTGGAGCATCCCGTGATACGGGACGCTGGTCACGTTGATGATCTCCCGCGTCAGGACGTATTCGATGGCGTCGGTCTGTCCGGGACGGCTCACCTTGAAGCGGACCTTCGTCCCCGGCTCACCGCGCAGGAACCCGACCGCCTTGTCCACGTTCCAGCCCTTCGTCGGCTGTCCTTCGATCTCGGTGATCTGGTCGCCGCCGCGGATACCCGCGCGCTCGGCCGGCGTTCCGTCGATGGGCGACATGACCGTCGGATAGTTATCGCGGAATGAAATCAGGATCCCAAGTCCGCCGAACTCGCCGCGCGTGCTCACCATCAGATCTTCGTATTCGAGGCCGGAGAGATACTGGCTGTGGGGGTCGAGGTTCTCGAGCATCCCCTCGATGGCCTTGTCGATGAGCTTGTGGGTGTCGATCTCGTCGACGTAGTTCTGCTGCACTTTCTCGACGATCTTCGAGAAGATCTCGAGGTCGTGATAGACGTCGGGCTTCGCGTCCTTGGCCCGGCTCTGCCCGAGCATCCCGAAGGACACCACGCACAGCGCGAGGATTGCAACGGTGACAACGAGTTGACGTGGGGTGAAGCGCTTCACGGGTGAGCCTCCTACGCTCGAGGGATCCGACGGCTAACTGGCGTCATTTCCCCCACTTGCAACATACATTCCACATTCGCGCGCCCGGGTCCGCGGCCAGGTCCCGCCCGATCCGAACAACCGCCTAAGCGGGCGAAATATAAATGAATCGCCCGCGTGCAGCAACCCGGCCTTTTCGGGGGAAGGGGCG
Organism: uncultured bacterium; assembly: GCA_964500785.1. GTDB lineage: Bacteria > Krumholzibacteriota > Krumholzibacteriia > WVZY01 > JAKEHA01 > JAKEHA01. The sequence goes on from CAZCQM010000002.1 coordinate 1,155, forward strand.
CCTGCTAAACTCGACGAATGGCCCGCAACCGGGCGCTATCACCCAATATGCCGCGGGACGCACGCTTTATCGTTTTCGAGGGACTGGACGGCGCGGGAACCACGACCCAGGCCGCCCGGCTCCAGTCCTTGCTTACGCGGCGCGGACTGCGAAGTTTCCTGACCCACGAACCCACGCCCGATCCAGTGGGTGCATTCATTCGTCGACTGTTGACCGGGCAGGAGCGCGCCGACGACGGCTCCGTCTACCGGCCCGGCGAAACCGTCATGGGGCTCCTGTTCGCCGCCGATCGCCTGGCCCATTCGGTCGGCATCACCGCGCGGCTGGCCGGCGGCGAGACCGTCATCTGCGACCGCTACATCTTCTCGTCGATGGCCTACCAGACGTCGGACCCGGCGATCCGGGCCGAGTGGATCATCGACGTCAACCGCGGCTGCGCCGTCCCCGACGTGACCGTGTTCCTGGCCACCCCGGTGGACGTGTGTCTCGAGCGCGTCACGACCCGCCGCGGCGACGCGAGCATCTATGAAAACCGCGACCACCTCGAGACGATCGCCGCCAATTACGAGAAGCTCCTTCCCCTCTACGAGGCCGCCTTCGGGAAGGTCGTGCGGATCGACGGGTCGATGGGCGCGGACGAGGTGCACGCCGCGGTCCTCGACACGCTCGGGCTGTCCGACCGCGCGTAACCAGGCGGGCCACGTCAACGCGGCGGGTCCACCGACGAGGCGACACGGTGGACGTGTCGGATGCGCTGCATCACCGTGTACAGCGACGTCACCGCCAGCAGAATCATGACCGCCATCAGGAAGCGGTATCCCGCGATCAATCCGATGGCCAGGAGGCCGATCCGCTCCGGGCGCTCCATGACGCCCACCTTGCACTCGATGCCGAGGCCCTCCGCGCGGGCGCGCGCATAGCTGGTGAGAATCGAACCGGTCAGCGCGAGCAGAATGACGACCGGCTCATAATAGGAGTACGAGCCCGGCCCGCGCACGACGAAGAGCAGGATGCCCCCGAAGTAGGCGAACTCGCTCAGCCGATCGAGGACGGAATCGATGAAGGCCCCGAACGACGACGCCTTTCCCAGGCGACGCGCGACGTCGCCGTCGAGCACGTCGCACAGTCCGGCGAGCAGGAGGAACACGCCTCCCAGACGAAGCGACCCGCGCGCGACCACCACGCCCCCCCAGATGCTGAGCAACAGGCCGAACACGGTGACGAGCAGCGGCGACACGCCGTAGGAAACGAGCAGGGAGACCACCGGATCGAGGATCCGACGCGCACCGGACTGCAGGGCCCGCTTGTCCATCACTGCGACGCCTCCGGCCCGTCATCTGTGGCCCGCGCGCGACGCCGCTTTCCCAGCCCGCGCACGACGAGTACGAACTCGCCCCGTTCCTGTCGCGGTCCGAGCCGGTCGCGCACGTCCGCCGCGCGCCCGCGTACGATTTCCTCGTGCACCTTGGTCAGCTCGCGCGCGACGGCGATCTCCCGGTCCGGCAGGCGTGCCGCGACGGCCTCCAGCACCTTTCGGAACTGGTGCGGAGACACGTAGAAGACGGTCGTGCGCGGCTCGTCGGCCAGCGCGTCGATGGTCTGTTTGAGCTCGCCCGGCTTGCGCGGGGTGAAACCCACGAAGACGAAGGTCTCGCACGGGAATCCGGACAGGACCAGGGCCGGCAGCACCGCGCTCGCGCCGGGCGCCATCGTCACGGGAATGCCCGCCTCGATCGCCGCGCGCACCAGGTAGAAGCCGGGATCGGAGATCCCCGGCGTCCCCGCGTCCGTGATGAGCGCCATGTTCTCGCCCGCCTTGAGGCGATCGATGAGCCCGGGCGTTATGCGGGCTTCGTTGTGGTCGTGATACGACGTGAGCGGGGTGGATATTCCGTAGTGAGTGAGGAGGCGCCGGGAGTGCCGCGTGTCCTCGGCGAGGATCAGCTGGACGTTCTTGAGCACCTCGATGGCGCGCACCGTCATATCGCCGAGATTGCCGATCGGAGTGGCGACGAGTGTCAGTGTGCCCGCGTTCATCGTTCCGTCGTCTGACTCGATCGCGCGGACCCGCCTCTAGCGCGGCGCGAGCGACTGGAGGGCGGCGCCGGCGCGCTCGATGTCCTCGGCCGAGACGTCGAGATGCGTCACCATCCGGATCCGGCCCGCGCCGAAGGGTACCGCCAGGACACCCGCCTCGGCGAGTCTCTTGAGGAGGGCGTCGACCGCGAAGACGGCGTCGTCGACGCGCACCACCACGATGTTCGTCTCCACGGGGAACGCGATCGACAGCCCCGGGACGCGCTCGACGAACGACGCCAGGCGTTTGGCGTTGGCGTGATCGTCGCGCAGGCGCTCGACGTGGTGGTCGAGCGCGTGGAGGGCCGCGGCCGCCAGCACACCGGCCTGGCGCATCCCGCCGCCCAGACGTTTCCGCAAGCGGCGCGCCCGCCCGATCACCTCCTGCGACGACACGAGGATCGACCCCACCGGTGCGCCGAGCCCCTTGGAGAAGCACATGCTGATCGTGTCGGCGCAGTCACCGTACTCCCGGAACGACACGCCGGTGGCGACGTGCGCGTTCCAGAGCCGGGCGCCGTCGAGATGGACGCGGACGCCGCGCCGTGCGGCCAGGTCCCTGACCCGCCGCATCTCGTCGACCGGATAGATCCGCCCGCCGGCGCGGTTGTGGGTGTTCTCCATGGCGATGACGCGGGTGCCGGGCGTGTGGAGGGATTCCTCCTTGATATGGGGCTCGATCTGCGTGGCCGTCAGGACGCCCCGGTCTCCATCGAGGGCGTTGAGCTGGAGCCCGTGGAGGGCGGCGGCCGACGACACCTCGTAGTTCATGATGTGGCACTGGCGTTCGAGGATCACCTCGTCGCCGCGGTCCGACGACGCGGCGAGCCCGAGGAAGTTCCCCATCGTCCCCGACGGAACGAACAGGGCCGCTTCCTTGCCGAGCAGATCGGCCACGCGCCCCTCGAGGGCGATCACCGTGGGATCATCGCCGAATACGTCATCGCCGACTACCGACTCGGCGATGGCACGGCGCATGGCCTCCGTCGGCCGCGTGACCGTGTCGCTTCGAAGATCGATGGGACGTCGGGTGGATTCGCTCATGAGACGTGACGGCACACAACGACTCCCGCCGCCCACCCCGCGCGGGCGGCGCCGTCTTCTGGAGATGTGTGGACGTAAATCCTATGCGCTGGCGACGAGGTCCTTCAGTTCCTTCGACACCTTGAATACCGGGACTTTGCGGTCGGGAACGGGCACCGCCTCGCCGGTGCGCGGGTTGCGCGCCATACGCGACTTGCGCTGCTTGACTTTGAACGTCCCGAAGCCGCGGATCTCGTAATGCTTGCCCTCGGCGAGGGCCCGCGAGATCGACTCCAGGAACATATCCATCGCCGTCGCGACGTCCTTCTTGGTGAGACCCGTCTTGCTGGCGATGTCTTCTACGATTTCGGCTTTGGTCATCGGGCGAGCCTCCTTGCTCGAGGTCCGGTACAACATGCCCGCGGGGGGCGAAACCGCTGGCGGCCATTCTGTCCCATAACTCGTGACAGGTCAAGGGGTTTTTGGACAGGCCCCGGACTGCAATGTCGCCGTCTCATTCCGAGACTTCTGCGCGCAACCACGGGCCGCGATCCGGCATGATGGGGTCGAACCCGCCCGGCGAAGGGCCCGCCGTGTCGCGGGCCCGTGCCGGCGACCGGCGCAACTTCGCTTTGCGGCGTTACGAACCGGGATTGGTACGTGGGTTGCTGATGAAACCAACCGTGCTGCGGGGTAGTCGCCGACAAGGCATCTGTTGTACCAGTACACCGCACTATCCCGCAGCCAAGAGCAAGCGCGAGCAAGCACGGTACGCGACGGGGAACCCGGACGCGTGCGGACCGATACCGACTCAGACGAGACCACGAGCGCGTTTCGCACGACGCACCTGCGCTGTGCCGCCGTCGAACGCACAATCGCGGCCTCCAGCCGTTGCGCAACGAAAGGCCTTCCGGATCACCGGAAGGCTTTTTGTCTTTGGTTGTGGCCGGGAAAATGTTCCTGGCACGGGGTGTGCCTGTGGGGGGACATGGGACCGGGATCGACGGGATGGGTTCCTCCCCATTGCCCCAACCCCAACTGCACATACTTCACCACGTTGAGGGATGCGTGGCCCTTCAAGCGCAAGGGCTTCTACCGGCGTCAGAGGCGTCCTCACTGTATCCAACGGTTTACATGTCTGAGTTGCAAGCGTCACTTCAGTACCCAGACCTTCTCGACCACCTACTGGCAGAAGCGCCCGATGATGTCGCGTATCTATATGATGGTTGTCGGCTGCATGGGCAACCGCCAGATCGCCCGCGCCCTCTGCTGCTCTCCCGCCACCGTCGGCCACCAGATTGCCCGCCTGGGGCGGCACTGTCTGCTCCTGCAGGCCGGTGAACTTGCCGGGATCCGGGCACTGAACGAGATCGCCATCGACGGCTTCGAGACCTTCGAGTGGAGCCAGTACTTTCCCTTCCATCACAACGTGGCGGTGGATGTGGCCTCCGGATACTTCCTCTACCACACCGACAGTCCGCTTCGCCGCAAGGGGCGCATGACCGCGCACCAGAAGCAGCGCCGCGCGGCGCTCGAGAGGGCCCTGGGCCGGGCGCATCCGCGCGCGATCGAGACCGGCATCGGTGACCTCCTGGAAGCACTGGTCTCCGCACAACGATCGATCATCATCCGCAGCGACGACCAGCGGACGTATCCGCGTGCCATGGCCTCACTGCCATGCAGAGTCACGCATCGGATCACCTCATCAAAGGAGCGCCGGGACGAGCGCAATCCGCTCCGGGAGATCAACGTGCTCGATCGGATGATCCGGCACAGCACGGCCGCGCACAAGCGAGAGACGATTGCGTGGGCGAAGCGCCGGCAGGCATCGATCGAGAAGCTGGCGGTCTTCCAGGTGTGGCGCAACTACGTGAAGCGACGACGGGAGAAAGGGGGGCGGGTGACCTCGGCGATGCAGCTGGGAGTGGCGAGCCGGCCGTGGCGACTCCGGGACATCCTCTCCACGCGTCGGTTCTTTGAGAAGGCAGCACTCTCAGAGCGCTGGGAGCGCTACTACCGCCGGCATGTGGTGACACGGGCACTGCGGGTCAACCGGGCGCACGAACTGACCTACGCGTTCTAGTGAGCTTCAACCCGGTGGGATCAAGGGCCTTTTCCCCGCGCAGACCCAATCTCGCGGCCACAACCTTTGTCATTCCGGATAGCCGGATACGCGCCGGCGCCGTCACATGGCCCGGACGGCCGTCGTCACGAGGGCGTGATACCACGAGACGACGAGCGAGAGCGGTGGACCGATGATGCGCCACAGGAGGCCGGTCCACAGAAGCGCGATGAGGATGAAGAACCCCCAGCGGCCGATCGACGCCAGGGCCTCGCGCGGTCCGGGCGGCAGGTAGCGCATCATGATCCAGTGGCCGTCGAGCGGCGGAATCGGCAGCAGATTGAAGATCGCGAGCACGCAGTTGATCGTGATGAGGCTGCCGCACAGCGTGTCGAAGAACAAGAGCGACCGCTCGCCATTCACCATCAGCGCCGGTACGTGCTTGTACGTGACGCGCACCGCGATCCAGAGGATGGACGCCGCGAAGGCCAGGATGAAGTTCGACGCCGGACCGGCCGCGGCCACGTAGGCGTTGTGGACGATGGGGTTGCGGAGGTTGGCGGGATTCACCGGCACGGGTTTCGCCCACCCCAGGAAGGGCAGTCCGGAAAGAAACGCGGCCACCGGAAGCAGGACGCTCCCGACCGGATCCAGGTGCGGGAGCGGATTCATCGTGATCCGGCCCATCTCGCGCGCGGTCGGGTCTCCGAAGCGTTCGGCGACCAGGCCGTGGGCGTTCTCGTGCACGATGACGGAGAAGAGGAACGCCACCAGGCTGACGGCTCCGGTCAGGAAATTCGTATTCATCGGACGTGCAGCATCCTGTGGGTTTGAGGGATCACGCGCACGGTTCGAACCAGGGGGGTGGCCGCGCGCGCGCCGGCCTCGACCAGATCGAGCAGCGCGCGCGATCCCTCCGCCGTCGTCCGGCGCCCGAACAACGTCTCACTTTCCGGCTGGAGAATCAACGGGATGCCGCGGTCACACCCGGAAACCAGGCGGGCCGCCCGCTCGATCTCGTCCACCGTCGCGTTCAGGTCGACGACCACCTTGACGAAGAGCGTGTGCGACGGGTCGTCCCCGTCGCGGCCGTCCGGGCCCCGCCCCGACTCGAACGCGGTGCCCCGCGTCGCGGCGAGGAAGTCGCGATGCGCGTCCCACAAATCGATCCCGGTCGCCGACGGGAGCTTGATGTCCATCGCGATCACGTCGACGGCGTCGATCAACGAACGCAGCGCGTCGGCGTGGATGCCCGCCGTCTCCAGGTAGACGCGGAGCCCGCGCGCCTTCAAGGCGCGGGCGAGCGCGGCGGTGAACTCGGGCTGCTCCAGCGGTTCGCCGCCAGTGATGCTGACCGTCGAGACCGGTGCGTGGACGCGCGCCGTCGCATCGACGTCCGCGAGGACGTCGTCCAGCGCGACCGGATTCGGCCGCCAGCGCGTCTCGCCGGCGCCGTCGGCGTGTACCACGAAGCGTTTCGTCTGCACCTTGCTGTAGACGGTGTCGCACCACGAGCACGTGGCGGTGCACCCGGCGGTGCGGAGGAAGATCTGCCGCTCACCGACGAAGGGACCCTCACCCTGCACGGAACAGAACATCTCCGAGAGATGGCCGGCGGGCGGAGTCTGTGCGGGTCGAACGGTCATGTCATGGAACCTCGCGGACCTTGGTCTCGGCGTGGGCTGCGCTTTCCATCTCGCGCGCGTACCGCCGGAGGAGCTCGCCGAGCACCTCGCGGGGATCGTGCCCCATCTGCTGCAGACCGGCGGCGGCCACCGGGGCGCCCGACGGATCGATGTTGATGCCCAGGTGGATCAGGGCCGAGCCGGCGGACGGCGCCGCGATCGAGACGGTGAGCTTGCCGCCTTCGTAGTACAGATCGTCGCCGTCCCGGCGCACCGGGCTGCCGCGCCCGCCCAGCACCTCGGCCAGGATGCACACCAGCAGCCGCTGGCGCAGCACCGCCACCCGCAACGGACAGTCCGGGTGCTCCACGATCACGTGCGCCATGGACGCGGCCCGGATGAAGGCCCCGGCGCGCGCGTCGTCCAGGTCGACGAGGTTCTCGGTCGGCACGTGGCACCGCCCGACGAAGCCCGCCGCCGCGTCGCCGTCCAGGCCCGTCCGCCCGGCGACCCAGCCGCTGCGCAGCTCGGCGCCCGTGTAGGGCGTCTCTCCGCCCAGAATTCGGAACGCGACCGTCACGCCTGGAACTCGATGACGGGGCGTTCGGCCGGCGGGAGCGAATCCAGCGCCGCGCGCAGGCGCGTGCACGAGGCGCACCGGCCGCACATGCGCTCCCCGCTCCGGTAGCAGCTCCACACGATCGACAGCGGCGACTTGAGCTCCATGCCGAGACGGATGACCGCCCGCTTGTCGAGGTCGATGGTGAAACTCTCGACGCGCACACCGTTGCGCGTCGAGAGTGCCAGGGCCGCGTTCACACGCTCGACGAAGTCGCGGCTGTTGTCGGGAAATTCCTCGGCTTCCTCTCGGTTGAACCCCGTCACGATGGTCTCGCATCCGTAGCGCTCGGCGTAGGCCGCGGCGGTGTTGATGAATACGCCGTTCCGATTGGGAATCCAGACCTCGTCGAGCGTGGTGAGGTCGCCCTCCTCCGCCGCGCTGCGACGCATCCCGCGCGGCGAGAGGGACTCGAGCCAGCGCAGGTCCACGTCGGCGAACGGGAGCCCGTAGTAGGTGGCCGCGCTCATGGACGACGTGCGCTCGGCGTCCCGCGCGCGCTGCCCGTAGTCGAAGAAGAGCACCAGACGGACGTCGCGCTCGTCGATCGCGCGCGACAACGACACGACGGAGTCCAGGCCGCCGCTCACGAGCGCGATGGACCGGGTTGCGGGGTGGATCTTCACCGGCACGTCACCCGCTTTCCTCCGCATAGGCGGCGCACGCGTCGGGGCCCTCCCATATCTCGACCCGCGCCAGCCGCCCCGGCGTACCCGCGCCGGCGCGTTCGCGCAGGATGCCGTAGACCTCGCGCGCGAGATTCTCCGCCGTGGGCGGGACGCGTTCGAACGGCGCGATGTCGTTGAGATGCCGGTGGTCGAACCGGTCGTGCACCTCGCGCCGCAGGAGCGCCTTCAGGTCCCGGAAGTTGGCCCCCATTCCGTTGTCGTCGAGAGCCGCGTACTCCCAGAAAGCGCGCACGGTCCACGTGTGGCCGTGGAGCCGGTCGCACGGCGGGCAGCCCGGCAGGACGTGGGACGACGCCAGGCGACACTGGACGGACAGGATGAATGTTCCGCTCACGATGAGATTCGCAGGTTGTGCGGGGACTTCGAGACGGACGCGCCCGCACCCCGTTCCGAAACCGGGGTCCGGCGCGGTCCCGCCGGCGACAGGATACCGCAACTGTTTGAAAGGAATGATACTTGAAGGCCTCGCGCCCGCGCAACGCCCGTGGCCGGTGCGCGTGCAAATTGCAGGGGCAGCCGTCCGCGCGGCGCGTGCCGCCCGTCACGCGCACGACCGGATATCCGTATCCATAGCAAGCGTTTATGCGGAACCGCCCGGAAGGTGGAATCCCCGCCGGGGCTGGTATGCGATTCGCTTAGGTCCGCTACACGCGCGCGGGGCCCGCGCATGGCAGACCATGAACGACAAAGCATTGGCAGCACAGCAAAAGGCGCGTCAGGAGCGCAAGCGCGGCCTGCACGCCAAGGCGGTCAAGCGCCTGGAGCAGGCGATCGCGGCGACGCCCGACGAGCTCGAGCTCTATCTGGACGCCGTGGACGCGGCGCTCGAGGGCGGCGAGGTCATGCAGGCCACGCATTTCCTCAAGCTCGCGCAGGATCGCTTCACCAAGGAGAAGGACCGCCTGTCGGCGTTCATCGAGGAGAAGCTCTCCCTCGTCCACGATCCGGCGCTCGCGCGCTTCGCGATCGAAAACATGGTCAAGCTGCGCGATCTCGAGTCCGCGCTGAAACTGCTGGGGCTCGTCCCCGAGCACACCGCCCGTGACCTGCTCACCCGCGTCCGCACCAAGAAACAGACCCTGCGATCGGCGAGCCACGGGGGCTACACGCTTCGCAACGAACTTTTGACCAACGAGCTGATGTCGGCCACCCTGTCGCTCCGGATCGGCAACCTCAAGGAAGCCGTGACGACGGTGGTGCAGATCCTCGACGAGAAGCCCGTCGAGCACAAGATGCTCATGCCGTTCCTGTCCTCCCTCGAGGGGACCCACCTGAAGTCGGGGCGCGTCCGCTTCGCGCGCGCGTGCGCCATGCTCGCCGCCGGCAATGAGCTCGAGGCGATCGGGCGCTTCCTCGAAGCCGCGAAACTCGAACCCCCGGTCGCCGCGCTGTGCGCCGAGCGCCTGACCGCCCTTCGGGAGACGACCAAGGCGCGCGCCAAGGTGGACCGGGCGCTGGCCGAGGTGCTGCTGCTCAAAGGCGACCTCCAGGAAGCGGCCGGCTTCCTCCGTGAATATCTCGCCGGCAGCCTGGAGACCAACAACGAGGCCGGGCGGGAAGTCATGCTCCTGCTCCGCCCCTACATCGATCCCGCCGGCGGGCTCAACGAATGCACGTGGGTCGCCCTGGACGCCGCCATGACGATCGAGCAGTCGAACGTCGCCCTGGAGCTTCTGCGGCCGCTCCACCAGCGCGGGGAATGCACAGCCGAGCTCTGCGACTGGCTCGATGCGAAGTCCAAAGAGGTGCCCGTCACCGGCGACATGAAGCTGTTCCACGCCACCCTCTCCCTGGAGCTGAAGCGGCACGAACGGGCCGCCGAGATGCTGGAGAGCGTGTGCGAGACGTCCCCGGCCGACGCGGCGGCCGCGATCGGGCTGCTGGACCGCCACCGGTCGGAACACCCGTCGCTCGAGGCGCTCTACAAGAAACATTCGGCCCCCGAGCCCCTGGATGATTCGGCGCCCGGCGAGGGCGACTTCCAGGTGTTCGAGAACCGGGAGTTCAAGTTCCAGGGCTCGGCGCCGGCGCCGAACACACCGCCCAAACCGGCCGAGTCCAAGCCCGCGCAGCGCTTTGCGGACACGATGAAGAAGAAGCTCCCGAAAAACCGCTTCGTCGACGCGCGGGAGATCTCCTTCGACGGCGACGACGCCGCGGACGATGACGCCCCCGTGCTCGAATCCGCGCCCACCCCGGGCGACGGTGACGGTCCCGGCGACGACTTCAGCGTGGACTCGTTCGCGACGAACGGGCTGGGCGCGGGTGCGCGGCCGATCCTCACCAAGACACGAAACGCCCAGGAGTTCTCCCCGGCGGATCTCGAGTCCCCGGCGGCGGCGTCTTCCGAAACGAGGAAACCGAACGTGGAAATCACGGAATCGCACGTCCAGAACGTCGCTCAGAAGCTCTACGAATCCGGTGCCCGGACCTTTTTCCATGTGGACGGCGACGCGGAGAGCGCGCCCGTGACCGCCGAGCCCTCGACCGACGCCGCGACGTCCCCGCCGGCGCCCGAGGCCCCGGCCGAACCGGCGCCTCCACCCGCAGAGGACTCCACGGAAGCGGCGCCCGACCGCCCCCCGGAGCCGCCCGCGGCCGAGGACACCCCGGAGCCCGTGCTGCCCGAGACGGCCAGCACCAGCTTCGACGACGAAATGCAGCGCTTCCGCCGTGGTGGGATGAGCAAGCGGGCGATGGTCGTGCTCCTGGAGCGCGCCGCGCAGGAGCGACGGATCGAACAGCTGGAGGAGCTGCTGTCGTTCCAGCCCGAGAACGACGCGGAACGATTCACGCGCGAGTACTACCAGGCCGAGTGCCAGCTGCTCCGCGGCCGCGTGCTCCCCGCCCTCGAGACCTTCCGCGCCCTCGACACACCGTCACTGTCGGTGGACCAGAAGCAGCGCGTATGGCTCAAGATGGCGACTTGCCAGCGCATGGTTAAGGATTTTGCCGCTGCCGGCGAGACGCTGAAGCGGCTCCAGGCGGAGTTCCCCGACCACGAGGAATTCGCCCGCCTGGCGCGAACCAACCACGAGCAGTACCTGAGCGAACAGGGCAACCGGGCGCACGTTCTGGAGAAGACCACCACCCTCGACTGACGCCCGCCCGGCACGGACTATGCTAGCAATCCGGAGGAACAATGCGCCGTCATCGCGAACCGCGGCGGCGGTCCAACAGGCATTTCTGGTTCGAGGGGTCTGAAGGAGCACAATCATGAAGATCTGTCCGTTCATGTCTCACATGCTGGGCGCCGAAGGGAAGGCCCTCGAGATCGACGCGCCGACGCGCAACGCTTCCGGCGACGTCGTCGTCCTGGGCTACGACGATGCCGGCTCGGTCGGCGTCAAGACGGAGCGCAAGTCGGGCCGCGGGGCCACGGCCGCCCGGGGCGAGGCCACCGCGTCGCACCTGTACTGCCTGCGTGAGACGTGCCGCTTCTACCGCACGGCGGACGGCGACTGTACCTTCGACGCGCTTCTCGAGGGCGTGACGCAGCAGGCGAAGGCCGCTTCGAAGTCCGACTCCGGGGACGGCAAGGACGCGTCCAGGCATCTTTCCAAAGAGCTGGAGAAGTTCTGGAAATTCCAGACGCAGAGCGCCGCCGAGTTGATCTCGAGCTTCGGAGAAGCCGAGAAGCGCCAGACCGGCTCCATCGAGCGCATGGTCTCGGAGGTGGGCAAGCACGTCTCGACCTTCATCGAAGCCGAGGACGACCGCGACGAGCGCCTGAACATCATCCGCGACGGCGTCGTGGATATCAAAGACACGATCGACGCGCGCAACGACGGGTTCGAGACGTTGACCACCACGGTTTCCGACCTCGTCATTTCCTTCGAGGACAATCTCAAGGAAATGAAGACTCAGTACGCCTCGCTGGCGGACCGCATCGCGGACCTCGAGAAGGTGGCTCCGCGCGTGGAAAGCGTCCAGTCGAGCGTCGAGAAGACCATCGAGAACCTGAACCGGCTCGAGCGCAACTGGGCGGAGCTCATGGACGCCGTACGCAACTCGAAGAAGAAGGGCGACGACTCGGCGACGCAGGCGCGCCGCCGCGAGGCCATGAAGTTCAACAACCTCGGAGTCACCAGCTTTCACAATGGCGATCTCGAGCTGGCGCGCGACCAGTTCCTGGAAGCCGTCGCCCGCGACGATTCGTTCGCCGAGTGCTACAACAACCTGGGTCTGGTCTACACCGAGCTGGGCGAGACCGACGCGGCGGCCGAGGCCTTCCAGAAGGCCATCCGCCTCAACTCGGATCTGCACGCCGCGTACAACAACCTGGGCTACGTGTACTACAAGCAGGGGAACTTCGATCGGGCGGTGGAGATGTACAACGAGGCACTGGGACGCAGCCCCAACAACAGCTCGGCGTACACGAACCTCGGAAACGCGTACTTCAAGCTGGGCAAGAAGGGCGACGCGAAGAAGGCCTGGGAGAAGGCCATCGAGCTGGATCCGTCGAATTCAGGTGCGCGCCGCAGCCTGAACAGCCTGGACGACTGACGGCCGATCGACATACGCCGGGGCCCAAACGAACAGATCCCCGTATCCGCGTCCGACCCGCGGGTACGGGGATCTGTCTTTTCATCAGTGGACCAACAAACTGAGGACTAGGCAGCCTCCGCGGCCGGCGCGGATTCCCCGCGCTTCTGGCTGCGCAGGACACCTTTGGCCTGGGGACCCTTCGGGCTATCCATCAATTCGTATTCGACGACTTCCCCTTCCGCTAGCGTGCGGTAACCGTCGTCACGAATCTCGGAGTAGTGCACGAAAATGTCCTTCCCGTTGTCACCGAGAATGAAGCCATAACCCTTGTTTTCGTTGAACCACTTCACCTTACCAGTAACGCGCAAACCGGGTACCCCCTTTTAAAAACAGGAATCCACCGGACGGCGCATGGCCCCGCGGTGGATTCCGTACTCCAGATGTTCAGAGCCAGGACAATAGCACTTGGATAATCCCTTGGCGTGGATGACGCGAATTATTGTACCACGGCCGCCTCCGCCGCGTCAAGACACGACGCCCCTTTTGGGGCGACGGCACGCCCTTTTCGGGCACGACGAGACACGGCGTCCACGTCCTCGTTGACTCGTCCCCCCGACGCGTCGTTGCAAACCGCGACGTGCCCCGCCGCCGTCCCCGCGCGCCCCCGGCGGGGCCCCGATTCCGGGCCGCCGCACCGCGTTCGCGCCGGTGCAACGCCGCCCGGATCGTGGCATGGAATTTGCCCTTTCTCGTTCGCCGACAAGGTGTTCCCAGCCTGCTTGGCCGAGGAAGGTCGCACGTGAAGATCACGATTCCACATACCAGACAGATCGGTGAGAGCGGTGAGGTCACCAAAGCCACCCTGGATGGCATCATCCGGCAGGCCATCGACGCGAGCGCGTCGAAGCCCACCGCCCTCGAGATCTACGACGCCATCACCCAGCGCTTTCTGTTCGTGCGCGAACGCCAGATCTATGCGGCGGCCGAGCTGACGGGCGGTCAATTCGGCTCCACCACCATCCGCGATTTTCTGATCGGCGCGACGCAGATGAGCTTCCCGCGTGCGACCTGGTACGAGCTCAACACGAAGATCATCCACTCCCTGCTGGTCGTGGCCCAGAAGAAGCCCGCCCTGCGGGTCATGACGTCGCTCGTCGATCTCGACGAACTCATCGACCGCATCGAGAACGAGGGCAAGAGCTGCATCGTGGGCGCGGCGCGCGAGGACTTCCTGGCCCTGCTGCGCTACGAGAAAGGCAAGGCCAGCGCGTTCTGCTGCGAGCAGTCGTCGCCGACGCCGCGCGAGGGCAGCTTCCGGGAGGAGTTCCTCATCAAGGTGTACTCGAACTCCGCGGAGCGTCCGCTGACGATCAGCCTCTATGAAGACTTCCTGGTTTCCTACGCCGCCGACGCCAAGAACCTGCCCGAGTCGTTCAACGGCCGCTTCGGCGACGTGTTCCTGTCCAAACCGCCCCTGATCATCCTGCGCTTCAAGGAGCGCGAGATCGGCCGCTGGGAGATGGACCGCCCCCAGCTGCGCATCGGCCGGACGCCGGACAACGACATCGTTATCGACAACCTCGCTGTGTCACGGCTTCACGCCGTGATCGAGGAAGAGAAAGGCTGCTATTTCGTCCGCGATTGCGAGAGCCTGAACGGAATCGCGATCAACGGCGAGCGCGCCTCCCGTCACGAGTTGCAGGACGGGGACGAGGTCTCCATCGGCAAACACACCATCATGTTCCGGGTCCCGGGCGGCTATGCGGTTCCCGAGCCCGAGGCCATCGCCGGCTTCGACCAGACCGTCATCGTCAGCCGCAGCTCCCTGCGGCCGCCCACCGGGGTCGCCGCCGACGGGGCCACCCCGAGCAACGCGCCGCGCCTCGTGATCCGCACCGAGCACGGCGACCGTGTCATCGAGATAGACGACGACGGCGTCACCATCGGGCGCGACATCGATTCGGACGTACACGTCGACGCCTGGTTCGTGGCTCCGAAGCACGCGCAGATCACCCGTGAGAACGGCCGCTTCGTGCTGCGCCGCGTGGGCGGGCTCAGGCGGATCAAGGTGCGGGGAAAGCCGGTCAAGGAAGTCGAGCTCAAGGACAACGACGAGATCGAGATCGCCAGCGAGCATTTCGTCTTTCACGAATAGGGACGGAGCACCGATGCGTTACATCCTTATGTCTGACATCCACGGCAACCTCGAGGCCCTGCAGGCGGCGATCGAGGCGGCCCGGCGCTATGAGCCCTACCAGTTGATGTGCCTGGGAGATTTCGTGGGCTACGGCGCCGACCCGGAGCCGTGCCTCGAATTTGCGGGCGACAAGGCGAATCTGATGCTCGCCGGCAACCACGATCTGGCCGTGGCGGGCGTCATCCCCACCGAGGACTTCAACTCGATCGCGCGTGCCTCGATCGAATGGACGCGCGACCAGCTGGGCCAGGAGGACCGCGACCTGCTCTCGAACCTCCCGCTCCAGTACATCGACGGTGAATACTGTTACACGCACGCGTCGCCCATCGACCCCATGAAGTTCATGTACATCCGCACGCTCGAAGACGTGTCGGAGGTGTTCGGGGCCATCGGGCAGCGTTTCTGCTTCGTGGGACACACGCACCTTCCCGTTCTCGTCCTGATGAACAAGCGCACGGGTCGCATGGAAGTCGTGCGTGAACCGCGCATCACGATCGAAGATCACTGCCGCTATTTCGTCAACGTCGGCTCGATCGGGCAGCCGCGCGATTCCAACCCCGACGCGTGCATGGTGGTCATGGACGAAGAGGAGGGCGCCATGGAGTTCGTGCGCGTTCCTTACGACGTCCGCAAGTCGCAGGGGAAGATCCTCTCGCACGGCCTGCCCTCGTATCTGGCCGAGAGGCTCGTCCTGGCGAGGTAGGCCGTGGCCGACGGCAAGAACATCAAGATCATCCAGACCGTCGCTTCCGGCGGCACCGCGGTCCTGTACAAGGCGATCCAGGTGTCGCTCGACCGCGTCGTGGCGGTCAAACGCCTGCACCCGCACCTGACCACCGACGAAAACTTCACGCGCCGGTTCATTCTGGAGGCGAAGGCGGCGGCCTCGCTCGACCACGAGAACATCGTGCGCGTCATCGACTTTGGCGTGGAGGACGACTGCTACCAGATCGTCATGGAGTACGTGGAGGGCGAGAGCCTCAAGGATGTGCTCGAGCGCTGGCGCCCCATCAGCCCCGAGCTCTCGCTCGCGCTGGTGCACCAGATCTGCTGCGGCCTGGAGCACGCGCACGCCAAGGGCATCGTCCACCGCGACATCAAGCCGGGCAACGTCATGATCACGAAGACCGGCATCGTCAAGATCACCGACTTCGGGCTCGCCAAGCTCACGCACAGCACCGGCGTGCAGACGGCGGTGGATTCCATCCTGGGCACGCCCCTCTACATGTCTCCGGAGCAGGCCTTCGGCGAGAGCGTCGACCAGCGCAGCGATCTCTTCTCGCTCGGGACCGTGCTCTACGAGCTGCTCACCGGGCGCCAGCCGTTCGCGAGCGAGAACTACATGGGCGTGATCCAGAACATCCTCCACAAGGAAATCCCCAACGTCTGCGAGCTCAACGACGCCGTGCCGCAGAACGTGGAGGCCGTCGTGGCGCGGGCGCTGGCCCGCAACCGCGACGAGCGGTTCCAGTCCGCGCGCGAATTTCGCGAGACCATCGTGAACGTGCTCGGCCTCGACGGGCTGCGCCGGTCGCTGGGACGCCTGCCCGCCCTGCTCGAACGGAGCGCCGACACGCGTCTCATCCAGCGCCCCGACATGCCCCGCCCGTCGAAGAACACGGCCTGGGCATCCACCAGCTCGGCCATGAAGCGCAAGAAGTCGCGCTCGCCGGTACTGACGGCCGTTGGAATGATCGTCCTCGTGGTCGGCGCGGCGGCCGGATACTACTTCTTCGGTCCACCGTCCCTGTCGCTGGGACGCGGCGCGGCCCGGCCCGGAACGATCATGCAGGGGTCGACGCTCGGCGACGGCCTGGAGACCGCGCCCGCGTCGGCACTCGGCGCCGACTCCGCCGCCGCGGCGCAACCGGCGACTGCGGCGCCGGACACGGTGGCGCCCGAGCCCACGGCCTCCGCCGTGACCGCTCCCGTCCAGGCCGCCCCGGCGCCCGTCGACACGGCGAGCACCCCGGAGGCGCCCCCCGCACCCGGACCGGAGAGCTCCGGGTCCCAGGCGGCCGCCACGCCGCCTCCAGTGGCGTCCGAGCCCGCCCCGGCGCCGTCGCAACCGGAACCGGCGCCGCGCGAGCCGGCCCCGGAGCCGGAGCGATTCCGCGAGGGATACCTGATGGTG
This sequence comes from uncultured bacterium, assembly GCA_964500785.1. Taxonomy (GTDB): domain Bacteria; phylum Krumholzibacteriota; class Krumholzibacteriia; order WVZY01; family JAKEHA01; genus JAKEHA01. The sequence goes on from CAZCQM010000002.1 coordinate 18,068, forward strand.
TCGGTGGAGCCCCTGGGGCAGATCTACGTCGACGGGGTGTACCGCGGGCTGGCGAACCCCACGCTGCGGCTCACGCTCAACGCCGGCATCCACGACGTCGAGTGCCGCAACGAGAAGCACGAAACCTACCGGGAGACGCTGCACGTGGTTGCCGGCGAGCTGTCGAGGCGATCGATCATCCTCAACAAGCTCAAGGGAACCATCAGCCTCGCCGCCACCGAGGGCGCGGAGCTCTTCATCGACGGAGAGTTCGTGGGAACAACTCCCATCATGCGACCCATTCGCGTCGACGCGGGGTCGCACACGCTGACCTTGAAGAAGCTGAACTACTATACGTGGACGTCGCAGGTCTCGGTGGAGGCCAACGCGACCCTGCCCCTGCGCATCACGCTCAGCCCTCAGTACTAGCCGGCTCGGCCGGGGTCTTCAGCAGCTCGTCCGCCTTCGCCGCCACGGCGGCGGCGTCGAGCGCCTCGAGGCGCCCGCCGGGCGAGCGCACCACGTGGAGCCCGGGGCAGCGCGGCGCCCACCGGAACGGATCCGTCGGGCCGAAGACGGCGAGCACGCGGGCCCGCGCCGAGGCCGCCACGTGCATGACTCCGGTGTCGTTGCACAGGACCAGGTCGGCGCGTCTCAGCAGGGCCGCCACGTCGAGGATGGGGTGCGCGCGGATCACGACGCCCGGGACGCGGCACGCGGCCTCGAAGGCCTGTACCGCCGTGCCGTCCGCCGGACCCTCGACGACGGCGAGGCTCACGGATCGCGTCCGCGCCAGCGCGTCCACCACCTCGGCGAATCGTTCCGGCGGCCAGATGTTCTCGCTCTTCCCCGCCCCCGGGTGCACGGCCAGCCGCACCGTTCCCGCCGGCCAGCACGCGCGCGCCGTTTCGTCGGCCCAGCGCTCGCTCTCGGGCCCCGGCACCAGGAGGGGGGCGATGTCGTCGGTGGAGATACCCGCCGCGCGGAGCGGATAGAGATTGTGCTCCGCTTCGTTCATCGTTGCGAGCTCGGCGTCGGTCGGCAGCGGCAGCGTCAGATTGAGGTAGCTCCCGGTGAGCGAATCCCCGACCCGGTGTGACGTCGAGCCGACGCGAACCCGCGCACCGGACAGCACCGCCAGCGCGATGCTGGTGAAAGAGAACGACACGGTGTGGAGCACGATGGCGACGTCGAAGCGCCGTGCGCGCAGCGCGCGAATCAACCGCGGGGTACTCGCTGGATTGCGCTTGTCGTAGGTGAACACCTCGTCGACATAGGGGCTGTGCGCCAGCACGCCGCGATTGAGCGTCGACGACACCACCGCGATGCGCGCATCCGGATAGGTTTCGCGGATCGCGCGCAGGGCCGGGACGGCGAGCATCATGTCGCCCATCTGGTTGTGCTGGCGGATGACGAGGATACGCTCCACGCGCAGGCGCCGGAACTCGTCGACCGTCATGGGCCGCGCCGACAGCAGGCGCCCCACCCCCCGCATCAGGGCCCGCTTTCCGGAGCGCTCGAGCGTCTTGATGCGTCCCATCGACCTACCGGCCCCTGTTGCGGGCGCGCCCGCGCACCTCGGCGAGGATGTCCAGGTAGCTGGCGTAGCGGGAGCCGGCCACCCGGCCCGCTTCGACGTCGGCCTTGATCGCGCACCCGGGCTCGTGCGAATGGGTGCAGGGGTCGAAGCGGCACCCCCCACTTCGCTCGGCGATCTCCGGGAAGCACGCCGCCACGTCGGTTTCGTCACCGGCCGGGAAGCGGAAGGTCTGCATCCCCGGCGTGTCCGCCAGGTAGCCGCCGCGAAATGGAAAGAGCTGGGAGAAGGTGGTCGTGTGGCGCCCGCGCCCGGTGCGCTCGGCCACGGCCCGGACCTCCAGGCGGCACGCGGGGTCCAGGCGGTTCAGCAGCGAGCTCTTCCCGACGCCCGATTGACCCACGAAGGCGTAGATGCCGCTGTCGACCCGTTCGGCCAGGGCGTCGACCCCGGCCCCCGATGTTGCGCAGGTCTCGACCACCTCGTAGCCGGCACCGGCGTAGACCGTCCGCAGCTCCGCCACGCGTCCCGCCTTCCCGAGGTCCACCTTGTTGAGGACGAGGGTCGCCGGCGCCCGCCCCCACTCGGCGGCGCCGAGGACGCGGTCGAGGAACGAGGGATGGAGCGGCGGGTCCTCGATCGAGGCGACCACGAACAGCCGCTCGACGTTGGCGACGATCAGCCGCTCGCCGCCCTCGCGCTCGACGTAGCGCGAGAGCCACGATTCACGCGGCCGGACCTCCTCCAGCACCGGTCCGACACCGGGGTCGCGACGCACGCGGACGCGGTCCCCGGCCACGATCTGCAGGTCCCGTTGCTTCACGCGGAACCGCCCGCGGAGGGAGCACGCGACCAGCGTGTCGCCGACCCGGACCCGGACCTCGCCCCCGGTGACCCGGACGACGAGCCCATCTTCGAGACGATCCTGCATAAGGGGCCTGCTGTGGACTAGGATTCAAGGAGGGGTGCCACGATTTCCCGTTGAGGATAATCCCCGTTTCTGCTAATTTCCAAGTGATTCATTCAGGCTGCGTTGCCCCAATCACCAAACGATGTCCACACCGGTGATGACCTCTAGAGAACTCGCTTCATACTTTCAAGAGTCTCTTTGCATCTTCGACCTGAAGGCAACGAGCAGGCGTGACGCGCTTGCCGAGATGGTCGAGAAGGTCTGCCACGAGAAGGACATCAAGGATCGGGACCTCATCCTCGAGATGCTGCTGAATCGCGAGAGCCTCGGCAGCACCGCCATCGGGAAGGGCGTCGCGTTTCCTCACGGTCGTACCCTCGCCGTTCGCGAGCTCTCGGTCCTGTTTGCGCGATCGGTGAACGGCATCGACTTCGACTCCGTCGACAAGAAGCCGACACACGTGTTCTTCCTGATCATCGCGCCGCCCCAGGACCGCGATAACATATACCTCCAGGTGCTCGGCCGCGTCGTCGACATAATCAAAGACGACGCGACGCGCGAACGCATCGCCGCTGTGACGAATTTCGCGGAGCTCCGAGACATCATCGAAGGGCAGGGTTTGTGAGCGAACTCCCAGCTAAGAAGCAGGACCAGGCCCGACTCCTGGTCGCGCTTCAGGACCTCGACCATATGATCCGGGACGCGGAGGATTCCAAGACCGCCGCCAAACTTCAGGAAATGGGCTTCCCTCTGGACGGACTCGAGGAACTCAAGAAAGCCCGCACCGAACTCACCGAACAGATCAAGCCCCAGCTTCTCAACCGCTACGAGCGCGTCTCCAAGCGGTACGAACGCAGCGTCGTGCCCGTGATCGGAGAGCTCTGTACCGGCTGCTTCACCAAGGTCGCCACCTCGTTCCGCTACGAAAAGAACGCCGTGGTCGCCTGCGAGAACTGCGGCCGAATCCTCTATTTTACCTAGAACCCCGGTCCCGCTTCGACCGGTGCGGAGGCCATTCCCGGGCGCCGGGCTTGTAACTTCCGCATTTTATGGTAAAATAATTTAACGCACCCCCGATTTGTGCGGTTTTCTTTCCCCGTGCGGCCCACCGCGGGGCCGTGGAGTCACGATGGAATCGTCCGCCCGCGCATTCCGCCACAATCTCGAGCCGCTCGAAGACGACCGGGTGGCCGGCCCCTGGCACACGGCGGGATACGTCGACCTCGTGAGCGAACGGCGTTACCTCGCCAGCTGGATGACCGTCGACGCGGGCAACCGGGTCGACTCCGACGTCTTCGCCTTTCGCTGCGACGCCGCATCCGCCATCGCACCCGATACCTGCCCCGCCGCGCTCGAGATCACGGCGGCCAACGGGCGGGTGGAGATTCTCGCTCCATACGGGCACCTGGTCGAGCACCGGGCGCTGACGGACGAATCGATCGCCGACGCCCTGCGCTCGCTTCTGGGGACGCTCGCCACGCTGGAATCGCACGCGTTCTACGCCTGTCACCTCGCACCGGAGTTCGTGTGCGTCGATGATCAGGGTGCGGTCGTCATCGTGCCCGCCGCGTACGCGTTCCCTCCCGATGCATTCGGCACGACGCCGGCCGACGCGCGCACGCACGTGCGCGTGGTCGCACAGCTCGCCGAGCGCCTGGCGCGTCACGCGGGGCCGGATCTGGCCGCGCGCCTCCGTTCGTCCACGGCGGACGTCGCGTCGGGAGCGATCGATTCGTCGGCCGCCCTGGCGGCGGCCCTGTTCGGAGGTGCCGCCCCGGCGGCGCGCGCGGCGGAGACCGCGGCGCGGTTCGACCCGGCCGAGGTGACGCGCGCGGTCGAGGGATCGCTGCTGGTGGAAGTGGCCGGTCCCGGGCGCAGCGGACGCTCGACGGCGCTGGCACAGATCGCGGACCGGTTGCGAGGCGCGGGGGTTCCCGTGCACTGGATCGACGAGTGGGATTCGGCGGCCGCCGCGCGGCGGAAGGGCTCCGGGAAGGACGGCGTGCGGAGCGCCGTATGGATCGCAGACGACGCCGACGACCGCCCACTTCTTCACGCCCTGCTCCTCGACCACGTGTCCGGCATGCATGATCGTGCGGGCGCGGGACTGGTCGTGGGCACACGGGGCGACGACGCGGACCCGTTCGCGGCGCAGCTGCGTGCGCGGGCGGCGCGCGGCGTGTATACGGTTCGCCTCGACGGCGCCGGCGTTGCGGACGATCCGCGCACCGCGTCCATCGAGCCGCTGGAGCCCGAGGCGCGCCAGGTGCTCGAGCTGGTTTCCGTCGCGGGGATCCCACTCCCCGTCGACGTCGTGCTCTCGGTCTTTCCCGGTGCGGACCGCGGCGTGCATCGACAGATTTTCGCGCTCGCGGGCGCGGGGTTGCTGCGCGTGGAGACGCGGAGGATTCCCTCGACGGCGAGTGCGTCGCTGGTGCTGCGCGTTCCGAGCGCGTCGCTGCGGCGGGCGATGTACGACCGCATCCCGGAGTCCCGGCGCTGCAACCTGCACCGCACGGTGGCGCGCATCGCCGACGAGCGGGGTACCTTCCCGCCCATGTTCGCCTTCGAGCACCTCGTGCTCGGGGACGAGGGGGCCGAGGCTGCGGCGCGCGCGGCGGCGTTCTTCAAGGATTCGACCCGGGCGCAGCGGGCGCCGTTCATCGAGGCCATCCTGCGCGACGTGATAGAGGACGGACTCGACGACGCGCTCGCCTATGGAGACCGCATGGCCCTGCTCGTCCGCCTGGGCGACGACCTGCTTGCGCGCGGACGCCAGAAGGACGCCGAGACGATTCTCACGCGGGCCAAGTCGGTCCGCGCCACGGGGGACGACATCCGCGCCAACGCCCCCCTCGCCAGCGAAGCGATGCGGCTTCTGGCCGACGCGTGGGCGGCGCGCGGGCAGCTGCGCGAGGCCCTTGGGCTGCTGGCCGATACGCGCGAGGACATCGCGCCCTACCTGACGCTGGCGGACCAGGCGCGCCTGCTCAACGACATCGGCTGGCTCCAGTACCGCCTGGGCGATTACTCCAGCGGCGTCGATTCCTGCAAGTTCACGATCACCAGCCTCAATCCCAATGAGCACCCGCTGGTGGTGGCGCAGGCGCTGAATCTCATGGGCGTCATCGCGTTCAATACTAGCCGCTACGACGAAGCCATCTCGTATTACGAGCAGAGCGCTTTCCTGCGCGAACGCGAGGGCGACCTGAACGCGCTGGCGGGGTCCTACAACAACCTCGCGCTCGCCTACCAGTCCAAGGGCGAGTACGACAAGGCGCTGGCCTACCTGGACCGGAGCCTCGAGATCAAGGGGCGCCAGAACAACGAAGCCGGAATCGCGGGCGGATACCTGAACCTGGCGGTGCTCCATCTGGAGGTGCACAACTTCGACGAGGCGGAGCGCAGGTGCCGCGAAAGCCTCCGCATCAGCTCGCGCCTGGGGCTGGCGCAGATGATCGCGGAGAACCTGAACACCCTGGGCGATATCGTGTTCGCGCGCGGCCTGCTGGACGACGCGGAGGACTACTACCGGCGGTCGCTCGAGCACGCCCGGCGCCTGTCCACCGTGAGCGAGGAGATGGGGGCGCACAAGCGGCTGGCGAAACTGTACATCCGCAAGGGCCGTCACGACGACGCGCGCGTCGCGATCGACGAGGCCACGCGGCTGGCGCGCAAGGTGGGTTCCAAGTACGAGCAGGCGCAGACGGAGGAGATCTCGGGCGACCTGCTCTCGGCCCAGGGCAACCGCGCGGAGTCGATCGACCATTTCGACAAGGCGACGACGCTCTACGCCACGCTGTCCAAGCATCGCCTGGCCGCCGCATGCCTGGCCAAGGCGGGGCTCGCTCACGCGCGCGGCGGCAACACCCTGGATGGCAAGCGCTACCTGGACCGCGCCCAGGACCTGATCAAGTCGCAGATCGGACACGAGATCCCCGAAGAGATGGTGACGCTGCAGCAGACGCTGCGCGAGAACCCGCTTCCCGGCGGCGTGCCGGGGACGGAATCGCAGAAGCTCCTGTACGCGTTCTACGAGCTGTCGTCGCTCTCCGATTACGCCGACGACCGCCGCGCATTCTTCCGGCGGGTCATCACCGTGTTCCGCGATCTCGTCGGCGCGACGACGTGCGTTCTGGCCGTGCGCACCGAGGACGGCGGTTTCATCGGCGTGGACGCCGCCGGGGAAGAAGAAGCGGTCGCCGACCCGACCTCACGGGCCGTGTTCGCCCGGGCCCTTCAGCTGGGTACCGTCCTCCACTGCGGCTCGCCGGAGATCAAGGACATCCTCGCCGGCGCACCGCCCACCGACCCCGAGACGCGCCTGGTCGTCGTGCCGATGAAGTCGATGGGCGAGGACCTGGGGTGCGTGGTGCTCACCGTGCCCCCGGCGGCGGTGCCGCGCTCCAAGGAGGACCTGGACTTCATCTCCTGCATCGGTCGGCACGTGGCCGGCGACCTGCGCCTGAGCTTCCACCTCGACGAGCGCTCTCGCAAGGAGCAGACCATGGCGCGCGGCATCGAAGGCCTGGGCGCGCAGGTCGTCGATAAGCACCGTTTCCAGTCCATGATCGGGCGCGACGAATCGATGCAGAAGGTCTTCCACATCGTAGAAAAGATCAAGGACATGGACACCGGTATTCTCATCAACGGCGAGAGCGGCACGGGAAAGACCGCGTTGGCGCGTACCATCCACAACAACAGCCCGCGCCGGCGCCACGTCTTCCAGTCCATCCACTGCGCGGAGATCCCCACCAGCCTGCTGGAGAGCGAGCTGTTCGGCCACGAGCGTGGCGCGTTCACGGGTGCGGTCCAGCGCAAGCTGGGACGGTGCGAGGTCGCCGACAACGGCACCGTGTTCCTGGACGACGTCAACGCCATGCCCATGGAGACCCAGTCGAAGCTGCTGCACTACCTGGAGACGAAGAGCTTCACGCGCGTCGGCGGGACGCAGAAGATCTCCACCGATGTGCGCATCATCGCGGCCAGCAACGAGGACCTGGAGACGCTGGTCAAGCAGGGGCGCTTCCGCGAGGACCTGTTCTACCGCCTCAAGGTGATCCAGATCGAGCTTCCGCCGCTCCGGGACCGCAAGGACGACATGATCCTGATCGCCCAGGAGTTCCTGAAGAAGCGCTGCCAGGCGCAGGGCAAGACGCTCAAGCGTCTCTCCACCGAGACCATCAAGCTCTTCCAGAAATACCGGTGGCCGGGAAACGTACGCGAGCTGCAGAACGTTCTCGAACAGATCGTGCTCCTGTGCGACGATGACATCGTGGAACCGGCATCGCTTCCGGAGGATTTCCTGCGCCGCGCCGCGGGCGGGGGCAAGTCCCAGTGGCAGTCGCTCGAAGACCTGGCCCGGCAGATGGTGCAGAGCGGGAATTATTCGGTTTCCAATCCGCTCATGCCCCAGGTGGAGGCCCTGCTCGCGAACAAGATGGCGGAGCACGCGGACAACAAGGGCAAGGCGGCGACCCTGCTCGGCATCACCAAGCCGACCCTCTACACGAGGTTGCGCGGCTACGAGCGGCTGAAGTAAGGACCGTTCAACCCGATGGCCAGATCCATTCGTCGTGACGACCTCGTCGCCCACCTCGACACCTACCTGCGCGTGGCGGAGATTCCAGACGCGTCGCCCAACGGTCTTCAGGTCCAGGGAGCGGAGCGTATCTCACGCATCGCGTTTGCCGTGGACGCCTCTTTGCTGACGATCCGCGCCGCCAACCGCGCGCGCGCGGGGTGTCTCATCGTGCATCATGGGCTGTGGTGGGGCCGCCATGAACAGATCGTCGGCAACATGTACAAGCGCATCGCCGCGCTGATCAAGAACGGCGTGTCGTTATATACCGCGCACCTCCCGCTCGACTGTCACGCCGAGGTCGGCAACAACGTCGAGCTCGCGCGCCTGCTGGATCTCCACGTCGAGGAACCTTTCGGGGAGTACAAGGGCATACGTGTGGGCCTCATCGCGTCGTATGCGCGCCCTCGCGCACGCGACACATTCGTCGCCGCGGTCGAGGCCGCGCTGGGGGCGTCGGCCGACGTGCTCCCCTTCGGACCGGCCCGCGTGCGTCGCATCGCCGTGGTGTCGGGCGGCGGCGCGCCTTTCGCCGAGGAAGCGGCCCGCGCCGGATGCGACACGCTGCTCACGGGGGAGACGTCGCACTCGGCCTTCCATGCCGCCCGCGAAGCCGGCGTCAACGTCGTGTTCGCGGGCCACTACGCCTCGGAGACCGTCGGCCTGCAGGCGCTGGAGCGCCACCTCAAGGCCCGTTTCCGGGTTGCGACCACGTTCCTTCCCGCCCCCACGGGCTACTGATCCGCCACCGTCGATGAAGGTCTCCGGAACCGTCGTCTTCTTCGTCCTCGCCGGCCTGTTCCTGGCCGCGATCGCGGCGCGCCATGCCAGCACGAGCCGCCTCGACTCGCCGTATTTCAGGGGCACGTCGGCCATGAGCTATCGGCATGCCATGGAGGTCACGGACCGCGTGTCGCTGCGCGCGCGCGACACCCGCGCGAATCACCCGGAGGGATACACGCCGGCGCGCTATCGCGCAGCCGGCTCCGAGTATTTCATGGGGTGGGTGTACCGGGGTGTTCGTTTCCTGAGCGAGGCCGACGGCCGCACCGCGACCCGGCACGCCATGGTCATCCTGTCGGCGTTGTGCGTGTTCACCATCTACGGCGTCGCGCGGCGGTTGTGGCAGTGTCAGGCGGCGGGCTTGTTGTCGGCGTTCCTGGTCGCGTTCCTTCCGCCGCTGGTCCACGCCACCAACGGACGGGCGTTTTCGCACGAGATCGTCGCCGCATTCGTGCTGAGCCTGCACGCGGCGCTGGCGTTGCGACTCCTGCGCGCGACGTCGATGCGCGGCGTGGTGTGGGGCTCGCTGACGGCGGGCCTGGCGGCGCTGGCCGCGCTCTGGGTCTGGGAGGCTTCGGCGCTGCTGTTGATCGTGTGGATGGCGGGCGTGGCGGCTCTGCCCCCGCGGGGCGGCCGAGCGCGCGTCGGTTTCCTGGTCGCGCACGCGGCGGCGTTTGCGGCGGCGCTGGCGGCGTTCCCCCACCTGACGTCGGGTGAATCGTTCCCGACGCTGGCGTACGTATTCACGCGGCTCCGCTTCCTCTTCGGGCGCCCGGTCGCCAGCCTGCTCTCCGACCAGATGCGCTGCCTGTGGACGCTCGACCACGCCCCACTCCCCGCCGGCACGTGCATCGCACTGTTCCTGCCCATCGCCATCCTCTCCGTCGCGCTGGCGGTGAATCGCGCCGCGCGCGCGACGCGCATTCGGTTCGTGACCGCCGTCGCCGTCGCGGGGGCGGGTGCGCTGGCGGCGGCAATCGACCGCAGCGTGCTGCCCGTGGCGGCTCTGGCGATGATCCCCGTCGTGAGCGGCGGCGCGATCGGCGTGTCGCGCAGTCTGCGCGTGCGCGCCCCGTTGATCGCGCTCGGCGCGCTGGTCGTGTTTGCGGGGACCGTGTTCCCGGAGCAATGGCCGGATGCGGCGTCGCAGATAGCGCGCGCCGCCGGAGTCGAACACCGCGATCCCTATTCGTTCCTCTGGGTCAGCCTGGAGAACACGGACCGCGAGCTCGTGCGCTTCGTGTCGCGCCGCACCTCGGTCCGCGATGCCATCTTCGCGCCGGACGACCTCTCCGCGCTTCTCCTTACGTTCACGGGCCGCAAGGCGGTGACGCTCCCCGGCGGCTCCTCGCCCGCGGTCACCGCCAAGCGCGTCGCCCTGACCCGCGGCCTCTACGGCGACGAGGACGCCCTCTACACCACGTGCCGCGATTCCAGCATCGACTACATCGTCTATTCGATCGACGTCATGCTCGACTCGGGCGAGTATTCGCCCCGCTATCTGGCCGCGACCGAGGCCATCGGCCCGCGGTGCGTGGCGTTCCGCATGCACTTCGACCCCGTGTCGCTTCGTCATTTCACGCTCGTGTACGAGAACGACCACTACCGCCTGTTCAAGGTGACCGAGAAGCCCGAGATGGTGTTTCTCACCGACCATCCGCCGTTCTACGATCCTGCGCTGCTCAAGGCGTCCGGCGGAAACCCGGAGGCGTTCCGGCGCAATATCGTCAGCCTCATGCTCACCTACGCCGACGGCGTCGACGCGCGTTCCATGCGCGACTTCGCCCGGGCGCGGGAGCAGCTGGAGCGGTGCATCCGCGTGGCTCCGCATTTCACGCGCGCCCGCCTGGCGCTCGCCGACGTATTGATGGACCAGGAGAAGTACTCCGACGCGCGCGACGACGTCATGGCCGTCATCGCCTACGCGCCGGACAATTCACAGGCGCTCTACTACGCGGCGTTCGTGAACGCGCAACTCGGAAAGTTCGATGAGGCGAAGCAGTTCCTTACCGTAATGCTCTCGCACGAACGCGATCCGGAGCTCGTCGAGAAAGCGCGGCTTCTGCAGGCATACATGGACAACGGGCTTCCCCTCGAACCCGGTGCGCCCCGCCCGACACCCGATGCCAAGACAAGAGAAGAGAACGGCCGCGGCGAGTGAACGCCGCGGCCGTCGAATGGTGGGGGCTACTGGATTTGAACCAGTGACTCCTACCGTGTGAAGATAGTACTCTCCCGCTGAGTTAAGCCCCCGTTTCGTAGGTCCGGACGATTATCGCCGTGTCGCGCACGTGTTTCAAGCGATTTTGCAGTTCCGTGTTCAATGATCGCGAGCGCAGCATGGACTCGATCCGCGGCTTTTCTTCGTCGTAGGTGGCCGGGTGCGCGGTCTTGCGATCGATGCACTGGATCAGATGCAACCCGAACTGGGTCTCGACCACGGGGCTGATCTGCCCCTTCTTTAGCGCGAACGCCGCGTCCTCGAATGGCTGCACCATCATCCCCCGCGGGAAATAGCCCAGGTCGCCGCCATTGCTGGCCGCGCCGTCCTGCGAATACTCCCGCGCCAGATTGGCGAAGCTCTCGCCGCCCACCGCGCGCTTGCGGATATCGGTCATCAGTGCCCGACGCGCCGCTTTCGTGGAGTCGGTATCGTCGGGTTTGCTGAGCAGAATGATGTGGCGCGCATGCACGCTGTCCTGCGGCGCCAGCTGGTCCTTGTGCTGATCGAAGAACGCGCGGCTGTCGTCATCGCTGACCTCGATCGACGGCTGAACGGTATTCATGACGTACGATCGGATCATGACGTCGCGACGGAACGAGCGCATGAAATCGTCGCGGCTGAGCGCCATCTGGGCGAGCACGTGGTCGGCACCCTCTTCTCCTCCCACGCTCTGCACGAACTGGTCCATGATGCCCTGGAGCAGCGTGTCGGGAGCGGTGGCACCCGCCTCACGGGCCTCCTGCGAGAACGCGACGCGGTCGATCATCTGGTCGAGGAGCCCGAGATTGAACGAACGACTGTGGAGCGAATCCTGGGTCGCCGGCGTGGTCGTGTACGCGAGAACCTTGAGGTCTGCGCCCGTGATGGGATCGGAGTTAACAGTCGCAACGACTTCGTCGTTGACGAGGGAATCGGGGAACGCATGCGCTGCGCTCTCCTTCTTCTTGGAGCAGCCGAGCGCGAGCCCGACCGCGAGCGCGGCCACCAGCACCGGTCGAATCGATTTCATGATGATCGTCCTTTGATTGGGGTAACGGCGAATAATAACAAACGGTCCGCTTCCCCGCAACGGCCGTCCCTCAGCGATGCCGCGTCACGCCCTTTCGGGGGCATCCCGCCCCGACCGGGCACGCCGAGCAACGGGGGGATGTGGGCGTGCAGACGCGCTGTCCAAATCCCACCAGGGTCTCGTTGAGTCCGATCCACAGGCGCTTCGGGACCACCTTCATCAGGGCCTGCTCGGTCTGGGCGGGCGTCCGCGTCCGTACCCAGCCCAGGCGGTTGGAGATGCGGTGAACGTGGATATCCACGCAGATGGCCGGATGCCCGTAGCCGAGAGAAACGACCAGTGCGGCGGTCTTGCGCCCGACGCCCTTGAATGTGAGCAGATCCTCCATCGTGTCCGGCACCCGTCCGCGATAGTCCGCGTCGATGCGGCGCGCGACATCTCGGATGGTACGCGACTTGGTGCGATAGAACCCGACCGGGTAGATCGCCTTCGCGATGGTCCGGGGATCGAGCCGCGCCAGGGCGTGCGGCGTCGACGCCAGCGAGAACAACCGCTCCGATGCGGCGTCGGTCACCTCGTCCCTGGTGCGCAGGCTGAGGAGCGTGGATATCAGAATGCGAAACGGGTCGCGATCACGCCGTGCGATCTCCGAGACGGACGGCAACGGTGCCGCGCCCAGCGAGCGCCGCATCGCGGCGAGGGTGCGCCCGACGGGCGGGCGGGTGGATGATTTCGTGGCCATTCGTTGACGATAGCGGGACGAGGTGCGACAATGCGCCACTATACCATGGCTGCCAAAACCCGCTCCAGGACTCCAGCGCGAACCGCGCGCCGCGCACCGGCCCGTGCCGACGGCGCCGCCATGGCCCGCACGCGCACGCGTCTCGACGCGAAGCGCGCGCGCCGCCGCAAGAAAATGCTATGGGCGCACTACTGGCTCCTGTGTCCGAAGTGCGGCGGCGACATGTTCGTGCAGGAGACGATGAATATCCGCTACGAAGTCTGCCGTGACTGCCACGGTATCGCCATCGACGGCGACGAGCTGGCCCTGCTTCTCACTCACCTCGATGCGGACAAGGCGCTGCGCGCCATCCTCAAGAAATCCCGCAAGCCGGACACAACCGAGGTCTAGACGACACCGTCGCGTCCGGGCCGTGCGATCACCTGCCGGGGAGCTATCGGAACTCGACCGGTACGACGACGACGCCGGGCACCGCCCGGCCGTCCCGGCGCGCGGGTTTGAAGCGGAACTGGCGGGCCGCGTCGATGGCGGCATCGTTGAACATGGCGTCGGTGCTTTCGATCACCACCACGTCGGAAACCGTTCCGTCTGTTTTCACGAAGACGCGCAGCGTCACCTTTCCGGTGACGTTGTTCTCCTTTGCGTACTTCGGGTATTCCGGCTCGATGAATTTGACGAGCGTCGGTGGCGTGTCAAAGGCGTCGTCGCCGGAAGACGGCTGCGGCGAAGGCGACGCGCACCCGAACAGAGCTACAAGCAGCACCGGCAGGATTACCGCGTGTGCGCGCATGCGGGGCTCAGGGCTTGAATCCGATCGTGACCACGTATTCGCCGGGAATCTCGAACTTCCCGTCGCGATGGTAGGGCTTGATGGACTCGATGTATTCTTCGTGCGCGGAGTCACGCGTGGCGTCGTCGAAACGCGAATAGGCCATCGCCACCGGCCCGCCGGCGAAGGCGGCGCGACAGGCGTCGTCATCCGTCTCGTAGTCGAGGGTCACCGAGAGGCGTTCGCTGCGCACGTTCTCGAATCCCGCTGTCTCGAACAACGTCTTCTGAACGTCGCCCGTGCCGAGCTGGAAGAACATCGGGCACACGTCGGTGTTGACGCGGCGCTGCACCACTTCGAAGATCTCCGCCCATCCGCAGCGGTCGCGGCGCCCCCACACGGCCGAGACGGCCCGCCCGCCGGGGCGCGTGGCGCGGAACATCTCGCGGATGCCCGCCTGGAAGTCGACCACGTACATCATCCCCAGGCCGCACAGAACGGCGTCGAAGGCGCCGTCGGGAACGGTAAGTTCCTCGGCTACCATGCGCTCGAACGTCGCCTGCGTGACGCCGCGTTCGACCGCGATGCGCCGTCCCTGGGCGACCATCTCGTCGGAGATGTCGCTGCCCAGCACGGAGCCGGATGCGCCGATGGCGTCGGCCGCCCGGAAGGTCACCAGACCGGTTCCGCACGCGACGTCGAGGACGCGCTCGCCGGGCCGGAGATCCGCCAGCGACATCAGCAGATCCTGCGCCGGCGCCAGCTGTCGCTGCCAGCTATCCTCGTAGTACGAAGCGGCGCGGTCCCAGCCGTACCGTTGAACGCGGTGTTGAAGGCGCGGCTCCATGGCGTCACGTCCCCGGGCGCGAGACGGTCAGGGAGCGCACGAGCCGGTGTGCACGCCCGAAGACATCGCCCACCATGCTGGAACGATCGGCCGCGTCGACGACGCGGCGAACGTCGGCCTCCGGCGCCGAACTCTCGATGTGCACCTGATAGCGCACTTCGCTGTACCCGGGCGGGATGCCTTCGACGCCGTGCTGGCCGCGGGCGTCGAAATCGGCGTGGATCTCCACTTCGACCCGGGATACCGGCACGCCGAGGTGCGCGGCCCAGGTGACGTATCCCATGGCGTAGCATGCGGCGAGGGCCGAACGGACCACGAAGCCCGGATCGGGCCCGGCGCCGCTGCCGCCCGACTTCTCGCTGGCGTCGATGGTGGTGGTCCAGCGTCCTTCGCTGATCTCGCACCGGAGGCCTTCGACGATGCGCGCCCTGGTGACGGCCGTCTTCTGGCCCATCGCCGGGCGCAGTTCGATGGCGCGCCCGTTCCGCTCGAAGGCGCTCTTGATTCGTTCGGTGGTTTCGGGTGTGTCCATGCCGGGCAGGATAGCATGCTCCGCGGCGCCCGTCATGGGCCTTCCGGCCCGCGGGGCGCGCTCGCGATCGGGCGTTGGTTGGCCGTCGGGGGCGGATACGGAACGACGCCGCGGAACGTAGGTGCAGTCAGAGGATTCCTCCCGTCGCAGGACGGGATGTGGTTTTCCGCGGCGTCGTCCGACATCCATGGTGCGGGAGCCGATGTTCGATCTGCTTCAGGTCTATAGCGTTAGCCGTCCCGACCATCGTCATCATAGGCAATCCCGGATCGCCCGTCTGTTAACCGGCTCACAGAACGCCGTTTTGCGTATACTCCATGGACGGGGGGTCTCGGGGAGTGGCGTTCATCGACGACACCCGGCGATCCCCCGGGGAGATTGACCATGGCCTGGCACCTGCAACAGTTCAGCATATTCGACCATTTGGACCGCGACACGCTGGAAAGCGTGACGCGCATTCTGCGCGTGCGCGAGTTCAAGAAGCGCGACCCGATCTTTCTGCCCTGCAACGAGCCCAAGAATCTGTATTTCCTCCTCAACGGCCGGGTGAAGATCACGCGAACCGATCCCGCCACCGGCAAGGACCTGATTCTCTTCATCATCCGTCCCGGCGAGCTCTTCGGACTGCTCCCGCGCATGGACGGCACGAAGCGCGGCAACACCAGCGCCGTGGCGCTCCAGCGCTCCCTCGTCGGCTACATACAGTCCCGCGATTTTGACCGGTTGATGCAGAACCATGAATTCGCGATGGAGATCAACAAGCTGGTGGGGGAGAGGCTGGTGCGTGTCGCTACCCGCCTCGACGAACTCGTGTTCCGCGACGTGCCCTCGCGGCTCTCGCGCCTGTTGCTCCGGCTCGCCGACGAGTTCCCGTCCGAGCACAACGGCGCCCGTGCCATCGACGTCACGCTCACCCAGCAGGACATCGCCGACCTGATCGGGTCCACGCGAGAGAGCGCCAACATCGCGCTGAATCATCTCAGGCGCCAGGGGCTCATCGACCTGAACCGGCGCAGAATCATCATTCGTGAGCCGGACAAGCTCTCCCAGATCGCGACCGACCACGCATAGGCCCCTGTTCCGCCGCACGAAGTTCGTCCGGACGCTGCGAGCGGAGGCTTACTCTCTTCACGACCCCCCACCCCTGGTGGGGTCGGAGGACGACCCTTCCGCGTCCAGCGCGTGGAGCGAATCGAGAATCTCGCTGAGGGCGCTGGGCGTGCGCGCGATCATGTTCTCCTCCTGTGCCACCTCGAGCAGGCGTGCGTCGTACTCCCAGCGCTTCAGAACGCGGATCTTATCCTCGCGCGACAGGTCCACGTCCGCGAGGACATCTCTCGGTCTGCTGAAGCAGGCGGCTGGATTGTCGATGGCTCTCTGGATCGTGGTCATGGATACCTCCCACCTTCACGATGGGCCCGGCGAGAGCCGTACGCTGTGAAACAGGTCACAGCACCGCCCCACGATCTCGTTTCCCCGAGGCAGGCGGGATGTGAGCCGTCACACAGAGATCACGGGCGGTCGTGACGCATATTCGATTCAGAACACAGAATGTCCAGACAGGAGGTGTTTCTTGATGCTACGAAGCGTCGATGACCTGAACAACTATACGCTCATGGCCCGCGATGGCGAGATCGGCCGGTGCAGGGACTTTCTTTTCGACGACGCCATGTGGGCGATCCGATACATGGTCGCCGACACCGGCAAATGGCTGCCCCGCCGGAAGGTCCTCATCTCTCCCGTATCGCTCGGCGACGCCGATTTCGCGGCCCACCACCTGCGCGTGGCTCTCGAGAAGGAGCAGATCAAGAAGAGCCCCGAAATCTCGGAGCACGAGCCCGTGTCACGGCGGCAAGAGAAGGAGATTCACGACTTCTTCGGCTGGGATCCGTACTGGACGGCGCCCGTACTGGGACGCCCGTCGGCGTTTCCGCCCGCCATGTTGAAGCAGGCGCGCGAAACCGCGACCGCGGTGGAGACGAAGGACACCGACAACGACTCTCACCTTCGCTCCGTGCAGGAAGTGAAGGGCTACCATATCCATGCCCGGGACGGGAAGATCGGCCACGTGGAGGACTTCATCGTCGACGACGAGACGTGGGTGATCCGTTACGTCGTCGTGGATACGCGCAACCTGCTTCCAGGGCGAAAAGTCCTGATCGCGCCCAAATGGGTGGACTCGGTGAACTGGGGCGGACAAACGATGCACATCGATCTGCCGAAGGAGCGCATCAAGAACGGACCCACCTACGACCCGACCGCTCCGGTGAACCGGGAGATCGAAGCACGGCTGTACGACTACTACGGACGCCCCACGTACTGGTTGTAGAGGCGAAGGACCGGCGGCCTCATCCGGCCGGAGGTTCGAACCCGAAGAGTTCGTAGACCGACGGGAGCATGAGCAGGAAGAGGAACGGGTAGCACTCGTAGTAGTCGCGCAGCTCGTCCAGGAATCCGAACCACAGCGCCGCCAGAACGAGTGGCACCAGAGTCAGCCCCAGGCCGAGACGCAGAAAGGCTGATTTCTCCTTCCAGCGGTGCCCGACGAAGAATCCGATCGCGACGGCGACGCCGAGGGTGATCAGGAAGCGCGTCGGCCACTCCCTGAACAACCACCCCGTATGGTCGGGGTGATGCTCCAGCATCACCCCGGGGTGGTTCGCGTAGAGTGCTGCGAGCGCCCCGCGGATCGCGCCCCATACCACGATCAGCGCCAGAATACGCCCCAGGTGCCACTTTCCATCCGTGATCCGCCCGTGAGCGGCGAAGACCGGTATCAGCAGAATCGACGTCTCTTTGTTGAGAGCCGCCACAGCAAAGGCAAGAGCGAACCACGCGAACCGTGGTGCCTTCAGCGCGAGCACGCACAGCGAGAACGTCAGCAGCGTTCCGGGATCGTAGAGGTAGCTGTAATACGAGAAGAACAACGGGAGGAAGAGCAACCCGACGAGCGGCGCCAGGTCGATGAGCACGGGTGGCAACGCATAGTAGCGTGCCGCCAGGGCTCGCAGGGTGAACGTGAAGGCCACCAGGTAGCCGAGCAGCACGACGAGCGCGATGGCGTAGTTGGAGAGCTGGTCGCGTTGCCAGCCGAGGATTCGAACCATGCGCCGGTCCTGGAGGGATGCGCCGACGCGGCGCTCGAGCGCATCGGGGACGATCGCCCGTACCGCGCGAATGGTTGCCGGCACCAGCACGCGGCCGACGTAGGGGCGTCCCGCGGTTCCCTCCACCTGCTCGGGAAAATCGGCCTGCGTGTGTCCCGTCAGCCCGGGGCGAACGA
>CAZCQM010000003.1:0-36023 GCA_964500785.1 uncultured bacterium
CATGCCGGAACCGTTGTCGCCGTAGATCGGCTTCGGCATGAAGGTCGCGGTCTTACCGTGCCGGCGCGCCACGTTGCGAACGACGTACTTGTAGACCAGCAGCCGGTCGGCCATGTCGACAAGCTTCTCGAACTTGAGGTCGATCTCGGACTGTCCCGCCGTCGCCACCTCGTGGTGCTGCGCTTCCACCGCGATGCCGAGGGCCATGATCTCGAGCATCATCTCGGAGCGGAGGTCGTGCATCGAGTCCGCCGGCGGAACCGGGAAGTAGCCCTCTTTGAAGCGCGGCTTGTAGGCCAGATTGGGGCGCTCGCGACGGCCCGAGTTCCACGAACCTTCCGACGAATCGATGTAGAAGAACGCCTGCTGCGGCTGCACCTCGAAGCGGACGTCGTCGAAGATGAAGAACTCGGCTTCGGGACCGAAGAAGATGTCGGTCGCGATGCCGGTGCTCTTGACGTAAGCCTCCGCCTTCATGGCGATGGCGCGAGGGTCGCGCGTGTAGCGCTCCTTGGTAATCGGATCGAAGATGTTGCACACCAGCGACAAGGTCGGCTCCTTCATGAACGGGTCGATGAAGGCGGTGTTCGAATCGGGAACGACGATCATGTCGCTCTCGTTGATGCTCTTCCAGCCGCGGATGCTGGATCCGTCGAAGCCGAAGCCTTCTTCGAACGACGACTCTTCGAGCGCTGCTATGGGGAGACTGAAATGCTGCCAGGTGCCGGGGAAATCGATGAACTTGAGGTCGAGCACGCGCGCACCCTTCTCGCGCGCGAACTTCAGGACCTCCTGCGGAGTTCGCTTCTCCATCACACCACCCTCCTTGACGTGGGAATCGCGGGGACCGATCGAGCGTTGGCTGCCGGACGACCAACAAAAAAGGTACTTGTACGCTGCGTGCGCAGGGGTGTCAACGGCGATCCTGACGTCGCGGGAGAATGGCGGTGGACACGCCGGACGCGGGCGCCCGCAGCCCCGGGCGGCGCCTTGACTTACGCGCCGGCGCGCGCCTCGAGTGCGACGAGGACGGGGCCGAGGGCGTCGAGGAGGTCGCCCGCCATGACGCCGCGGATGCCGCGGCCGCGGGCGGCGAGCTCTCCGGCCTCGCCGTGGAGGAAGCACGCAACGCACGTCGCATCCGTCACTTGCGCGGGTGTCAGGGAGCGCGGCGGCGGCCCGTGGCGAAGCGGAGCGGCCGCCTGGGCGATCAGCCCGCCCATCAGGCCCGTGAGCACGTCCCCGGTACCCCCGGTGGCGAGGGCGCTGTTGCCCGACGCGTTGACCCAGACCATCCCATCCGGCCCGGCGATGAGCGTGGGCGCGCCCTTGAGGAGCACCGTCACGCCGAGACGCCGCGCCTCGTTGCGCGCGAAATCGACGCGGTCCAGCGGGTCGTGTGGTACGTCGCGGCCGGTGAGCCGCTTGACCTCGCCGTCGTGCGGCGTCACCGCGACCGGCGACGTCGCATCCGCGAGATCCGCGGCGCGCCCCTGGAACGCCGTGATGCCGTCGGCGTCGAGGACGACGGGCCTGGGACAGTTCTGCACGAAGTCGCGGACGAAGGCGTCGGTGTCGTCGTTGCGCCCCATGCCGGGGCCGATCGCGACGGCATCCGCGCGTTCCAGATAGGGCGCGAGCACGCCGGCGGCTTCCGGCGATGCAGTTCCCTGCGCGGTCTGCGGCAGCGGCACGACGATCGCTTCGCGCAGCGCGATCATCTCGCAGCGGATCGCTTCCGGCACCGCGAGGTACACCATGCCGCACCCGCTCCGGAGCGCCGCCTCGGCGGTGAGCAACGCCGCGCCGCGGAACTGCTCGCTGCCCGCGACGACGAGCAGCGTGCCCGCATCGTACTTGTGGATGTCGGGCGCTCGCGCCGGCAGGCGCTCCGCGGCGCTGGACTCGTCGAGGAGCGTGAGTGCTCCCGCGTGCTTCTCGACGATCTCGGTCGGAAAGCCGATCTCGATGATGGCCAGCGCACCGACGTAGGCCTTGCCGGGGAAGAAGAGCAGGCCGGTCTTGGGCGCGCCGATGGTGAAGGTCTCGCTCGCGCGCACCGCCACACCCGGGACGTCGCCGGTCGAGCCGTTGACGCCGGACGGGATGTCGATGCTGACGACGGGAATCCCGTGCGCGCGCGCCTCGTTGATCGCGGTGATCATCTCTTCTGCGCGGCCGCGCGGCGCGCCGCTCACCCCGGTGCCGAGGAGGGCGTCGACGATGAGCGTGGCATCCTCCAGATCCTCCCGCACGCGGTCGGGCCAGTCGGGGCGGGTGGCGTCGAATTCGTGGTAGCCGGCCGGCTTCATGCCGGAGAGGCGCTGGTGGTTCTTGGACGCGTCCGGCGAGAGGTCGCCGGGCGGCTTCAGGAGGTGGATGGAGCACGCCCAGCCGACTTCGAGGAGCAGGCGCGCGACGACGAGTCCGTCGCCGCCGTTGTTACCGGGACCGACGAAGATGACCGCGCGGGGGCGCGACTCTCCGGCGAGCGGCGAGTCCGCGTATTGCGCGAGGATCGTCTTCGCCACCCCGCGCCCGGCGCGCTCCATGAGCTCGATCCCGGGCACGACGTGCGCGATCGTCTCGGCGTCGACTTCCTGCATCTGCCGGGCGGTCAGGACACGCATGGGACTTCACGTTCATTGTAATCACGCGGGCACCCGTTGTCATTCACGACCGTGTTGGAACGAACCCCGGTCCGGGCGGACGTCCGGAAACGGAGATGCGAATCGTCGGGTATTATCGTAACCTCTGGATTCGCAAGCCCGTACATCAGGGCGGACGCGCGCTCAGCAGACACGTTCGTCAACCCACCCGAGGTGAACCATGACCGAGAAGAAGCCCAGAACCGAAGAATTCGAAGTGAGCGGCGACCGGATCGTGGAGACGGTGAAGCGTCTCATGCACGAAGGCAACATCCGCCGCATCACGATCAAGGACTCCGAGGGCCGATCGTTGATCGAGATCCCGCTCACCCTCGGTGTCGTCGGCGCCGTCCTGGTTCCCGTGCTGGCGGCCGTCGGCGGGATAGCCGCACTCGTTACGAAGTGCACCATCGTTCTCGAGCGGATCGAAGAGTGAGCGCCCGCGCGAGGTGAGGTTTTTCGGCATCACCGTCTCGTACTGGGCGAGCCCGGAGGCCATCCGCAACTGGAAAGACCATGCGGAGCACATTGCGGCGCAGACGATGGGCATCGAGCGCTGGTACGAGCACTACGAGCTGCGCGTTGCCCGCGTGGAACGGAGCTACTCCGGTCCGGGCAACGGCTTGCATCCAACGGCCTGGGATGCGGCGGGGCCCCCGTGAGCCGAGCCGCAATCAGGATCGAGACAAGATCTCTTTTGACAGTCTCCCGCCCCGGTGCTATCGAAAGCAGTGATGCCACTGGTTTCGGCCCGGAATATCGAAGACCCCAAGATGGTCGTCGCCCCGCCGACCTGGGTGAGGATCGCGATCGGCGTCGCGCTCGTGGCGATCTTCGCCCTCATCGCCGTCCTGCCCATCGCCAGCTCCATCCTGAAGGTAGCCGCCCTCATCATCTACGGCGTCGTGCTGCTGGGGATCGCCAGGAACGCGCTCGTCGGCAGTCAGATGGCCACGATGCAGGCCAATGACGAAGGCGTGTACTTCCAGACCGACGACGCCAGTCGTTACCTTCTCGTTCCCTGGGACAACATCGGTGCGATAGAGAAGGTCGTGTTTCCGGTGAACAAGCGGGGCCTGCGCCTGGAAGTGACGGGTCCGTACCGCGACGTCGTCGAGACGACGGAACACGTCGGGAACGTCCAGGCCATCGAAGACCGGGTATTCATCTACACCATTCCTCAACTGAACGACCGGGACCGGTTGATCGACATGCTGCTCGCCTTCAAACGCGGTCATCAGCAAACCGCTTGATGCGCGCGCGGTCGCGTCCCACCCCCGCTGCGCACCGAAAGGAACTCCCATGTCGAAAGTTCGCGTTCTGAGCTTCGCCGTCTCCCTCGACGGCTATGGCGCCGGTCCCGACCAGGATCTCGCCAATCCGCTCGGTGTCCGCGGGCCGGAGCTGATGGAGTGGTTCTCCAACACGCGGGTATGGCGCGAGATGCAGGGCCAGGAGGGCGGCGAGACCGGCGTCGACAACCGCATGGCCGAGATGGGCTTCCACAACATCGGCGCGTGGATTCTCGGGCGCAACATGTTCGGCCCGATTCGCGGTCCCTGGCCCGACGAGAGCTGGAAAGGCTGGTGGGGCGACGAGCCGCCGTATCACGTCCCCACCTTCGTGTTGACGCATCACGCGCGGCCGCCGCTCGAGATGGCGGGCGGCACGGTGTTCCACTTCGTGACCGACGGCGTCGAGTCCGCGCTGAAGCAGGCGAAGGCGGCGGCGGGCGAGGGCGACGTCCGCATCGGCGGCGGCGTGTCGACGATTCGACAGTATCTCCAGGCGGGATCGATCGACGAGCTGCACCTCGCGATTCGGCCCGTCCCGATGGGATCCGGGGAGCACCTGTGGAATGGACTCGACGTGCGCGCGCTGGGTTACGAGGTCGCCGAGCACATCCCCGGCGAGCGCGCGATGCACGTCATCCTGCGGAGACGCGCGGACCGCACAGCCTGACGCCCTACCGCGTCGTTTGCGGCGCGTTCAGCTTGTCCACGATGTCGACCAGCTCGTAGATGTCGTCGATGTCGTGGTCGGCGCCGCTCTCCTTGAACCCCTTCGTGTCTCCGTAGCGCGCGAACACCGTCACCATCCCGACCTTCCCCGCGCCCGTGATGTCGCGCTCGGGCCAGTCACCCACCATGACCGCCTCGCTCGGATCCAGCTCGAAGTGATCCAGCGCGCGCCGGAACGGCTTGGGACTGGGCTTGCGCACGCCCGTGTCTTCGAAGGTCGTCACGTAGTCGAACATGTGATGGAGCTGGAGGTAGCACAGCCGGAGCCACGCTTCCATGCGCGGCGCGTCGGAGACCACGCCCAGCTTGATGCCGCGCTTCATCAGCTCGATGAGCGTCACCTTGACGTGCGGGTAGAGGACGAGTGACGCCTCCTTGGCGCGCCGGTAGCCCACGATGCCGGCGGCCTGGATCTTGTAGTCCACCGCACCGATCATCTCCTCGAGCGCGTGGTCGAAGACGTTCTGGAACTCGATGCCCTCGCGGTCGTAGATGGCGTAGATCTTGTTCTTGATCTCCTCCGGGGAGAAGCGCAGGCCCGCGTCGACCATCGCGTCGACGGCGGCGTCGACGGCACTTTCCTTCATGCGCATGAAGTCGGTGAGCGTGTTGTCGAGATCGAAGATGACAGCTTTGATCATGGTGTATACTCTCTTACCTGTAGGCGCGGCGTGGCCGCGCAAGTTGATGCCGGAGAGAGGTTTATTTTAGTGGAAGATAGCAGGCAGCGCAACACCCCGCACGATGTCTTCACGGCGGTGAACAACTACTTTCTGTTGTTCTTCTGCGCCAGCTGCGTCCTCTCGAGCATGTATATCCAGCAGCTCTTCCTGGTCGCTCAGCATTACCGCATGGGGATCGGGGCCTCGGCACTGCTGGGGATCATCCTCCCGGTCTATCTCCTCACCCACCGCTTCCCCTCCGGGGTGCGGGCCCAGCTCCGCATCGGCCGCCCGCACCTGCATCGCCTGGTCCTGGTCATCGTGGCCGCCCTGGCCGCGGTGGTGGTGGTGGATCAAATATACATCCTCACGCAACACTTCAGCCCGGTTCCCGAGGACTACGCGGACGCGATCCGCGAGCTCAGGCCCACTTCGACGCTCCAGTTCATCGTGACGATTCTGGGGCTCTCGGTACTCGTGCCCGTCGCGGAGGAGGCGATCTTCCGCGGGCTGATCCAGCAGGTCTTCTCCCGCAACATGGGGCCGATCCTGGCCATCGCGCTGGCGGGCGCGACGTTCGGCGCGGTGCACCTCAACGCCCACCTCCTGATCAGCATCACGGTGTTCGGGTGGTTCCTGGGCTGGATGTACCATGCGACCGGCAATCTGCTGTACACCATCGTGGCTCACGGGATCTTCAACACGGTGGCGCTGGCGCAGCTCATCTGGGTGCCGGAATCCGAGGTGAGCGACCTGCCGATCTACCTGCAGGACGTCCGGATCGTGGTCGCGGCGACCGTCATCTTCATCTTCCTGCTCTTCAAAATGAGAGAGGGAGGTCCCGAGATGGAACCTCCCTACACCAGGATGTCGCCGGAGCAGGCCGGCGAGTGACTACTTGACGGACGTACTGATGTCGCGTCCGACGCTGATCTCCCCGTTGTCGATTCGGATATTGAACCCACACTCCGGGTTGCTGCACACCCACGCTTTGTACATGATGGGCGCGCCGTCGCGACCGTAGTCCGACAAGGGTAACAGTATGCCTTTGTTACATTTCTGGCATCCGGGGAACGCTTTCTCCATATCCGCACCGCGCGTGAATGCCGTGCGCGCGGCCTCGTCACCTCCCTTTCACCGGTTCCGGCGCCGGCGCGAGTCTTAACTCACAACGAATCAAGATGTTGCAACCGCGCCGAAACGACCTGCGAATTATCTCCGTGTCCCGGAACGGGTGTCAAGCGCTATGTCGGCAACCCCGTGGCGGAGGACCCGCCGGCGTGGTCATGTCCTGCCTCCCCGGTCCGGACCTGCGTGAACCGCCCCGGGTTCTTCGTGGACTCACGCCGGCGTATATCGCGCCCGTCACAGCAGGCGTTTCACCACGAAGATGCCGACCATCGCGAACATGATGGCGAGCTTGCCCAGTGTGCCGATGATGAAGCCGATCCACGCGGCGACCCCGGCGCGGCCCGCCTGCATCACTGAGCGCCGCGCGAGCAGCTCGCCCACCACCGCGCCGACGAACGGCCCCAGCAGGATCCCCGCCACGCCGAAGAACACGCCGACCAGCGTGCCGATCGCCGCGCCCCAGATGGCGAGGCGGCTCGCCCCCACGCGCTGGACGCCGAGCATGCTCGCGATCAGGTCGACGATATAGGCGAACCCCATCAGGACCCCGATGATCACGAGCGTCCACAGGCCGACGTACTGGAAGTGCTCCGCCCACGCCGCCACCACCAGCCCCGCGAAGACGAGCGGCGCCCCGGGCAGCACGGGCGCGATGACGCCGACGAAGCCCGCGACCACGAGGATCGCGGCCAGCGCCCACAACAGGATGGTCTGGGTCATGCGCGGAGCTTACCGCATCTGCGGTCAGGTCTTGAGCTTCTTCTTCTTCGCCGCCGGGAAGAGGACGTTGTTGAGGATGAGCCGGTAGCCCGGCGAATTGACGTGCAGCGAGAGGTCGGTGGGCGGATCCCCGACCTGGTGCTGGTAGTCCTCGGGATCGTGGCCGCCGAGGAACGTGAACGTCCCGCGGCCGATGTTGCCGTGCAGGTACTTCACCTCGCCGTGCACCGCGTCCTCGCCCAGGATGACGACGTTCTTCTTCACCAGCGCTTTCTTGAAGCCGGTGGTCTGACCGAGGAAGCCCTTCACGTAGCTCACGTGGTCCTGGGTGAGCATGGCGGGCACCGGGTCGTACTTGGCGGAGAACTCGAACAGGGTGAAGTAGTCCGCGTCGCTCCCGCGCGCGGCGGCGTAGTCGCTGGTGTCGATGTCCGAGAACTCGTAGACCAGCGGACTGGTGATGAGCGTGAAGCCCGTGAACGCGAAGCAGCGGCTGTAGTCGAGCTTGCTCTGGTAGCCGGGCGTGATCCCGTCGTGGTCGAACTCCTGCGCGACGATGTCGACGTCATGCGCGGCGAGCGCGATGTCGTAGGTGTCGCACGCGGAGCACATCGCGAACATGAAGCCGCCGTTCATGACGTAGTCGCGGATCTTCTCGGCGACCGCCTTCTTCTCGTCGGAAACCTTCGAGAAGCCGAGCTTGCGCGCGCGCTCCTCGGAGTCGCGCTGGTCGGCCTGGTACCAGTCCGTGTAGCGATAGGCCCCGTAGAACTTGCCGTACTGGCCGGTGAAGTCCTCGTGGTGGAGGTGGAGCCAGTCGTAGTTCGAGAGATCCCCCGCCAGCACCTGCTCGTCGAAGACGCGGTCGTAGGGAATTTCCGCGTACTCCATGGCCAGCATCACGGCGTCGTCCCACGGCTGCTTGACCGGTGGCACGTAGACCGCGACCCTCGGCGCCTTCTCCAGGCGGACGCTCTCCATGTTGTTCTTCGCGATGGTCGCCTGGATCTGCGCCACGTCGGAGCCCGACACCTCCTCGAACTTCACGTTCTTCAGTCGGGCGTCGAGGATGATGTCCTGTGTCGCGGGCATCAGGAAGCTCCCGCCGCGATAGTTCAACAGCCAGTCCACGACGTGGCCGTTGGCCAGCGCGTGGTAGGCCAGCCCGTACGCTTTCAGGTGATTGGTCTGCGACAGATCCATGGGGATGAGGAGCTGCTGGGCGCCCGAGGCGCCGGCCAGGGCGGCCACCAGCAGAACGGCGGCGATGATGATGGACAACCTACGGTGCATAGGACTCTCCCACGATCGACTTGACGCGCTTTACATCGCGCCGGACGTCGTCGAGCATGGCGTACTCCGGGTACGACAGCAGGACCTGCTCGTACTCGTGCAGCGCCTTCTCATAGTTTCCCATCCCCGATTCGTACACGCGCCCGATGTCGCGCTGCACTTCCGGGCACCCCTCGTCGGAGGGATAATCGTGCAGGAACTGGCGCAGTGTCGCCAGCGCGGCATCGTAGCTGCCCTGGTCGAAAAGGACCAGACCCAGCCGGTGCAACGCGCGCGGGCGGATGGGGTCGTCGACCACGCGTCCCACGATGGTCCGAAGCCGCGAGACGACCACGGTCGTGTCGCCCCGCATGTCCGCCTTCATCGCGGCGACGATGTCGTCGAGCGACGATGATTTATACATCATTCCTTCCTCGAAGATCCACGCCGCGTCGATGGCGTCGTTGGTGTAGAGCGAGGCGGGGGCGGCTTCGGCGAGCGCGGTCAGCGTGTCGCGCGCCGCGGTGTAGTTCTTCTTCGTCGCCAGATAGATGCCGGTGTAGTACCAGCCCGCCTGCGCCAGCTCGGGATTGTCGGCGCGCGAGAGTGCGGCGAGATACCGATCCGCGTCGGCGGTGCGGTCGGTGCCGATGTAGACCGCGGCGATGCGCGACGCGAACGTGCCGCCCAGTCGCCGCGCGTTCACCGCACCGGACTTGTAGGCCGCCAGCGCGTCGTCGGGTCGCTTGAGCTTGCGCAGCAGGACGTCGCCTCTCTCGATGTACGCCTGCTCCGCGAGATCGGACCCCGGGTAGCGGCGCGAGATGTCCTCGTACGCCTGCACGGCCCGCTCCAGGTAGGCGGCGCGGTCGGCGGGTGCGATGGCCGGGTTGGCCCCCGACCCGTAGGCGACGTAGACCTGGGCGAGGATCCAGCGGGCACGGTCGATGCCGGGGGCGTTGGCGTGGTCGTTCACGAACGCCTCCGACGCGCGCAGCGCCAGGTCGAGGTGGCGCGCCTGCTCGGTGCGCGGCAGCGACGCCACGCGGTTCATCGCGTCCTCGGCCAGCGCGAGCAGCGTTCCGCCGTCGGACTCCCGGCCGCTCTCGGCGCGCAGCGCCATGTCGAGCGACTTCTCCAACAGCCCGCGCTCCAGGAAATGGGCGGCGAGCACGTCCATGGCCGCGTGTCCCTCGGCGCCGCCGCGATCGGCACGCGTGGTGAGATACGCCACCATCTCGTCCTGATCGTTCCCGGCGTCGCGTAGCGCCTCCAGCATTTTCGAACGCACCACGCGGAAGCCGCGCGGCTCGGCGACCACGAACGACAGGTACTCGTCCAGCGCCCGCTTCGTGTCGCCCGTCTGCTTGTACAGGCTCGCGATCTCGAGCGTGAGGCTCTGGTTCTTCTGGCTCCGGTTGCGCCCGCTCTCCAGCACGGCGATGGCCTGGTCGGCGCGCCCCAGATCGCGCAGCGCGTCGGAGACGATCTTGTACGACGCGACGCTGTACTTGTTGGCTTCGAGCACGCCGTTGAACACGCGCATCGCGTCGTCTTCCCGGCCCTCGGAGAAGTAGATCGAGCCCAGCGCCTTGCCGGCATCGAGGTTCAGCGGGTTTGCCTGCAGCGCGGCGCGGTAGTAGAACACGGCGGAGTCGGCCTTTCCCACCACCTGCATGCCGTATCCCAGGCGGGAGAGGATGTCGTCGCGGCCGGGGAAGCGCGCGTTGAGCTGGCGCAGCAACGCCACTCCCGCCTCGGGATTCACCGAGAGCAGGCGTGAGGCTTCCAGGATGTCGGCGCTCACCGTCAGGGGATCGTTGCCCAGGGGACGCCGCATCCGCGACTCCTGGGCCGACGCCAGAGAAACGGCCGCCGCGAACGCGAGCGCCGTGCAGACCAGCAGGCGGGCCCTCACGTCACGGGCTCCGCGGGGCGCTCTCGACGGGAGATTCGTCCGCCAGCGCGCGGAAGTACATGCGGATCAGATCTTCGAATTCGCCCGGGGCCTTGAGCTGCATGGCGCGCTGGATCTCGTCGCGCAGTGTCCTGGCGTCCACGCCCTCGGGGCTGCGGCCCAGCGCCCTGGAGAAGATGTCTTCGGCGGTGACGCTCTCGCGCTCCTTCTCGTAGTCGCGCGTGTGCACGGAACGGGACGCGTCGAGCATGCGGCTCAGGATGCGCTGCTGCTGGTTGACGAGGTCGTCGCTGATGTTGCCCTGCTCGAGCTGTTTGCTCACGGCCTCCATGTCCTCGATGGCCCGGTCCAGGCGGCCCAGCGGTTTGCCCTGGTCCTTCATCGAATTCTGAATCTGTTTGGCGATCTCCTGCAGCGAACGCTGCTGGCCCGCGAGGCGATCGAGCTGCGCCTGACGCTGCTGGCGGAGCATCTCCTCGGCCATGTGCATCTGCAGCATCTGCTGGGTCTCCTGAATGATGTTCTGCTGCGTCGGGATCATCGACTGCAGCATTTGCTGCGCGGTCGGCTGGCCCTGCCCGTTCATTCCCGACTGGCACGACTTGGCGGTGCGCAGCATCTCGATGGTCGCCTTGTTCAGCGACTCGACGGCGTTGCGCGCGTGCACCGTCGACATGTAGGGCTTGTCCTGTTCGAGAAAGAGCATGGAGCTCTGCATGCGCGTGATGGCCTCGCCCAGCGCTTGCATCAACGGACGCGGCACCGACAGCGACATGTTCCCCATCTTCGTGATCTCGTCGGCGATGTTCTGCGTGGCCTGCAGCTGGCTCAGCTGCTGCTCCGCGGCGCTTCCCGTCTCGCTTTCGTTCTGGTCCGTCGACGGCGCCTGGAGCCCCTCGGCCAGCGCTTCCTGGCGGAACGACAGGTCCAGCGTCTGGCGCGCGTATTTCTGGAGGTTCAGGGCCATCTTCGAGTTCATGTTCTGACTCATCGCCTGCTGCGCCTGCATGGCGCGGCGGAACAGGCTCACCATCTTCTCCATCGCCTGCTGCTGATTCTGCATGGCCTGCTGCCGCTGCTGCTGCTGCAGGTTCCGGGCGGCGTCGCGCATGTCTTTCTGCGGTCCCTGCTGGGACTTCATCTCCTGCGACATCTGCTGCATCTGCTGCTGCGCCTGCTGATCGTCGAGCTCGTTGGCGACCTGCTCCGCCGACTTCTGCATCTCGTCCGCCTGCCGGGCCAGCTCCTCCTGTCGCTCCGACAGCTCGTTCATCTTGCCGGAGTCCTTCGGTGACGTCTGGCTCGTCTCCTCATTGAGGTCGGCCTGCTTCTCCATGAGGTCCTGGGCCTTGCGCACCATTTCCTCCATGCGCTGCTCCTTCTGGAGCTGTCGCAGCAGACTCTCCGTGCGCTCCAGGCGCTCGAGCATGTCCTTCGTGTTGAGCTCCATCTTCTCCAGCGCCTGGCGCACGTCGTCGGGGTTCATCTTCTCCATCGCCTTGCGCAGCTCTTCCATGTACTTCTGCAGCTCGGGCGAATTGACTTCGTCGAGAAGCTTGCGGATCTCCTCCATCTTCTCGCCGATCTGCTGGGTGGTCATCTCGTTCTCGGACAGCTCCTGCATCGTCTTGTCGAGCGACTCTTTGACGTCGCTGAGCTTGTCCTGGACGGCCTTCTGCGTTTCGATGGCGCGGTCGAACTCTTTCTTCTGCGACCACTCCATCTTCTCGGTCTTGAGATACTCGCGCGAGATCTTCTCCAGCTGCTCGCTCAACTCCCGGCTGTCTTCGATGGCGGCCTTGAGCGTGTCGTCCCGGTGTGTCTCCTCGTGCTTCGCGTTGTCGTAGAGCTCAGACATGGTGGGAACCGTCACGCGGAAGATCTTGCTGCGCGCAATACCGGGGCCGGTGACCACATTGTTGTCCGCCACCTCGACGAAATACTCCACCGAGTTCCCGGGGAACAGCGTCATGTCCGAGAGGTCCCAGTGATACGCGACCGCCATTTCCTTGCGGTTGTGCGAATCGCCGAGTGAGATGGCGGCCTTGCGGTAATCGGTGGCGTCCGCTTTGCGGAAGTAGAGCGTGGCGCGCGCCACACCGTAGTCGTCCGACGCGACGAACCCGATGTCGAGCTGCTGCGTGCGCGGCATGGCGGCGTCGGCGCCGGGCTGGATCACGTCGACCGTCGGCGGGCGGTCCTTGAAGACCTCGATGGTGTAGGAGAGCGGATCGCGCGTCGAAAACCCCAGGGAATCTTCGAGCAGGACGCGGTAGCTGCCGTCCTTGAGCGCGGCGAATTCGAACCCGAGGTCGCGCCCGGTATGCTCGACGGGCTTCTTGTCCTTGCCGTCGAACTCGACCCACGCCTCGCGCAACGGATTGTTGCTGCGCGCCTGCACGCGCACCTTCGAACCCTCCAGAGCCTGGACGTTGCCCGCGTTGTCCGCGAGCGTCGTCGCCGGCTCCTTCGTGTACGCGGGCGGCGTCACCGTAACGCGCACGTCGGTCAGGATGGGCTCGTGGACCACCGTGATGGTGTAGCTCTCGGTCTTGTAGTCGCCCGACTTGAAGAAGTACTGCGTCGTGTTCCGGATGTCGTGGAACGTGTAGTTGTAGCGATCGAAGGCGGCGTCGGCGCTCGGATCGCGGCGCACGAGCGTCGTGGGCTCGTTCTTCCAGAAATCGCTGGAAAGGTTGAACGCGATCTCGACCGGCATGTCGGTCTCGCCGAGGTCGATGCCGCTCACCGTCACGTCGTTTCCCGCCAGCACAGTGATGTCTCCGGGTTCCGCGTGGATATTGGGGCCGTGGGGCAGCGAAGCCACCTGCCGCGGCGACACCACGCGGCGGCCCGCGTCGGTGACCACGTTCGGATCGAAGACGGCGATGCCGAGCAGCGCGACCAGGCCGACCAGCGCCAGCGGAACGACCGCGAGGTGCCGGCGGTCCAGGAAGAGCGCGCGCACGCGCAGACCCGAGAGCTTCTCGACGGCCTGGCGAATGACCTCGCGGATCAGCTCCGGCGAGTAGCGGCGCGCCGCGGTCTCGTCGCGGCTGAACTCGAAGCCGGCGCGGACCAGCTCCTTGAGGTCCTCGCGCCGTTCGATCTCGGAAGCGAGGTGGTCGATCCGCGGCAGCCGCGCCAGCGGCCAGACCACGAAGTAACCGAACGCGGCGACGATCAGCGCGATGGCGATGCGTGCGACCCACGTGGCCACGGCGAGGCTCGGCCCGTGGACGAGTGCGGTCCACACCACCAGCGCGAGCAGCACCCAGGATGCGGCGGCCAGCACCGCCACCAGTCCCGCGCCCGCATGGAGCGCGGCGGTCCGGAGCAGAATCGAGCGCAGGTACCTGCGAAGGCTGTCGTTCCCGGATGCCATGCGTTCCCTTTCGACCGCTACATCAGCACGCGGCTGGTGATGGCGTACATGAGGACGTTGACCGCCATCTCCATGGCCTGTTCCCGCTTCTCGGGCGGGTCGTGGTGGACTTCGGGATCGGCGAGGCCGTCGCCGATATCCGATTCATACACATAATAGAGCACGACGCGCCCGTTGACCGTGACCCCGAACCCCTGGGGGCGCTTGCCGTCGTGCTTGTGGATCTTGGGCAGCCCCGGAAGGTCGTAGAAACAATGGTAGATGGGATGGTCGTTGGGCAGCTCCTCGAACGGCTTGTCGGGGAAGAGATCGTGCACCATCGCGTGCACGGAGTCGTTCATCCCGTAGCTGTCGTTGATGAAGAGGAACCCGCCGTCTTCGAGGTACGCGCGCAGGATGTCGCGCTGCTCGGGCGAGAACCGGATGGTGCCGTGACCGGTGACGTACAGGAAGGGATACGCGCGCAGGTTCTCGTCTTCCAGCGACACGACCTTCTGATCGCGGGCGGTCTTGATGCCCGTGCGGCGCTCGAACTCGACCAGCCAGTTGGGGACCGACGACGGGTTGTTGTACCAGTCGCCCCCGCCGGGATACTTGAGCCGCGCGATCTGCACACCATACTCTTCGGCCGGGTCGCCGGCCGCCATCTGACCGCGGGCCTCCCCTGAGACCATCAGCGCGGCCAGGAGCCCCATCATCGCCACTGTCGCTCGACCCATCCGCATGGATAACTCCGTGAGTTCAATTATAGTTAACGGTCTCGCCGGTTGCAAACGCCGCCTCGCCGGACTTGCACGTTGCGTGCCCCCCATCGGGGAACGACGGGGAATCCTCCGCAATGGACCTTCGGGTCCCGTACTCGGGCTCCCGGTCATCGGTTGCAAGAAATCCCGTGCGGCCCCTGTCCAACCTTTTGACAGATAGAAACGGGACTCCGGCGAGAGCCGGCGGCCACCAGGCCCGGGAGGTAATGACATGAAACGATACTCGCTTACGCTGATGCTCGCACCGCTCCTGCTCATCGGAGCCGGATGCGCCAGCTATGACCGCGAGCTCCTCGGCGACCCCAAGCCGATCGCCCTGCAATCAACCGAGTCGGACTACGACGAGCCCGCCTCGTACGACATCGACCAGCCGGCCGCGTACGACTACGACCCGCCCGCGCCGGTCGAGAACGAACCGGCCATGGGAGCCACCGCCGGCGCCGTCGTGTCCTACACGTCCTACCGACCCGCCCGGCGCGTCGTCGCGGTCGATCCGAGGGACATGTTCGTGGACCTCACCTTCTGGGGTACGTGGTACCACCTGGATGGTTTCGGCTCGGTATGGCGCCCCTCGCTCGTGCTGGGCTGGCGCCCGTTCGAGAACGGCCGGTGGGTCCACACGACATACGGCTGGATGTTCGAATCCTACGACACGTTCGGATGGATCACGTATCACTACGGGAACTGGTTCTACAGCAACAGGCTGGGCTGGGTCTGGGTTCCCGGGTACGAATGGGTCGCGTGCAATTGCGATTGGATGCGGATTGACGATATTATCTTCTGGGCACCGCTGCCGCCGGTGGGTTATGTCTGCCCGCGGCCGTGGGAGCCACGCGGTGGCGACTGGTGGATCGGTGTGCGCGGCCGCAATTTCGAGGACGACCACATCGGCAACTATCGGGTCCCGCCGGTGAAGTTCAAGTCCGAACGCCGCAAGGCGGAAGTGATCCACCGGGGCCCGGATACGAAGTACGTCGAGACGATCACCCGCCGTCCCGTGAAGACGATTTCGGTCGATCTCCAGGTGCGCGAGGTTCGCGGGCGGAAGATCACGCGGGTGAAGATGCCCTCGGATCGGACCAAACCGCCGCGGTACACGCCGGCGCCGATCCGGGCACCGCAGCCGACCCCGCAGCCGGTGGTCCGCAAGGGGACGCAGCCCCGCGTGACGCAGCCGCCGTCCGGATCGAGCGGAGGAACGGTCTCGCGCCCGGCGCCGGTCAAGAAACAGCCGGCGCCCGTCGAGAGGAAGTCGACGCCGTCGACGTCGAAGTCGCGCGGTTCGTCGGACTCCGGCAAGGCGACGCCCGCGAAGGCGAAATCGAAAGGATCCTCGTCCTCGAAGGGTAGCTCGGGGTCGAAATCGAAGAATGAAGGAGGAAAGGCGAAGCCCGCCAAGAACCGGTAGGATAGTCTGGATGCCATGATCGAACGACGTCTCGCATTGATTCTGCTCGCGATGCTCGTCATCGCCGCCGGGTGCTCGGGGTACGACCGCGAGCTGCTTGGCGACCCGGAGTTCGCGCCCGCGCCGGCCGCCCAGGGGCCGGCGGCGGCGCAGCCGGAGGTCGAAGGCGCCTACAACGAAACCCCGGCGGACTCGCTGGCGATGTTCGACGACCTCGGCCCCTACGGGAGCTGGTACGACCTGCGGCCGTTCGGGCCGGTGTGGCGCCCGACCGTCGTTTCGAGCTGGCAGCCGATGCAGAGCGGCTACTGGGTGTGGACGGCGTACGGCTGGATGTGGGCCTCCTACGACCCGTTCGGCTGGGCGACGTATCACTACGGCTACTGGGTCAACGACTTCACGCTGGGGTGGGTGTGGGTGCCGGGGTACGACTGGGCGCCCGTGCGCTGCGACTGGATGACGGTCGGCGACTACGTGTGCTGGGCGCCGCTCCCGCCGCCGGGCCACGGCTGGCACGATCCGTGGGCCGACAACGGCTACGACTACTGGACCGTCGTTCCGGCGACCAAGTTCCGCGACCCGGAGGCGACGCGTTACCGCGTGTCACCCGAGAAGTTCAAGTCGTCCTACCACGCGGGCGACGTCGTGCGGCGTGCGCCCGACACCTACTACGTGCAGCGCGAGACGCACAACTCGCTCGACCCGGTACCGGTTCAGATCGACAAGGAGCAGTTCGGACGCCACGAGCTGCGGCGCGTCATCATTCCGGGGATGAAGCAGACCCGCGGCGAAGGCGGTCTGCCCTACGAAACGCCCGCGCCGCTGGGTCTGCCACTCACATCTCCCGGCGTGGGCAACGCGGGCGGAAGCGGCGGCTCCTCGTCACCGGGACCGCAGACGAAGCCGGTCGAACGCAAGAAGACGGAGCCGCGGAAGTACAAGGCCAAGGACTCGGGGAAGAAGTCCGGCAACTCGAAGGGCGAGTCGAAGGACAACGGCAACGACGGCGGGAAGTCCAAGGACAACAACTCGGGCAAGAGCGGCAAGGGCTCCTCGGGCGAGGCAAAGAAGAAGAAGGGGTAGCGGCCGTCAGGCCCGTCGCAGCGTCAGCGTCGCTTCCGCGCCCTTTCCGCCGGCCACATTCTCGATGGTCACGTCACCGCCCATCTGGCGCGAGAGTGAGCGGCAGATCGCGAGTCCCAGCCCCGTCCCCGTCGTCTTGGTGGAGAAGTAGGGCTCGAAGAGCCGTCGCGCGGCTTCGCCGTCCAGCCCGGGACCGGTGTCGCGGAACACGACGCGGACCACCGGCACACCGTCCTCCGTCGCCTCCGAGCACCCGACCCGCAGCTCTCCCCCTTGCGGTCCCATCGCCTCGAGCGCGTTCTCGATCAGGTTCGTGCAGATCTTGCGCACCGCCTCCGCGTCGATCAGCACGCGCGCGTCCGCCACGCCGTTGTCGTAGTGCACGCGCACGCCCGAGGCGTTGTTCTCGTAGGGGGTCACGATCTGGCGGACGAGCGGGTCGATCTCCTCGGCCTTGACCTCGAGCTGCTGCATGCGCCCGAAGCTCGAGAACTCGCCCGCGATGCGCTTGAGCACATCCACCTGATGGAT
Organism: uncultured bacterium; assembly: GCA_964500785.1. Lineage (GTDB taxonomy): Bacteria > Krumholzibacteriota > Krumholzibacteriia > WVZY01 > JAKEHA01 > JAKEHA01. The sequence goes on from CAZCQM010000003.1 coordinate 17,544, forward strand.
GATCGTCTCGGTGCCCTCGTTGAAGATGCGCTCGAACTCCTCGGGCTTCTGCACGTACGCGCGGCGCATGAACTGCGTGGAGATGCGGATGGGGGTCAGCGGGTTCTTGATCTCGTGCGCGATCTGCCGCGCCATCTCCACCCACGCCGAGAGCTTCTTGGACTGGATCAGCTCGGTGAGATCCTCGAACACGAGCACGGTCCCGAAGGGGCGCCCTTCGGTCTCGAGATGCGTGCGCATGAACTTGACCGTGCCGCGTCCACCCTCGGTCTCCACCTCGATCTCGCCCGAGTCGAATCCGGGGCGCGCCGAGGCGCTCGCATCGAGCAGCGAGAAGATGCGTTGTGCGCGGCCGGAGCCGGCGAGCTCGGCTCCGGTGCGCCCGATCGCGTCCGTGGAGTTCACGCCGGTGATGCGCTCGGCGGCGGAGTTCACCGTGCGCACGCGCCCTTCGGCGTCGGTGCTGATGACCCCGGCGCCGATGCTCTCCAGGATCGCTTCGAGGTACCGGCGTCGCTCTTCGAGCGCGCGTTGCGACTCGGCGATGCGCTGCGTCATCTCGTTGAAGGCGACCGCGACGATGCCCACCTCGTCGGCGCGTTCCTCGCGCAGGCGGACGTTGAAATCCCCCTGGCTGATGCGGCGCGTGCCCGCCACCAGCTCGCGCAGCGGCTCGAACACACCCCGCGCCACCACCAGGCCGAGCGCGATGGTGGCCGCGAGCAGCAACGCGAATAGTCCCAGGATTACCGACGTCGCGCGCTGCACCTCCAGCGAGTACGACTCGGGGCGGAACAACAGCGGCACCGCGAGTGCCGCACGCGTGGGGTCGGGAGCGAGGACGGTCGAATCGGCCGCGATGCTGCGCCAGTGGTCCACGGGGAGGTACGCCACCTGGAAGTTGTAGCTGCCCGCGCGTTCGGTGCCGAGCGAGCGCTCCGATCCCAGCAGCGACACCTCGACGAACGCCTCCGCGTTCATGGTGGCACTGATGAACCCGCCGGCGAGCAATCCCTCGCGGCTCGACGCCACCAGCTCGCCGTCGACGTACACGTTGACGTCGGAACCCACCTGCTCGGCGATCTCGGCCAGCAGATCGGAATCGATCGCGCGACCGTAGTAGAGGTAATACCCGCCGACCCACCCGTCGCGCGTGACGCGCAGCGGCGCGCTGAACACCCCGACGTACGACATGCCGTCGATGGTGCACACGGCGAGATCCTCGGTGGACGCATCCGCGATCGATCCCACCACGGGTGCCATCAACGTACCCGGATCCGGCAGCGTGGCGTCGTCGAAGAGGGCCGCGACGCGGTGCCCGCCCAGCCGCTTCACGGGCGGCGCGTCGGCGGCGACCAGCCGGGTGAGGTCGGCGCGGCTCAAATAGAACTGGAGCTCGCCGTGCAGGATGTTGACGAACGCCTTGCGCGCGCTGAACGCCTTTACGGAGGCTTCGTCGCGGCTTTCCTCGACGAAACGCCCCTTGATGAAGTCCACCGAGAACAGCCCCAGAATGACCACCGGCGCGAGCGCCACCACCAGGAACGACGCGAGCAGCTTCTGCTGGAAGCCCAGGCGGCGCCCCGGCGTCAGCGAGGGCAGGATGCGACTGAAGCGCGGCATGGCCCCGAGAATCAGCACCGCCACGATCAGCACCAGCGAGTAGAACAGGTAGAGCGACAGCAGCGTGGACCAGCGCAACAGGTGCCGCGCGGGAGACGGGACCGCAAAGCCCGCGAGCAGCTGGCCCTGCTGCTCGTCCGTGTCGAGCGCCACGACGCGGTAGTTGCGCCGGGACGAGCGCAGCAGCGGCCACTGGCGGTCCTTCGCGCGTTCCAGAACGAGTGGGCTCACACGCGTCCCCACCGCAAGCTGCTCCGACGACGATTCGGTGACGCGCCGGTTGCGATCCACGCGCGCCAGCAGCAGCGCTTCCGGCTCTTCCACGCGCGGGGCGACCCCGCCCTCCTGCACGTTGCGCAGGACTTCCGGTGTTCGCGGCCCGGTGCGCGCCGCCAGCTCGAGGCTCCCGAAGAAGAAGGGGACGTCGATGATCACCTTGCCGAGCAGCCGGCCCGGCGACGCCGCCCTCTCGTAGATGTCGTTCTCTTCGACGTTGAGGATGCCGCGGTAGAAACGCACCACGCCCTGCGGCGTCGAGCGGGTGAGGTCGAGCACCGCCCACTGCTCTCCGTCGGGCGTGTCGGTGCGCTCGCCGCCTTCGGTGATGCGCGCGCGGTAGGGCATGTCGACGGCGAACTGGCTGATGACGCTGTCCGCGGCGTCGACCACGTGGATAGCGCAACTGTACCCGAGCAGGCTGAAGGGACTGTCGGCCCACAGGTCGAACGCGAGGCGCTCGATGCCGACCGACGGATTGCGCATGGCCTGGCGGATGTCGTGCCGCTGCGCGTACTCGCCGAGGACGTCTTCCAGGATCACGACCTTCCAGTTGTCGCCGGGATTGCTGATCTCGCCCGACTTCTCGAGCACGAAGCTCTTGCGCAGCTCGTCGTAGTCGCGGTTGAGGTAGACGTACGCGGAGGCCGACGACACCACCACCAGGCAGAAGGCGACGATCCCGAACGAGACCAGGTCCTCGCGCCGGACCACGCGCGGCGCGACGATCACGAACAACACGATCAACGCCGAGAGGCCGACGGGGTCCCAGCGGTGCATCACCATCCCCGCCACCATGACCAACGCGAACGCGGCCAGGTTCGTGCGTCCGCCGCGGGCGTTGCCGGTCGCGCGCAGCAATCCCCAGATCAAGAACGCCGCGGCCAGGACGATCCCCGTCACCATCAGAAAGATGCCGACGTGCAGCACAATGACGCTCACGTCGGTGAGGGTCATGCTGTCGCCCAGAAGGCGCGGGTTGGCGTTGACCACGACGGTGTTGGTCAACCGGCGCACCAGCTCGCACGCGCCGATCAGAACCCCGGCGATCGCGACCGCTTCGACCGCCATCACCCACGCCGGCGCGCGGCGGCGCGCGCCGGGCTGCGCCGTATCCAGCCAGTCGCGCACGATGCGAACCAGCCCGTAGATCAACACGACGAAGAAGACGGCGGTCACCGCGAGATCCAGCGTACTGCGCAGGAGCCCGCCCAGCGTCGGGGTGGCGAAGACGGACGGATCGAGGAGGCGCGCGTGCGTCCACGCGCCGCGCGAGGCGAACGAGAGCAGGGAGTACCGGAGTGCCACCATGAAGGCGGCGAAGAGACCCACCCGCGCCAGCGTGGCGCGTCCCGTGCTCGCGGCCGGGATCCAGCGCATCAGCTGGACGAACATGGCGAACAGGGCGAGCAGTGCCAGCACCCGCGCCGTCGCCGCCTGGCGCGCCGATCGAACCTGGAGGTAGTGCGAGAACGGATGCCCGACGGCGGTGACGTTGATCAGCGGATTGCCGACGTGACTGCGAACCAGCACGCGCCCCTGCATGCCGCTGGCCGCCGTTCCGACGATCTCACCCTGCGGCTCGACGTTCTTCGGGAAATCGAAGTAGGTCATCACCGAGTCGCGCCGGGTGGGCGCCGGCTCACCGCCCGCCGTCGTGTCGCCGGCGGCGGGTTCGTCTCGGCGGCCGGCGGCGGCGTCCAGCATGCGCACGCGCCGCGCCGCTTCCTGCGCCGCCTGTTCGCGCAGCCTCGGGAGCCGCTCGGGGAGGTTTCCGGTCGCAGGGTAGTAGTCGAAGCTGACGCGCGCCACCGATCCACTGGGAATGTGGTCGGCGAGGCTCGAGCTCTTGAGGAAGCGGTTGTTGACGCGGTAGTCCACTTCGAGCGGCATGTCGACCAGGAGCGCACCCGCGGGCGATCCATCGGCGGCGGCGACGGGAACGATCTGCGAGAGGATGTGGTAGAGCGAGACGCTGCGCGTGTAGACGAGGTCCGTCCCGTTGGCGATGAACATGCGGTCGAGGAGCGATACCGACTGCGGCCAGCCCGCCCACGCCACCCGTTCGCCGGTCTCGTCGAAATACTGGAGACCGATCGCGGTTCCCGACGCGAGTGACTTGCCGTGGGCCGCGGATTGCGCCAGCGAGTCGAGCAGCGCGAAGGCCGCGGTGCGATCGCCGGGGTCGATGTCGCGCAGGCGGTCCGTCGCGCGCGCACCGAGGGCGGTGGAGAGGTCCTCGAGCCGGCGGAGCTGGATCCCCGCCTCGCGGAGGGTTTCGGCGACGTGCACGGACGACTCGCGCCGCCAGTGCTGCTCGGTGCGCGGGTCGTTGCGCGGGGGCAGCTCGAGGAACGCCAGCGAGACCGCCGTCAGCGTGATCGCGGTCCAGAGGGCGGGACTCGACCGGACGCCCGCGCGCGCGGCGCGGAGCAGCCCGCCCGCCGCGATGAGCAGCACCGCGATCGCCCACGCCGGCATCCACGCCAGCCAGGGGCTGGCGGCGAGGGAGTGAAAGAACAACCCCGCCCACGCGCCGGCGAGGCACGTGATCGCGATGATAAGAAGAAGGCGATGGGTCCGCATCCTGGGTCACCGGTCAGCCGGCGCGGACAGCATAGCACGACGCGGGGCGCGTCGAACGGGTGGGACCGTCACCGGATCGACTTGATCTCGTCCACCACCCACCGCGGATGGTCATCGTCGGTTTCCAGGTGCAGGGAGACGTACACCTTGTCCTTGAAGAGGCGGCCGTCGTCGGTCTTCTGGTACTGGCGCTCCGCGATGGCGAACGACTGCCCGTCCTCGTCGGTCGGCTTTCGGAACTGCGTGAACTCGAACTTCTTGGTGGTGGTGTAGCGGAAGAGGTCCTTGAGCAGGTAGTAGCTCTGGTTGCGGGAGAAGCTGCCGCCCGACGGCCCCGTCCCCTCGAGCGAGATCGCCACCTTCTGCGAGCCGAAGTGGCGCAGGATCACGTCGACGTTGCGGGAGTTCCAGCCCCGTTCGATGTCGGCGAAGACGTCCATCGGCCCGTCCCCGGTCTTGCGGTTCCGTGCCTCCGGGGGCAACGCCTCGTCGGTCGCGCGGACGATGCTGTCGGCCGACGCAATCGGGCCATCAATCGATCTTGCATGCACTTGCGCCGCCCCGGGCAGCCAGAACACAACCACCCCGGCCAGGAGCGCGGCGCCCATCGCCGGCAGGAATCTGCAAGTACGGGTCCCCATGGTGTGGACCTAAATAGTGGCATGATTGCAAGGCACGTGCCCCGCCGGTCCCCGTTGTGGGGTAACGAGTTACGGGCGACGGCCGTGCGAATATGTCCCCGATTGGGGACGGCGGTGTCTATGGAAGGGGACAAAGGGGCGCTCCCGCGCGGGTGGCATCGAGGCGGGGCCCCCGCGAGGCGCAGCCGCGGGGTGGCGAGATGACAGGACCCGCGCGGCCACCGAGAAGAGACTGTGCGAGAGGAGGGCTATTTGACCTTCTTCGGCTTGCGGTGCTGCCACTCGATCAGCACCGGCGCCGCGATGAAGATCGAGGAGTAGGTCCCGACGACGACGCCCACGGTGAGCGTCAGGGCGAAGTCGCGGATGACCTCGCCGCCGAAGGCGAGCAGCGCGACCAGAGCAAGGAGCGTGGTCCCGGCCGTGATGACGGTTCGGGAGAGCGTCTCGTTGATCGACGAGTTCACCAGCGCATCGAAGTTCTCGCGCCGCCGCACCGCCAGATTTTCGCGGATCCGGTCGAAGACGACGATGGTGTCGTTGAGCGAATACCCCACGATCGTGAGCAGGGCCGCGATCACCGGGAGCGAGATCTCCATGTCCATGAAGGAGAAGAACGCCAGCGTGAACAATACGTCGTGCGCGGTGGCGATGATCGACGCCACGGCGAAACGGAAGTCGAACCGCCAACCGACGTAGATGAGAATCCCGATCAGCGAGTAGATCACCGCCCAGAACGCCGCGGTGCGAAGCTCCGAGCCGATCTTGGGGCCGACGGATTCGACGCGCCGGATGTCCACCGTTTGACCGCCGATGCCGGTCGAGACGGCGTGCTTGATGACGAGCGCCACCGAATCGGGGGCGACGTCGGTGCTCTTGACCTTGATGAGAAAGTCATCCGCCTCACCGAAGCGCGTGATCTCCGCGCCCGGATAGCCGGCTTTCGACACCACCGAGCGGATCTCCGACACCGGGAGGGGCTTCTCCACCCCGATCTCCACCAGCGCACCGCCGGCGAAATCGATCGAGGACCTGAACCCGCGGTGGAGGCCGATAGAGATGATCCCCGCCGCCAGGATGATGGCCGAGACGAGCATCGTCCGGCGACGAACGCCGGCGAAATCGAAATTCGTGCTTCCGAAAAACTGCATGACCGCTTTCCCCCGACTAGATGCTCAGGCGCTCCATGTGGCGCCGGGCGGTGATGAGGTCGTAGACGACGCGCGTTACGAAGAGCGCCGTGAACATACTGGCCAGGATTCCCACGGTGAGCGTGGTCGCAAAGCCCTTGATGGGTCCGGTCCCGAACTGCCACAGAACGAACGCCGTGATCAGCGTGGTCACGTTGGCGTCGAGAATCGTGGAGAACGCCTTGTCGTAACCGGCCTCGATGGAGGCGCGCACCGTCTTGGCGTGACGCACTTCTTCGCGGATGCGCTCGAAGATCAGCACGTTGGCGTCCACCGCCATGCCGATGGTGAGGATCAATCCCGCGATGCCGGGCATGGTGAGCGTGGCGCGCAGCGTCGCCATCACGGCCAGGATCATGACCATGCACAGCACGAGCGCCCCGCACGCGAGGATGCCGGAGAGCCGGTAATAGATAATCATGAACACCAGCACCAGGACGAATCCGGCGCCGGCGGCCTTCTTGCCCGAATCGATGGAGTCGCGGCCCAGCGTCGGACCCACCGTGCGCTCCTCGACGATCGAGACCGGCGCCGGCAGCGCACCCGCGCGGAGCACGATGGCCAGGTCGCCCGCCTCCTCGTCGGAGCCGATGCCGGTGATGCGACCCTCGCCGCCCGGGATTTTGCTCTGGACGACGGGCGCCGAGCGCACCTTTCCGTCGAGCACGATGGCGATGCGACGGCCGATGTTCTCGCCGGTGAAGCGTGAAAAGATGATGGCGCCCTGGCGGTTAAGCCGGAAGCCGACGTTGAGGTGGCTGGGATCCTCGGGGTCGGGACGCGTCGTCGCGTCGACGAGCGTGCTGCCGTCGAGGGTTGCCTTCTTCTCGACCAGGTAGAGCAGCTTGCCCGTGCCGCCGCCCTGGATGGGCCGGTCCTCGAAGCTCCAGAGGAACTGCGAGTTGGCGGGAATGGCGCGCTGGGCCTGCTCGGTGTGCAGCAAGAGATCGACGGTCTCGACACGCCGCGAATCCACCACGACGCCGCCGTCGAAGTACGTCACCAGCAGCGACGTGAAGGGACGATCTCCGGACGCCTCGGGCAGCGGGACGTTGGCCTCACCCTGCTGGCCCGGCATCGCCGGCAGCAGCGAATCCACCGCCGCGGTGTCGACGCCGGCGGGCGTCGTGCCCGCGACCTGCGACTCTTCCGGGGTCTTGCCGACGCCCGAGGTGTCGACGACCGTGCCCGTGACCTTGACCCCGTAGAGGTTGCGGTCGAGGGCGGTCAGCACGCGTCGTACTTCGTCCTGTTCGCGGACGAGTCGGAACTCGAGCCGGGCGGTCTGGTTCAGGATGCGGTGCGCGCGGTCGACGTCCTGGAGCCCCGGCAGCTCGACGATGATGCGCCGGGTGCCCTGCTTCTGAATCGTGGGCTCGGCGACGCCGAACTGGTCGATACGGTTGCGGTAGATCTTGATGACGCGGTCGACGACGTCCTTCTTGGCGTTCTCGTCCAGCTTGGAATCGTCGACCTGCATGACGAGGTGAACGCCGCCCTGGAGGTCGAGACCGAGTTTGATGGCCTTGTCGATGTACTTGTCGCGCTGTTCACTCGTCAACCGGGCCTTGGCATCGGCGCTCAACGTGTAGAAGCGCACGCTGGGCAGGAGCGCCCAGACGCAGTAGCCGATGACCCCAAGAATGACGACCAGCTTCCAACGGGTCTTCATCAGTACCTCTGACGTGATCTGTTTCGGGCGGACTCACACCCTCCCCAGGGTGATGCCGTTAAGTTTGGCGCCAGGAAATCCACGCGGGAGGGCGGTCGGGTCGGAAATAAGAGGGCATTATACACGAACGGGTTGCGGGGTCAAGGGGGCTGCGGACGGACCCGGCGGACCCGGTCCGCCTAGACCCGCCCCAGCAGGTGGAGCATGTCCCGGACGGCCCGGTCGAGGCCCGTGAACACGGCGCGGGCGAGGATCGAGTGGCCGATATTGACCTCTTCCAGGTAGGGAATCTCCAGCATCCGGGTCACGTTGTGGTAGTCCAGCCCGTGGCCGGCGTGGACGCGCATGCCGAGGTGCCGGATGGCGTTGGCGGCATCCTTGAGCGCCCGGACCTCGTCCTCGACCTGGTGGCGCGGCGCGTTGGCGAAGGCCCCGGTGTGCATCTCGACGGCGTCGAAGCGGAAACGCGCGGCTTCCTGGATCTGGTTCAGGTCGGGGTCGAGGAAGGCGGTGACGAGGATCCCCGCGTCCTTGAGCGTCGCGACCAGCTCGCCCATGCTCGCCGAGGCGTCGACCAGGTTGAGGCCGCCCTCGGTGGTGATCTCCTCGCGCTTCTCGGGAACGATGCAGACCGCGTTGGGGCGGATCGCCAGCGCGATCTCCTGCATTTCGGCCGTGGCCGCCATCTCCATATTCAGGGCGGTCTTGACCACCTCTCGGATCAGGCGCACGTCGCGGTTCTGGATGTGCCGGCGATCCTCGCGCAGGTGGACGGTGATCTGGTCGGCGCCCGCCATCTCGGCCGCGGCGGCCGCGGAGACGGGGTCGGGCTCGACGGTCTTGCGCACCTCGCGCAGGGTCGCCACGTGGTCGACGTTCACTCCGAGTCGAATCAGCGGTCGTTCGGTCATGGGGTCTCCTGCGGGGTCGCGGACGGCGAGGCGTCCATCAGTTCGCACACCGTCACCAGCTCCACGCCGGCGCGTTCGAAGGCGCCGGTACTCTCGCGGAGCGCTTCCAGCGTCCACGGGTGCGGGTGGCCGATGCCGATCGCCGACCCGTGGGCTTTCGCCAGCCGAATGAGCTCGCGGATGCGGTCCTCCACGTCCTCGCGGCGGTCGGTGGCATCGTCCAGAAACAGACTGTTGGACGCCGAGCGCATACCCGCGGCCACCGCCGCATTATAGGCGACCGACTTCGGGGACGTCAAAGAATCGAGGAAGAAAACGCCGTAGGGCTTGAGAGTGGCACACACGGCGTCCATGACGCGGGCGTCGGTGGTGGCGAGCGACCCCTGGTGGTTGTTGACCCCGTCCACGCCGGGCAGGCTCTCCATGTACTCGCCGACCAGGGAGCGGATCTCGGCGTCGCTCATCGCCGTGCGAACGACTTCGAAATCCTCGCGGGCGGGCTCGGCGGGCTCCATGGGCAGGTGGAGCATCACGCAGCGGTGCGCCTGGCGCGCCTCGCGGTAGACGGCCTGCGACGCGCGCAGCTCGGGGAGAATCGACACGGTGAGCGGCATGGGCAGCGCGATGATCTCCGCGGGGACGCCGCCTTTGGTGTAGCCGAAGTCGTCGATCACGATGGCGACGCGCGGCAGCGGCGGCGCGCGCCGGAGCGCCTCCGCCGCGACGTGCGGCGCGAGGCGGCGGATGGTGATGCGGTGCGTGTCGCGCGTGTTGGTGCCGACGTTGAAGACGAGCGTGCGCCCGCCGTCGATCTGTTCGGCGCGGCGCACGCGCGCGCCGGCCAGGCGGACGGCGCCGGTGAGCGCCACGTTGACGAGGAGCAGGTCGGTGGACTCGTCGCAGGGGATGTCCCAGCGGACGGGTTTGCCCGCGCCGCCCGCGTCGTGGACGCGGATGCGCCGCCGCAGGCCGCTCGCCTCCAGCGAGTGCTTGAGCGCGATGCCGATGTCGGTCTGGATGCGCGGGTACGCACTTTCGACGCCGTGGTCGACGAGAAAGACGCCGCCGCGCGTGGTCTGGAGGAAGCGGACCGACGCCACCCCCACGACGGCGAGGATCGCGAGGACGGCGACGAGCCCCTTGAAGGCGCGGGAGGCGGGGGCGGTCGCCGAAGGACGTTTTCGCTTGGAGCGGGTGCGCGGCATGACGGGGCGGTGTGGCGATCCGCCGCGCGGAGCCTATCGAGCGCCCCCGGAGGTGTCAAGGACGCGGCGTCAGTCGCGGTAGAGCGCCTTGACCATCCCCCAGGTCGTTTCCTGCGACGACGCGGCGGGCGTCACGGCGCGGGCCACGCTCGTCCCCAGGTCGTGCAGCTCGACCAGGCGCCACTGCGGCTCGCTGTCGGTGCCGATGTTGCGGACGATGAACCGAGCTTGCGATCCCGCGGCCGGCTGGTACTGGATGTCGGGCTCGACGTCGATGTTGAAGTAGTAGCCCACCGTCGCCTCATTCAACATCTCACCGGGGTACCCCGGCAACGTGGTGTCGGTCCAGTCGACACCGTTCTCGAACTGCAGGTCGAACTCGATGCGCTTGCACCGGTTCGATCCCGCGTAGTTGGGATCGAACATGCGCGAGTTGTAGAGGATGTCGTCCGCGCGCCCCCACGAATCCGGAATGCCGCCGCCGACGTCGCCGGTTGCCAGGAAGAACACGAAGTCGGCGTCGAGCAGCTCGTCGTACTTGGCGATGTTGCGCCGGTTGTACGCGACCTCGACGTTGTTGAGCACGGCTTCCTTCGTGTCCAGGGTTTGGAACGACGGACCGGGCGGCACCGGCGGCGCGACCGGCTCGTTCTTCGGGTCCGAGCACGACGCGAGCGCGGCGAGAGCCAGGATCGCGCCGATCGTCATGGCACGGAATCGCCAGGGAGCTCGTCTCATGATCGGTACAGGGCTTTGACGCGGCCCCAGGTGCTCTGCTGGACCGCCGCCGGGGCGTCGCCCGCGGCGGCATCGATGTATTGCGAGCCCAGGTCGCGCATCTCGACCAGGCGCCAGTGGGGATCCGCATCGGTTCCGGCGTTGCGGACGGTGACGTAGGCCCGGGACCCCGGCGGTGGAAGGAGCCGGGTATCGGGCACGATGTCGATCTGGAAGTCATAGAACACCGTCGTCGTGTACCACGTTTCGTCCGGGTGCGACGACGGCGCAAACGAGACCCACAGCACGCCCTCCTCGAACTGCAGGTCGAAGCGGATATTCGTGCAGCGATTGGGACCGATGTAGCTCATGTCGAACATGCGCGAGTTGTAGAGCACGTCCTCCGCGTACCCCCACTGCTCGGGCAGCCCGTTGCCGATGTCGCCCACGCTCAGGTAGAACGTGAATTCGGGGTCGAGGAGCGCCTCGTATCTCGTGATGTCGCGCTTGTTGTACGCCGCTTCGACGTTGTTGAGGACCGCTTCCCTGGTCGTGAGAGGAATGACCGCCGGAGCGCCGTCGCGATAGAGTCCCTTCACCGCGCCGAACGTCGCATCCGTGAGCGACGGCGGATGCGGCGGATGGGGCGGAAGGTTGGGCAGAACGCCGTCGGTCCATTCGACCAGCCGGAAGTCGGGGTCCGACTGCGTTCCGACGTTGCGAACGGCGATGTCGGCGTACGCCCCGGCCGGCGGCACGTACCGCTCGCCGGACTCGACGTCGATGCTGAAGGAATAGAGCAACCGGGCGGAGAACCAGATCTCACCCGGGTGCGACGGCGGATTGAACGCGTCCCACTGCACGCCGTACTCGAACGGGATGTCCAGGTCGATGTGCGTGCAGCGGTTCGGGCCCTCGTAGGCGGGATCGAGCAGGCGGCTGCCGTAGATGGCGTCGGTCGTGTGCCCCCACTGATCGGGCAGCCCCTCCGCCACGTCGCCGGCGAACGCGTGGAAGGTGAAGTCGGCGTCGAGGAGGCGGTCGTATTCCTGGAGATTGCGGGTGTTGCAGGCGACCTGGAGGTTGTTCAGGACGGCGTCGGGCGTGCTCAACGGCCGGAACTCATTCGGCGGCGGGCACGGATCGCACTCGGGGGGAACCGCCTCGTCCCCGCAGGAGATCACTCCCGACAGGAAGCCGAACGCGAGCGCGCACGAAAGAACGATCGAGCGGCGCATAGCTGGATTCTCCCCTCGTTAGAAGGTCCGTCTGCGCGGCTTCGACCCCTCACCCGGGGGCAGCTCTCTACAGTGGCAGCTTCGGCCCGGGCACTCGATCAGGCGCCGAGGTCGCGGAATTCAACCAGCTTCCATTCAGGCGCCGCATCCGTGCCGACGTTGCGCACGGTGAACTGGGCCTGCGACCCCGCCGCGGGCTGATACTGCGTATCGGGCTCGACGTCGATGTTGAAGTAGTAGACCACGACCGCCAGGTACCACGTTTCATTGGGATAGTCCTGGGGCACAACCGGGATCCACTGGACCCCGTCCTCGAACTTGAGGTCGAACTCGATCCGCTTGCACTTGGGGTACTGCGGCCCCGGATCCTGGCTGAAGAGCAGACCCGTCAACCGAACCTCCTCCGCGCGTCCCCACTGCTCGGGGATCTGCCCGCCAACGTCGCCTGGCGCCAGGAAGAAGGTGAAGTCGGTATCGAGCAGCTCGTCGTACGTCGTGATGTCACGCTTGTTGTACGCGTACTGAATATTGTTGAGGACTGCTTCTCTGGTCGTCCGCGGCAGCTTGGTGTACGTCTGTGGCGGCGCAACGACATCGGGTGGGGCCGGCTTCGGGTCGAAGATGCACGACGCCGACAGCATCGCGAGAGTGAGTAGCCCGCATAGAAGAAAACTTCTCTTCAGCATAGGGTGCAGATCCTTTCCGCGAGACGGGTCGCTCGGGCTTTATAATACACCAGTTGAGCCATTAACGTCAAGCCATCAAATAAGTTACCATGAATTCCCATCCTGCTAACCTTCCGTTGCGAGCCATCTTACGGGCTCAGGCGGCTTCGCAGGATGCCGCGCAGGTAGCCCCAGGTCGTGTACCCGGCCACCGTTTCCACTTCGTTCCAGAACGTGACGCGCCAGTTGCCGTTCTCCAGCCGCACATCGATCTCGGCGACGCCGCGGTAGCTCAGCGTATCCGTCGGGGCCGACTTGTTGACGATCTCCAGCGCGTAGGGCGATCGGAAACGTACGAACGTGCTCTTCTGAATGAGAGGCGGCTCGAGACGAAAGTCCACCTTGATCGTCTTCGCGTCCGAAAGCATCAGGTCGAGCGCATCGATCTCCACCTGCTTCCCCCACCCGTCGAACACCCCGGTCCCGATGAAGTTCTGGTCCAGCGAGTCCTGGAGCGTGGGAGAGAAGATGAAATTGGTGCTGATGGCGCGCTCGTAGTTCGCGTCGGTCAGGCTCTCGTTGAGCGACTTCCTCATGGCGAGGAACGGCTTGTCGGGCGAGTCCAGCGTGACCTGGTCCTGCCCCGCCTGCCCCGGTGGCTGCGCCTCCCGCGTGTCGAACAGGCACGCGGGAAGGAGTGCCGGAACCAGCACCAGCACGACGCCCACCAGAATTCTGCGTGACGCGATCATCATGGTTCCTAGAACGGGTAATTGAACTCCGAGCGCATATCCCAGTAGTCCTTCTCGGCGTCGCTGCCGAATCGGCTGAATCGCTTCACCTTGCCCAGCTGGAAGCGGAGCGTCCGGTTCTGCCCCCAGTCGTACTGCCCCCGCGTCCCCACCTGGATCGACCCGTCCGGCGTCCTGCTCTCATCGCCGGTTTCGACGTCCCGGTCCCAGAAGTTGTTGTACTGGTACTCCGAGTACACGCCGACGTGATCGGTGATGTTGTAGTCCATGTGGAGCAGCATGCGATCGCGCCGATCTTTGCGTGCGACGTTCAGGAGATCCTCGCCGCCCGGTCCGATGGGGAGGTAGGACCCGCTGTCGTGCAGTGTGAGTCCGTAGTCCAACCGGAATCGAATATGGTTGCTCGGGCTGTAGTTGAGCTGATTCGTGAGCGTGATGTTGCGGTCCAGGAAGTTGTCTTCCGGCTGATACACGAAATCCGTGTACTCGATGGCGAGTCCGTAGGTCTGCGTGATCGACAGACGCGGGTTCATCGTGTAGGTGAATCCGGGACGCAGCTCCCACAGCTGGCGCGAGCGGTTGTTGGTCGACTGGCTCGCGTCGATGTTGACGAAATCGGTGGCCGTGTAGGCGAGAGCGATGTTCGTCGCGACCTTCTTGAAGACGCTGGAATTGATCCGGAGGTTGACCGTCGTGTCCAGCTGGTCGCGATCGCGCGGGTTGGCCTCGTAGTCCAGATAGAAGGACTGCAGGAGCTGCATACTTCCGCTCAGATCGACGGACATGGTCCGGGTCAGCGGGTGCCGGAGCCCGACGCTCACGCGCTTCCTCTTGTCCTTCGTACTCGCGATCGACTGCGGACCGAGGTCGCGCAGGTTGTTGCGGTTCTCGAACTGCACGGTGGCCGACGTCCGCCACGGCATGACGTACGACACGTTACCCCGCACGCCGTCTCCAACCGTTCGGCTGAAACGCGTCGTCTGTACCAGGTAGTCGAATTGCTGTTCGTCGTGCGTCGCAACGAGCCGGATGGAGAGTGCCTTCAACGGCTGGGAGTTGAACGAAATCATCGTGGAGCGGGTGTCGCGCGTTTCGGTTTCCGGCTGGACGTTTTCCGCACCGGCCAGCTGCCCGCCCAGCGCACCGATCGCCTGGTCCAGGTAGTAACGCACGCCATGGTAGCGGTTGTAGTCGACACGGACGTCGATGCTGTCGCTCAGTTCCACGCGGACCGCGCTGGACAGCGAGTCCTCGCCGCTTCCGAGACCCGTGTACAGGGTGCCTGCGCTTTCCGATTGATCGCTCGACTGCGCGTAGGCACCGCGTGCCTGGACGACGACACGGTCTCCGATCAGGTTGTAGCCGAGCCCGCCGTTGGCGCTACCTGCGAGGGACTGGTCGTTCTTGTACGTGCGCTGGCTCTCCAGCACGTTTCCGCTCAGGGATCCGTCCAGGCGCAGGTCGTGGAGCGTTCGCTGCATGGTGGCTCCCGCCTGCAGCGTCCGGTCGTTGAGAATGAAGTCCTGGGTCGTTCCCCCGACTGCGATCGAGCGGTTGAACACCCGGCTGTCGTTGTACGTCAGGCCGCCCCGGATGTCGTAGCGGAAGGTGTGGATAATCCCGAACGAGAGGCGCTTGTTGTCCTCGAAGCGGTTCTGCAGGCGATAGTCCTTCTCGTCCTTGGACACGCCGAAGTTGACCATGGGCCCGTACGGCGTAAGAATAGAGGCGCGGAATTCGTTCATCATGCCCACGTTCGACACGTTACCCGTGATTCGGTTGATGTACGTTGGGGAGAACCGGTAGCCGGCGGTGGCGGGTACTAACGAATCCGGCATCTCCATCGAGGTGAAGAGCGAATCGGTCTGCGCAGACGCCGCCGTCGCCGCGAGCATCCCCGCCGCGACCAGCAACCATCCTGCGATGCGCCTCGCCTTCATCAACCCGTCCGACTCCGCTACGAATCACGCACCCGCCGCCACGACGCCGCGCGCCAGCAGCACGAACTGTTCCTTCGACAACGTCTCCGGCCGGCTCATCAGATCCACGCCCGCGTCGGCTGCGACGCGCGAGAGGACGTCCTCCGGCAGGGAATAGAAGGCGCGCAGGGTGTTGTGGACCGTTTTCCGTCGCTGCTGGAACAGGTTTCTGACCAGCGACACGAATGCGCTCAACTCCTCCGCCGTCACCGCCGGGCTCGCCAGCGGCACGAAACTCAGCACGATGGACGATACCCGGGGCCGGGGTTGAAAGGAGCCGGGTGCAACCTTCGTGACAACCTCGATGTCGTATAAGCTCTGTAGAATCACGCTGGTAATTCCATACACCCGGCTCCCCGGTCCCGATGCAATACGCTCGCCCACCTCGCGCTGAACCATGATCACGGCTCGCCCGATCCGGTCGATCCCGTCGACGAGATAGCCGAACAGCACGTCCCGTGTCAGGTGGTACGGTATGTTCCCGATCAACGTGCACCGCTCGAACCCCCTCGACACCGCCAGCTCACCCAGGGTGACCCGGGTGAAATCGGCCGAAATCACTTCGACCCGACGGCGCTCGTCGGTGGCGCGTCCCAGGCGCCGGTCGAATTCGTCGTCCAGCTCGCGGACCAGCCGCCGGTCGAGCTCGAGCGCCAGCAGCCGCGCGCCGCGCGCGGCGACGTCCATCGTCAGCATGCCGTGGCCCGGTCCCAACTCCACGACGACGTCGTCGGCGTCAATACGGGCGGCGTCGACGATCTTCGCGGCAATGCCGCGGTCGTGAAGAAAGTTCTGGCCGAAGCGCTTCTTGGGGCGAAAGCGGCCTGCGTTCAAGGGACGAACCGTGTTTCCAGAATCGCGCTGTCGCGCGCATCGTCAGGGGGACGACGATTGGTCGGTAACAGTGGAGAGAAAAAACCTCCTGGCCATGCCAGTTGGGGAATCTCGGAGGCGCTACTTCGAAGCCCAGTATAGCCCAGATCCGCGGCGTCCGTCAAGGGAGTGCCCCGTCCGTATGGGGGCGCGCCGGGCGCCGGGGTTGTGTATAATAGTGCCTCAACACGGACAGGGGGACCCAAATGTTGCGCAAGATTTCCGGTACGCTGCTCATCGCCGCCCTTTGCCTCACGCCCGGAATCGCCGCGGCGGAGATCGCCTGGCACCAGGAGCCGTTCGATCAGCTGCTGAAGACGGCCAAAGCACAGGACAAACCCATCTTCATCGATTTTTATACGACCTGGTGCGGGCCCTGCAAGATGCTCGACGCCAAAACCTACCCCGACGCCGCGGTTGAGAAGCTGCTCAATTCCATGCTCCCGGCCAAGTACGACGCGGAGAAGGAGCCGTGGATCGCGCTGGCGAAGACGTACAAGATCCACGCTTATCCCACGCTGCTCATCATCGGCCCCGACGGGAAGGAAGTCGGGCGGGAGATCGGCTATCTGCCCCCGAAGGACTTCGTCGACGAGATCGGCGGCCTGGCGAAGGGCGCCGGCACCGTCGCGACCCTCGAGGAGAAGCTCAAGGCGAACCCGGACGACTTCGATCTCCTGGTAACCCTCGGCACCAAGCACGCGGAAGCGGGTCACGCCGACCGGGCCACCGAGCTGCTCAAGAAGGCGATGGCGCTGGACCCGAAGAACGAGAAGGGCCGTTATCCGGAAATCCTCTACACCCTGGGCGAGGCCAACTACAACGCCGACCGGTGGGCCGCGGCCAAGACGTACTTCACGCGCCTGACGGCCGAGTACCCCGGGTCGGATGTCTACCGCGACGGCATGGCCCGCCTGGCCAAGACACAGTTCAAGCTCGGCGACGCCGACGCGGCCGTCGCCACCTACTGGACGATCACGAAGGACCGGCAGGACGACGACAAGGCGCTCAACGCCTTCGCGTGGTTCTGCTCACAGGCGAAGATCGGTCTCGACAAGGCGCTTCCCGCCGCCGAGAAGGCCGCGCGGCTGTCGAACCGGGACCCGGGCATCCTCGACACGCTGGCGGAAGTGCACTTCGCGATGGGGAACTACGACAAGGCGATCGAGGTGGAGACGGAAGCCGCGGGGAAGCAGCCCGACGACAAGTACTTCAAGGATCAGATCGAGAAGTACCGCAAGGCGAAGGCCGACGCCGACCACGCCGCCAACTGAGACAAAGCAAGGGCGCTCTCTAGGCAGCCAGCTCGAGGATCTTCGGACACAGCGACGGGATCTTGTCTTCGTAGGTGTCGAGCGTGACGCCGAACGTCGACGTGAACGCCGACGAGTCGCACACGTTGTCCTCGAGCAGCAGGTACAGCTCCTCCAGCGTCAGCGGGAACGAGCGGAAGCGCTGCGCGAACTTGACCATCGGCTTCGCGAAGCGTGACGACACCGGCATGATGTTCGGCCACACACCGTAGTGGCGCGCCACCTTGTGCATGATGTCGATGAACGCCATCCGCTCTGGACCGCCCGCCTCGTAGACCTTCCCCTGCGTCTCCGGCATCGTAACGGCGTGCGCCATCGGGCCCACCAGGTTGTGCAGCGACAGCGGCTGCAGAAGCGCCTTTCCGCCGTCGATGACGGGGACGACCGGTCGGTGCACCAGATCGGCCACGAGCGGGTGGAACTCGTCGCCCACGCCGAACACGATCGACGGCCGGAAGATGCTCCAGCGCATGCCGCTCTTGCGAACGATCTCCTCGGCCTCGAACTTGGTGCGGTGGTACCGGGACCGCGCGTCGGGCCGCGCGCCGATGGCGCTCAAATAGATGGCCCGCGGGACCTTCGCCCGTCGCGCGGCATCGAACACCGCATAGGCCGCCTCGGTGTGCATGGCCTCGTAGGTGATGCCCCGCTGCGGATCTTCGCGGCGGATGCCGACCAGGTGGATGACGGCGTCGCAGCCGTTCACCGCGCGCAGGCAGGCGTGCGTGTCCAGAACGTCGCCCGTGATGACCTCGAATCCTTCGCGCGGATCGACCTTGCCGGCACTCTGCTGTCGAACGAGCAGCCGTACGTGGTGGCCATGCGCCTTCAACTCGGCG
>CAZCQM010000004.1:0-4956 GCA_964500785.1 uncultured bacterium
CGATCAGGAATACCTCCCGGGCCCCCGCGTGCTCGGCGCTGTCGCGGACCGCGCGCCGTTCCACTTCGGTAATGCCGGACGGAACCGCAATGACGATACGCGGGCGGATGAAGTGCCGCTTCTTCTGGGACTTCTTGATAAACTCGCGGAGCATCATCTCCGTGATCTCGAAGTCGGCGATGACGCCGTCCTTCATGGGACGAACCGCGGCGATGTAGTCGGGCGTCTTGCCCAGCATCGTCTTGGCTTCCAGCCCCACGGCGAAGACCTTTTTCGTGCGCTGGTCGACCGCGACCACGGATGGCTCGTTGAGCACGATGCCGCTACCGCGGATGAAGACCAGGGTGTTGGCCGTCCCCAGGTCGATGGCGACGTCGTTGGTCAGATAATTGGATATGGCCTCGAACAGCGACATTCGGTCTCCGCCTGGATTAAAAGTACCCGGACTCCTTCAAACTGTGAAACCGATCGGCGCCGATCACGACGTGATCGAGAAGTTCGATGCCGATCAATTCCCCACACCTGGCAAAACGCCGCGTGAACTCGATGTCCTCGCGGCTCGGCGTTGGATCACCCGTGGGATGGTTGTGGACGAGCACGATCGACGCGGCGCTGGCCGCGATGGCGGGCTTGAGGATTTCACGCGGATGCACGATCGACGCGTTCAAAGATCCGATCGACACGGTCACAACTCGAATAATCTGGTTCTTGGTGTTTAGGAACGCTGCCTTGAAGTGCTCCCGATCGTAATCCTTCATCTCGTCCATGAACAGCCGGGCGATATCCTTCGGTGCCCGGATGGACGACCCGCTGTTTCGCGACTCTCTGGCGAACCGCTTCCCCAGTTCGAAGGAGGCGGCCAGCTGGCATGCCCGCGCGAACCCGATCCCCCGCACCCGGCGCAGTTCGTCGACGCCGGCCCGTCCCATCGCCACCAGGTCCCCGAACTCCCCAAGCAATCCGAGCGCCAGTACCAGCGCGCTCGACCCCCGATTTCCGCCCCCGATCACGATCGCCAGGAGCTCCTGCAGGGATACCTCGCCTGCGCCCCGTGCGTACAGGCGTTCGCGCGGCCGGTCGCCCGACGGAAGCCCCCGCACCGTGTCCTTTCCCATACCCATCCTCCTCCCATTGTCCGCCGGCCGCCCGGGCACGGCCGCCCGCAGGCTAACACCCGATCAGTTGGCGTGGCAAGAATATTACCGAGCTTGGCTTACCGGCGTTCTCGCGGGTTACGCCGGGGCGAGGCGACGGGCGTGCTCGCGCGCAAAATCGACCCAGGGGTCGTCGGGGTAGCGCTCGACGAGCGACTCGTAGCAGTGGCGCGCCCGCGCGGTATCCCCCTGCTTGGCGTGGAGGTTGGCCGCGCGGAGCAGCGCAAACGGCGCCTCGGGGTGCTCGGGGAAGGAGCGGAGGAACGCTTCGTAGGCTCGGAGCCCCAGGTCGGGCTTGAGGTTGCGTTCGAGGCCGAAGCACAGGTCCAGCTGGCGCTCCGCGGGGAGGGTGAACCCGGGAAAAGCGCGCTGGGCCTCGCCGTACACACGCTCCGCCCGCCCGCGCCGACCCGCCGCGAGGTAGCACTCGCACGCGCGGGCGTAGCTCTGGCGAGCGCCGCCGCGGTCGCCGCACTGGATATGGGTCCGCGCGAGCGCGGCGTGGGCCTCTCCGTCGTCGGGCCGGGCGGCGGCGTATCGGAGGTATTCGTCCTGGGCTCCGTAGAATTCTCCCCGGCGCAGGTAGCGCCTGGCCTTGATGAGGTGTCCCTCGACCCGGCCCGCCCGCCAGCCCCCGATGCCGACGGCGACCACCACACCGAAGGCGAAGCCGGCCAGATGCGTCATGTACGCAACGTTCGCGGGCGCCCCCTGGAGCTGCACCAGGCTTCGAACGGCCTGAAGGAACACCCACAGCACGAGCGCGAAGACCACGTGCAGGTTGTAGGTACCGGCCCGGTTGGCGGCGAGCAACGGGGCGAACACCCAGTACGCGATCTTCACACGGTGGTGACGCAGCCGCACCAGGAACGCACCCAGGATTCCGGAAACCGCGCCGGAAGCTCCGACGATCCCCGCACCGGTGTGCAACACGCTCAGGTTGTACCACCCCTGCGCGAGGTTCCCGACCACGGCCGCGCCGAGGAACAGGGCCGCATACACCAGGGATCCGAGGCGGTCCTCGAGATAGATTCCGAAGAGAATCAGGTACGCGAGATTCATCGCGATGTGCATGTAGCCCAGGTGGAAGAACGCCGCGGCGAGCGCAACCGGCGCGCCGGAGAATCCGGGGAAGTAGATGTAGTTGCGGAAATCGAGCGGCGTCGACGCGGCGAAAAACCGGTTCAGGACGAACACCACCACGCAGAGCGCGGAGAAGAGTACGGTGAATACCGGAAACCTCCGTCGGTCGGCGTCGATACCGATGGGCATGTAGTAGAAGAAATACATCGCGGTCGGGGCGAACGCGGGCGGCGGTTCGCGGGCGCCGGGATGGAAACGGAGCAAGTTCTGCGCCCCGGCGGGGATACGTGAAGGCACGACGGAGAACGCGGAGGCACGATGCGGAGGTGTCCCGCCAACCAAAAAGCAAACGGCCCCCTCCGAAGAGGGGGCCGCCGCTTTCTCTGACGGGCGATTGGAGTCGCCGCAGTGACTAGTAGTTGTAGACCGCCGAAATACGACCCACCGGACCACCCGCCGTGTCGTAGTTCGAGTAGCCCGTGAGCCAGTACCCGAGGTTGAACGGCGTCTCGGGCGCGAGCTCGAGATCGATCGTCCACTCAGCCACGTTGAAGCCGCAGCCGAGGAACCAGTCGAAGCCACTCGGACCGGTATCGAGGAACGTCGGCGTACCGACGCCAACGTTCACTTCGCCGTCGTTGTACTTGTACTTGTCGTTGACCAGGTACTTGGCCGCACCCACGCGCGTGGTCAACCACGACGTGATGTGCGACTCGAGCGCCAAACGGAACGTCGGCATATAGAGCATCGTATACTCAACCGACGTGCTGTCAGCGTTCGAGTTCTCGACCTTCCGATTCATGACCTCGACCCCGAAGACCAGCATGTTGTCCTGGTTGACATCCATGTTGAGGCCGAGGCCGACCATGAAGTCGGAGATCTTCTGCCCGTTCGGCGTGGGGTTGTCGTTCGGACCGGTCTTGATGCTGTAGTCCGACGTCGAGAACTCCGCCATCGGCACCAGCGTCACGTCCTCCTGCCAATCGTAGAAGAAACGCGCCGCGACGTCGAACGCCGACTTGGAATCCCACTCGGCGGTGTTCGTACCATCGGTGGCGGTACCGCCGGCGTTGCCCCAGTTCACGAGCGCATCGAGGGTGCTGTTGTCGTTGTTGGTCCAGGTAAAGCCCGCGCCCACCGTGAACCACGAGTCACTCGCTTCCTGAGACGGATCTATCGTGGTGTCCTCCCATTTCCACTTCGACTGCGTGACGGAAAGACCCAGCGCCATGTTGTCACCGAGCTCCCAACCACCGGCGATGTCCCAGCGGTTGACCGGGGTGCTCCCGTAGACGCCCGACGGATCGCCCAGGTACCCGAAGTCCTGAGGCGCGTGCACCGAGTAGAACGGGTTGCCGATCCAGAAGCCTGGACTGCTGAGCGACGCCTCGTTCAGGCTGATGCGGTAGGTACCCCACTTGCCGTCATCGCCGCAGGCGTGGGTCCAACCCAGGCCGCGGGTGTCCGTCAGGCCGAAGCCGTTCCAGGTGCCCATCTCAGCGTTCACCTGGTTGGCGTACGACGGCAGCGTGCTGTACCAGCGATTGACATTCGAATCGTCACTGATGTAGTCGCCGACATTCGCCAGCGACCGAACCCGGGCCGTCGTCGCAAACGCGGCCGACGCCCCGAGCAATAGGACCATGAACGAAGCAAGTGCAATCCTGCTCCAGTTCTTTACCATGTCTGACCTCCTCTGGTGGGAATGGAGGACTGACTCCTGATCCGGCCTCTGCCGGCACCCATTCCCGTTCTTCTGACCCAACTTCAACATAAAGCCCTGACGGGTGCTCCGTTGGGGCGGTGCGCCACAAACGGCGCATCGATCAAAACCCGAGTCCACCACCTCCTTGTCGAAGGCTCGGCTGGTGGTGGCGCGATCGCCACCGCACGAGTCGTTAATCGAGCGACTTTTCGGCCCACGCCCCCGGCGGATTTCGCTGCACCCGCCTAACGGGCGGAAGCTCCCGGGAATACGCCCCGTGGCGGATTCCAGCTTTGAGCCGGAACGTTATCGACCGTCTCGGAAGTGTGTCAACTTTTTTTTGGTCCTGTCGAGAACCGTTTCACAAGACGGGGATGGCCGTCGGATCGAGCGGGTCCCGGGTGATCCGCCAGTTCGGGGCGAGTTCAGGGGCAAACTGAGGGTGGGATGGATCTAAAGAATTGATACGCACTTGTCCGTATGCATGGAGAAAAAGGGCGTCCGGAAGCGCCATACCGACGTGCGTGATCCGGTGCGGGGAGCGGCCGAAGAAGAGCAGATTCCCGACTTCGAGGTCCTCGATGCGACCGGCCGCCACCTCCCCCCCCACCCGCGCCTGCATGTCCGAGTCGCGTGGCAGGAGGACCCCGTTGAGCCGGAAAATTCGCTGAATCAGCCCGGAGCAGTCGAACCCCTTGGGCGTCGATCCGCCCCACAGGTACGGAATTCCCAGGAACCGCAGGCCCGTGGAGGCCAGCCGCTCGCGGGAGACGGCGCCGCGCGAGGGCACCCGCTCGACGCTCGCCCGGCGGATGAAGCCGCACTTCCCGTCCGCCAGCTGTCCTTCCAGCCAACCTCTTTTCCCAAAATAGGTTACAGCGATTCTCGTGCCGATGACCAGGTCCGTCACCGGCCGTGCGCCGGGCTCGGCCTCCGCCAGCAGCTCGGCATGGGGAATCCCGATCCGGTGATCGGCCCGGAGCTCGAAGGCATCCAGCCGCTCCTCGGCCACCT
>CAZCQM010000004.1:4966-35877 GCA_964500785.1 uncultured bacterium
CGAGGTGCCAGCTCCGAATCCACCCGATGTACCCGTCATCGATGCGCACGAGGTACCAGTCCCCCTCGACGCGCAGCGGCTCGACCGCGTCGCCGTAGATGACCTGGGTGACCAGCTCCGATGGGTGCGCCGGCGCCCGGCGGACGTCGGCGACGCTGCTCACGGCGGTGAGCCGGCGGGGCAGCCCCGGGCCCGGAAGGTCGACGATGCGGAGCCGCCCCATCTCCTCGCCCACAAGATCCAGCCGTTCCCGAACGGCGCGGCCGAGGGCCGGGTCGCTGGTTTCGACCTCGATCACCGACCCGTCGGGCGGCAGCGACGTCGCGCGGACGAAGCACGTCCGGCGGTCCAGTTTGCGGTCCGCGAGGGCCGCGTCAACGGCGTCGTTTACCCGCTTGAGCATGTCACCTCCCGCTGCGGCCGAGCCTGGGGTCGTAGAGATCGCGCAGCGCGTCGCCCACCAGATTGAAGCCGAGCACGGTCAGCGTGATGACCACGCCGGGAGCCAGCGAGAGCCACGGAGCCACGCGCAGATAATCCAGCCCGCCGCTGATCATCGCCCCCCAGCTCGGGTGGGGCGGCTGCGCGCCCAGGCCGAGAAAGCTCAGCGACGACTCCGCCATGATCGACGCCCCCAGTCCCATGGAGAAGATCACGAGCAACGGTGTCACCACGTTGGGCAGCAGGTGCCGGACGATAACGGTGGCGTCCCGCGCCCCCAGGGACTGGATCGCCAGCACGAACTCGCGCTCCCGCAACGACAGGACCTGGGCACGCACGAGGCGTGCCACGCCGGCCCATCCCACGATGCCGAGCGCCACGAAGAGGGCGAGCTTGCTGGGGCCCACGGCGGCCACCACGGCAATCAACAGCAGCAGACCCGGGTACGCCAGCGTCACGTCGGCAAGCCGCATCACCGCCTGGTCGGTGCGCCCCCCGAAATAGCCCGCCATCAGTCCGAGGCACGTCCCGAGCACGAGCGCCAGGATGCGCGACACGACGCCCACCTCCAGCGAAAAGCGCGCGCCGTAGAGGACCCGGCTCAGAACGTCGCGGCCGAAGGCGTCGGTGCCGAGCCAGTGCGCGGGGCCGGGCGGCTGCAGCGCCTCGCTCATGCGAATGCTCGTCGGGTCGTGCGGCGAGATCACGGGAGCGAGCAGCGCCCCCGCCACCACCACGACGACGAGGGTCACCCCCACCAGGCCGCCGGGATGCGACGCGAGGCCGCGCCGGAACCGCTTCCGCGCGCGCCGGGCCGGCGGCGGCGCCGCCGATGGTGTGACCGCGGTCGCACCCATCAGCCCCGGGACACTCCGCCCAGCTTCACGCGCGGATCGACGCGCGCGTACAGGAGATCGACGGCCAGGTTGACCAGCATGAACAGGACCGCCATGACCAGCACCGACCCCTGGATGGCGGGCAGGTCGCGCTTCATGATCGCGTCGAGCGTAAAGCGACCGAGCCCGGGCCACGCGAAGATCGACTCGGTGAGGACCGCGCCGCTGAGGTAGCTCCCGAAGTCGACGCCGACCACGGTGATGATCGGGAGTAGCGCGTTGCGCAGCGCGTGCCGGACGAGGATCCGGCTCTCGCGCGCTCCGCGGGCGCGTGCCGCCTTGACGTAGGTTTCGTTCACCTCGTCGAGCACGCTGGAGCGCGTGATGCGCGCGACGTAGGCGGTGGATGCCATCGCCAGCGTCACGGCCGGGAGCGCCAGGTAGACCAGGCCGCCGTTGCCGAAGCCGGAGGCCGGCAGCATCCCCAGCCGCATCGAGAAGACGTAGATCAACAGGACGCCCAGCCAGAACACGGGCATCGACACGCCGACCACCGCGCCCCCCACCAGCAGGTAGTCGAGCGGCGAGCCCCGCTTCCAGGCCGCCAGGACCCCGATGGTCACGCCGATCACGACCGCGATCGCCATGGCGGCGACGGCGAGTCGCAGCGTGTTGGGGAAACGCTGCTTGATCGAGTCCCACACCGGCGTCCCGGTCACGTACGACGTGCCCAGATCGAGCCGCGCCAGATCCCCGAGATAGCGCAGGTAGCGGACGATGAGCGGGTCATCGAGGTGCATCTCGGTGCGCAGCCGCTCGATCGTCTGCGCGTCGTACCGCTCGCCCACCATGCTCAGCACCGGGTCCCCGGGAAGGACGTTCATCACGAAGAACGTCACCGTGGCCACTGCGAGCAGCAGCGGGACGAATTGCAGCAGACGCCGAACCGTGTAGGAGAGCATCGCCCGCGAGCATATGCCAGTCTTCGCGGCGGCATCAACCGCCGCCTGCGTTCTCAGGGCGTCTTGGAGACCGTGGTGTAGTCGTTGCCGAGGTAGAGGGTCGCCAGCTGATAGCCCGACACGTGCTCGGAGACGATGTACAGGGCCGTCGGGAAGAAGAGGTAGACCCAGGGCGCCTCCGAGTAGACCAGGCTGTCGACGCGCGCATACGTGTCGGCGCGCCGTCCGTCGTCGATGGTGCGGCTGGCCGCCTCGATCATGCGGTCGACCCGGGGATCCGAGAAGAAGGCGCGGTTGCCGCCGCCGCCGGCGTTGCTCGAATGAAAGAGCGGGAAGAGGAAATTCTCGGCATCGGGGTAATCCGCGAACCAGTCCAGGAAGAACGCATCCACCTTCCCGTTGCTCACCGCCTCCTTGAACGCCGACCACTCGCGGCGCACGAGGGTGGCGTGAACGCCGACCTCGCTCCAGTAGCCCTGGATCGCCTCGAGGATCCGGTTCCCCTCGGCGCTCTCGCGCTGCCAGATCTCGATCGACAGGCCGTCGGCATATCCCGCCTCGGCGAGCAGCGCCCGGGCGCGCTGTGGGTCGTATTCGTACCCGGGGCGCTCGCGGTAGCCGGCCAGCCCCGGCGGAATGGACCCGTGCGCCGGTACCGCATCGCCCGCGGCCAGCACGCGGATGATCTCCTTGACGTTGACGGCGTAGTTCAGCGCCTGGCGCACGCGCACGTCCGTGAAGCGATGGTTGTTGAGCCCGACGTAGAATACGCGGAGCTCGGGGCGTCGCAGGACGCGGGACGCCGTCGCGGGGTCGTCGCGAAAGCGGGCCACCTCGGCCTCGGGGATCTTCAGGACGTCGAGGGTGCCGGCTTCGAATTCGGCGATGCGGGTGAACGGCTCGGGGATGACCCGGTAGCGCACGCCCTCGATGCCGCGCGCCCGGCGCGGGTGGAAGGGATTGGGGGTCAGTGTGACCTGGTCGCCGCGCACCCACTCCGAGATCACCCACGGCCCCGCACCGGCGGGGGGTGGGCCCGACTCGGGGCCGACCGTGGAGACGTCGACGACGCGGGCCGCGGGAAGCGCCAGCATGGACAGGAAGGGCGCGAAAGGCGCGTCGAGCGTGATGACGAGCGTCGAGTCGTCGGGTATCTCGAGGCCCGAGACCGTCGGCGACGCGCCCGCGCGGAAGGTGGCCGCACCCGAGATCCGATCCAGCACCCACGCCCGCGGCGAAGCGGTGGCCGGCGAGAGGGTTCGCTCGAACGAGGCGACCACGTCGGCCGCGGTCACCGCGTGTCCGTTTGAGAACCGGGCGCGCGGGTCCAGGTGAAAGACATACCGCCTCCCGTCACGGATCTCCCACCGGCGCGCAATGGCGGGCACCACCACGCCCCCGGGCGAGAACCCGACGAGCCCGTCGTAGACCAGCGTGCAGATCTCGCCCTCGGCGGCGTCGACGGCGAATGCGGGGTCGAGGCGGTTGGGCGACGCCTGGAGCGCCAGCTCCAGCATCGACGACACCGGCCGCTCGCGCGCGCACGCGAGCATCGAGACCGCGGCCAGCGCCCCGAGCAGCGCCGTCCGCCGGCCGGGGTGCCTCACAGCCCCCCCTCGACCAGCTTGTAGTCCCCCACGCCGAACATGTCGTAGAAGACGAATGTGCGCCCCTGCGTGTAGTACCGCCAGATCTCGTACTCGCCCTGTGCGCGCTGATCCATGGCGGTGTCGATCTGCTCCGGCGGGCCGTAGCGGATGTACACGCGCCCGCGGTCGGATCGCCACCCCGGACCGAACTGCGAGTACTCCCGCGTCACGTACTGGACGCGCTGCAGGTAGGTGTCGAGCGCTTCGTTCTCGGGAGTGCTGGGATCGGGGTCACGGGCGGCCCAGAATTTCGCCCAGGCGGCGGCGCGCTCGGATTCCGGCGCGTCGCGCAGCGGCTTGATCTCATCGCTGCTCGCGATCAGACCCAGGATCTCCAGCGTGTCCTTGAAGTTGGCCCCGAGCATGGCCCGGGTCACGTCGACGCGAACCTGGGTGGACGTCGTGGCATCGCGATCGGGGTCGCGGGTGCTCGCCCGCAGATTGACCTTGTATATCCCCGGCGACCAGTCGTCGACGTTGAATGAAATCAGGTAGTCGTCATCGCGGCCCGTCAGCGTCACGTGTCTCCTGCCATAGAGGATCTGGCGATCGTCCGCGTCGACCACTTCGTAGTAGACATCGCAGGGCAGGGGCTCGTCGATGCTGCCGTCGACGTAGAGGGAGAAGCGCACGGCCGGCTCCTGGTCGAGGCTCGAGATTGCGGCGTTCTCGGGACGGACGGCCGCGGCGAGACCGGCGGCCACGTCGGCCCACGGCATCAGCCCGGCGCGCGTCTTCTCCGGCACGCTGAGCACCTGCGGCGTCCCGAATCCGATACCCGAAGCGAGAAAGTCGGGGACGCGGAGCGTCACGGACCGGTGGAGCCTGATCTCCGTGTTGGTCACGGTGAGCGTGGCGTCGATGGAGTAGTCGCCGGGCTCCAGGCTGAATTCGCGCCACGCCCGCGATTTCTGGTCGCGACGGCGCGTTTCGGCGTAGGTCTTCACCGTGGCGAATCCGTGCAGGACGTACGTCGTCGGACGGGACGACTTGTCGGAGGTCTTCCGGATCGACAGGAACACCTGGTAGCGCGAGTCGAAGTATCCCTCCTTCTTCAGAAAGACCAGGGATCGGAACGGGACCTCGACCGTCACCCGCGTCGTCGGCGTCCGCGTGGAGTCGAGGTATGCGTTGGCGAACAATCCGAAGTTCTGGGCACGCGCGGAGCCGGCAATGCAGACCAGTGCAATCGCCGTCAGAAACGGAGCGGTTGAACGCAGAACGTGGCGCGTCATGGTGTCCGGCTGAAAGTAGGCCAGTTTCGGCGCGCCGGGCAAGTGGGAACCTACTCGAAGCGGAGTGCGGCGACGGGGTCCATCTCCCCCGCCCGGCGGGCCGGATACAGGCCGAAGCCCACCCCGACCAGCACCGAGAAGACCAGCGAGACGGCGGTCCACAGGGGAGAAAAGACGAAGGGAAAGTGGATCAAGCGCGATACGCCGAAGGCAAGCCCCGTCCCCGCGACCACGCCGACGGCGCCACCGATGCCGGTCAACGTGCCCGCTTCGACCAGGAACTGCAGCATGATGTCGCCGCGCCCGGCGCCGATGGCGCGGCGAACGCCGATCTCGCGCGTGCGTTCCGTAACCGAGATGAGCATGATGTTCATGACGCCGATGCCTCCCACGATCAGACCGATGGACGCGATGATGGTCAGCACGATACCGATGGGGACCGTCACCTTCTTGACCAGATCGATGAACGATTCGCTCGTCTCCACCGCGAAGTCATCGGGTTGGCTGGGACGGAGGCCGCGCCGGATTCGCATCGCGCGCCGGACTTCCTCGACGCCACGCTCGAGCGGTATTCCCTCGCGCACCGTCGCTCCGAGCGTGATCCAGTCGTCCCGGCCCTGGATGTCCTTCTCGTACGTCGTGTGCGGTATCGTCACGAAGTTGTCCGACCACGATCCGAAGATGTGCTTCCGCGACGCCAGCGTTCCCACGACTTTGTACTTCTCCCCGTTCATGACCACGTATTTTCCGATGGGGTCGGCGTCCTTGAAGAGGTCCTTCGCGGGGCCCGAGGCCAGCACCACGACGCGTTCCCGGTAGTGCAGTTCGATGTCGGTGAAGAACCGCCCCCTGTCGACGGTGAGCGTGTAGATGTCCAGGAGCGCCGGAGATGCGCCGAGGATGGTGGTGGGCGGGGTCTTCTCGGACCCGTAGCGCACGACGTAGTTCCCCTGCGACTCCGCGAAGTAGCTGACCCGATCCAGACTGGGGCACATCTGCGGGAGCGCGTCCGCGTCTTCGCGGGTGAAGTCGCGACGCCGCATCTGTTCCTGCGCCTTCTCGCCCGAGACCAGCAGGTCGTATTTCGAGACGGAGATGTACGGACGATTGGCCGACGCCATGTCGTGGTAGATCTTCCGCGTGAGTCCGTTGAGCACCGTCACCATCATGAGCACCGTGGCGATACCGATCGCGACGCCGAGAATGAGCAGCCCCGAGCGCATGCGGTGCGACCGGATGATGTCGATCGCCTGGGAGAGGTTCTCCCTCCACAGGGACTTGCGTGTCGGGATGGCGTCCATGCCTACTCCGATCGCAGCGCGTCGACGGGATCGAGGCGCGCCGCCTGCAGGGCGGGATAGGTGCCGAAGACGAGGCCGAGGACGACCGTCACCGCGAAGGCGATGCCGACGATCGCCGCGTTGACCACATAGGGGAGGACGGAAAGCGCGGACACGGTCGCGGCGATCAGGAATCCCAGCAGCATGCCGAGGACGCCGCCGAATACGGAGAGCGTCGCCGACTCGACCAGGAACTGCCAGACGATGGCGGTCCGTGGCGCACCCACCGCCTTGCGCACGCCGACCTCGCGCGTGCGCTCGGCGACGGATACCAGCATGGTGTTCATCAGCACGATGCCGCCGACGATCATCGAGATTCCCACCAGCGCCACCAGGGCCAGCATGACGCCGCGGCTGATTGCCTTCCAGAGATTGATCAGCTGCTCACTCGTCGAAATCGCGAAATCGTTCTCCTCCTTCGGGCGGAGGTTGTGGCGGATGCGCATCGCGACCGTGGCTTCGTCGATGGCCTCGTCCATGCGCCGGATATCCCCCGCGGCGATGCGAATGGAAATCGACTCACCCGACCCGAACAGTTTGCGGTATGCCCCGAGCGGGACGATGACGAAGCGGTCGCGGCTCTCCCCGAGCACGGAGCCGCGTTTGGCGGCCACGCCGATGATCCGGAAGTGCCGGCTGCCGATTCGTATCGTGCGCCCGACGGCGCTGCGCGGGGCGATCAGGCGATCGTACACGTCCCAGCCGATCACCGCGACCTGGGCGTTCTCGCGGTCCTCGAGCTGGGAAAAGTGCCGCCCGGCGTCGAGTGGAATGTTCTCCACGAAGGGGTACACGGCGTCGCGGCCTTGCACCTCGAAGGTCGCCGCCTTGCCGAACGCGGTGACGGGAGCGGATCCCTGGACGTAGGCGCTCACGTACCGGGAGAGCTGGAGATTCTGCCGCAACGCTTCGACGTCGGCGCGGGTGAGTTTGGGATTGAGGATCAGTCGGTCGATGAAGGATTCGAAATCGGTGATGGCATCGAAGAAGTTGACGCGCTGGATCGTGAACAGGTTGCTGCCCTCGGACGCGACCTGCTGGCGCATGTAGAGGTCGATCCCGCTCAGCAACGACACCACCGCGATCACGGACATGATGCCGACGATATTGCCCAGCAGCGTCAGCAGCGTGCGCAGCTTGTTGGCGAGCAGGGCGCCGTAGGCGATCCGGACGCCCTCGAAGGCGACGCGGAACGACGTGCCCACGACTCACGCCCCCCGCTTCCGTTCCCGCTTGATCTTGACCCGCTCTCCGTCCCGGAGGTCGTTGATGGTCTTAAACGGCCCGGAGACGACCTCCTGCCCCTCGGAGAGGCCGCTCTCGATGACGAAGTGACTCTGTCCCGCGATGCCGACGCGGACGGGACGGAAATGCGCCACGCCGTCCTCCACCACGAAGACACCCTCGATATCGCGCTTCTTCCCCTCGTCGTCGGTTCCGGCCGTATCCGCCTCCGCCTCTTCATTGGCCTTCTTTCCGCGCCGGCGCTCGCGTTCGAGCCGCTCTTCGTCACGAACCGTGAGGCACTGGATGGGAACGGCGAGCACGTCGTGGTCCTCGGCAACCGTGATGTCGACCGACGCCGAGAGACCCGGGCGCACGTCGGGAATGCTGTCCTGGATGGCGACCTTGACCTTGAAGTCGACCGACTCCTGCCCCAGTCCGATCTGCGAGCGAATGGCGCTGTTGCCCACCTCGGTGACCACGCCCGCGTAGGTGGTGTCGGGGTGGGCGTCGAGACGAACGACGGCCTTCTGCCCCGGCTTGACCAGGACCACCTCCGTCTCGTCGACGCGCACCTCGGCCTCGATCTCGGAGAGGTCCGAAATGGTCAGCAGGATCGTCCCCGGGTTGTTGAGGGTCCCCATGATCGCACTCTCGCCCGCCTCGACGTTCAGGCCCGTGATGATCCCCGACATCTCGGCCGTGATGCGGACCTGGTTGAGATCGTGCCGGGCCTTTCGCAGGTTGGCTTCGGCCTGCAGGAGCGACTCCTGGGCGGCGAGCGCGCCGGCCTTGGCCATGTCGTGATTGGCGGTAGCGGCCCGGAATTCCTCGTCGGACATAAAGCCCTTGTCGTGCAGCTTGAGCGCGCGCTCGAAATCGCTTTCGGCCTTCTCGAGCGACGCCTGCTGCATGGACACGTTGGCGCGTGCGCCGCGCACCGCCGCGGTCAACTGATCGACGGCCGATTCGTAGGGTTCGGCGTCGATCTCGAGCAGGAAATCGCCCTTCTTGACGTGATCCCCTTCGTGCACGGCGAGCCGCGTCACCTTGCCGATGGCCGACGCGCTCACGTCGACCTTTCGTTTGGGCTGGATCTCGCCGGAGGCCGTGATGACCTTGGTCACGTCCCGCCGTTCGACCGTGCTCACCTGGACCTCGACGCCGCGCTCGCGTGAGCGCACATTGATGAGCACCAGAACCGCCAGCACGACCACGATGCCAGCGCCGCCGATGATCTTCCGTTTCCGCGTCACATCGGCCCCTCTCCGCCGGAGGCAGGTGCGGTGGCGCGATCCGTGACCACGCGACCGTCGTGGAGACGCACCTCGCGAAGCGCGTGCGAAGCGATGGCATCGTCATGGGTCACCACGATCAGCGTGTGCCCCTGCTCGTGCAGCTGCGCGAACAGGCGCATGATATCCTCTCCCGCTCTGGAGTCGAGATTTCCGGTGGGCTCGTCCGCCAGGATGATCGACGGGTTGTTGACGAGAGCGCGCGCGATGGCGACGCGCTGCCGCTGGCCGCCGGAGAGCTCGCTGGGACGGTGACCGGCGCGATCCTCCAGGCCGACGGCGCGAAGCGCGCCCCACACCCGTTCGCGCCGCGTGCGGGCGTCGACGCCGCCGTAGATCAGCGGCAGTTCGACGTTCTGCATCGCGTTGGCGCGGGGGAGCAGGTTGAAGGTCTGAAACACGAAGCCGATCTCGCGGTTGCGAATGTACGCGAGGGCGTCGTCGGCCAGCCGCGTCACGTCCTCGCCGTCGAGGACGTAGCTGCCGCCGGTCGGGGTGTCCAGGCACCCGATGATGTTCATGAGGGTCGTCTTACCCGACCCCGACGGCCCCATCAGGGCGACGTACTCGTTGCGTTCGACGTCGAGATCGACCCCGTCCACCGCGGCGACCACGTGGCTCCCCATCTGATAACGCTTGGTGATCCCGCGCATGTGGATCAGCATGCCGGCAGCATACCACGCCCCCGGGCCGCTGCAAAGCGCGCCCCCGCCGTCGGTGAGAACTAGTGCGCGGTGATCAGCCGCCCGGTCGCCCGCTGCAGATCCGCGCGGTTGATCAGGTAGTCCACGCGTGCATCGATGAGCGACGCCTGTGCCGAGGTGAGTGACGCGTTGGCCTGGATGGTCTCCAGGATGGTCCCCGCACCGACCCGGTAGCGCTCCTCGGCCAGCCGCGAGTTCTCCTCGGCGGCGGCGACGGTCTCTTCGGCGAGCCGCAGCCGCTCGGTCGCCTGCTCCAGGTTGAGGGTGATCTGCTTGACGTCGAGGACGGCGTCGATCTTCGCCTGCTGGAGATTGTACTCGGCGATGCGGTGCTGCGCCCGGGCATTGAGGATATTCGACTTGGTCTGGAAGCGGTCGAAGATCGGCCAGCTCAGGAAGACCCCCACCGACCAGGCGTAGTCGCGCTTGAAAACGGCCCCGTCCCGCGGGAACGTCCGGTCGTTCCAGGAATAGCTGAACCCCGCGTCCAGGGTCGGATAGCGGCCCTTCTCCGCGACGGCCAGGCCCGCGTCCGCCGCGGTGATGCGCTGCTTGCCCGCGAGCAGGTCGGACCGGTGCTCGAACATGTACTGGATCTCCTTGTTCATGTCGAACTCGGTCGGCGAGAACTCGATCGAATCGTCGATATCGAGCTCGGTGTCCTGCGGAATGTTGAGGCGTGACCGGAGCCGCGCCGCCGCGAGCGCCTCCGCGTTCCGGACGTTGAGCAGCTGGAGCTCGCTGTTGGCCTTGTCGACGCGCGCCTGCAGGAAATCAGCCTTGGTGCGCGAGCCGATCTTGTAGAACGCCTCGACCTGATCGAGGTTGCGGGACTTCGCCTCCAGGTCGGCCTGCTGGACTTCGAGAAGACGGCGCTGGCGAACGAGATCGTAGTACTCGCGGATGACGGCGGCCCGGATGAGGTCGCGCGTGTATTCGAGATCGTACGCGGCCGCGTCCGCGGTGCGCTTCGACTGGGTGAGCCCGTTGACGTTGGCGCCCCAGTCGAAGAGGTGGATCTGGCTCTGCAGGCTGAAGGTGTAGGCTTCGTAATTGAACCCGGTCGGCTGGATCGGCCGCCCCTGGGCATCGACGTAGAGACCCGTGCTCGGCCCCGCGAAGCTATGGCCGGCCCACGCATTCAACGAGAAGTTGGGTATGAACTGCGCGTAGCTCTGCACGATCCCGCTGCGCGCGGTGCTCAATTGCTCCCGCGAGATCCCCACGTTGGTGGAGGCATCGAGGGCTAGATCGAGGCAACGTTTGAGGTCGTACTTTTCGGCATGCGCCCCGGTAGTGAGAGCGCAGACGATGAGGAGATGGGCAAACACGGCCCCGCGAACGTTCATGTCGTCACCTTCCGGTCTGGCATGGATCGGCTGAAAACAGGAATCCCCGCCCGTCGCAGCGAGTATGGAGGGTACTACGAAGGCGCGGCGCGATTGTTCCGGCATTATACCCGGATCGGCGCCGGGGTGGGAGGGAAAGCCAGCGGGGCGGCCGGCGGCGCGACGCCGTCCGCGGCGGTGCCGGGTCCGACGCCCGGCGGCGGCAGAATCCGACGCGAAGGGACAAAAAAAAAGCCGGCCCGACGGGGTCCGGCGACGGAGGGACGGGACCGAGGGAGGCTAGTGGAGTTTGAACTGGAACGGGATCATCACGTGCGCCTTGACGGGCACGGTGCGCTGCTTGGCCGGGCGGAATTTGCATTTCATGGCCGCCGCGATGGCCGCCTTGTCCATGGCCGGGGTCACGTCGGAGCTGAGCACGATCGCCTCCGCCACCTTGCCCTCCTCCGTTACCAGCACGCGAACCGCCACGGTCCCCTCGATGCCCGCCTCGCGCGCCAGCGGCGGGTACTGGGGCGCGGCGTATTCGACGAGCACGGGCGGCTCGTCGAAGGCCAGGAAGACCCCGCTGTCCCCTCCACCGCTGGGCGGCGGCGGGGGCGGCATGTCTTCGAAGTTCTCGAAGGTGGTCTCGGCGACTTCGTCCGTCGCCTCGGATTCGTCTTCCGCGGCCTGAACGGCCACCGGCGGCGGGGGCACGTCGGGCGGCGGCGGCGGCAACTCGATCTGGTCGGGAATATCGACCACTTCGAACTGCTCTTCCTTGAGCTTGTACGGCGTGATGGTGAACTGCGGCGTGAAGACGAAGGCCACGAAGTGGAGCACGACCGCCACCACCACGGCCCAGCGAATGTACTTGCCGTAATTCGCCTTGAAGGCCTCGTTAGCCGTCTCGTGAAGGAGGCGTACCTGCTCCGCGCGTTCGGATTCTTCTTGTCGCTCGTAAACGACACGCGGATGGCGTTCGCATCCTTGAGCTCTTCCATCACATCCGAGACCACACGGTAGGGCGCGCGATCATCGGCGTTGAACGCGACGATGAGATCCGGTCGCTCCTGGAGCATCATCTTCATGATGTCCTCGATCTGCGGGATCTTCACGATCTTGTCGTTGATCGAAATGTTCCCCGCCATGTCGATCCAGATGTGCATGATCTTCTCCCGCTGCTGCCGCTGCGCGGTCTCCGCGCGCGGGAGGGTGACCTGCAACCCGTCTTCCATTTTGAAGATCGTGGTCGCCATGAAGAAGATCAATAGCAGGAACGCGATATCGGCCATCGAGGCCGTGGGGACGTTGTTCCTAACCCCTTGTTTTTTCTTGAAATGACCGAGTTTCATGGCGTCGGGGCTAGATGTTCATCGTCTTCAGGGAAATGCGCCGGCAGTTGGCCAGTTTAATCTCATCCAGCAGGTCCACCATCAGGCCGTATTCGGCGTCCGGGTGGGTCACGATGACGACGATGAGCTTGTCGTTCTCGGACAGGCGCTGCTCGACAAGGGGGCGGACCCCCGCCAGCCCGATGTTCTCGCCGTTGGCAACAACTGAGCCGTCGGGGTAGGCCTTGATCTCGAGGATGTTCTTCTGCTTGACCTTCGCGACCGTCGACTGCCGGGCCGGAAGGATGAGCGGGATGCCCTCCTCGAGGGCGAAAATCGTCGTCACGATGAAGAAGATGAGCAGCAGGAACGCGATGTCGGACATCGACGCGGCCTGGAACTCTCCCGCCGCAAACCGGTTCTTGCTCTGGATGCGCTTGATCATGTGCTCACCCGCGCCGTCGCTTCCCCGTTCCGGAAGCCGCTACGCCCGGGCCTGCTGCTGCCTGGCCTTGTGCTCCATATCGAGGAGCTCATCGACGACCTCGGCGCTGGCCTCCTCCATCTCGATCACGAACCGGTCGATCCGCGTGACGAAGTAGCTGTAGAACAGCGTGATCGGCACGGCGATGACGAGACCGGCCGCAGTCGTAATAAGCGCTTCCTGAATACCCTTTGCCACCAGTTTCGCGCTGACCTGCTCCGCCGCCGCGATGGCCGCGAAGGCCGAAATCATACCGGAGACCGTTCCCAGGAAGCCGAGCAGCGGGGCGACGTTGGAGATGGTGGCGAGGGCGGTCAGCCCGCGCTCCAAAAAGGACATTTCGATCGCACCCGACGTCGCGATGGCCTTCTCCACCGCCTCGGGACCGCGATGCGCGCGCAGGAGCCCCGAGTGCAGCACGGCTGCGATGGGCCCTCGCGTTCGCTGGCACACCGCCAGAGCCGCCTCCGAGCCCTCTTCGCGCAGGGCCTTCACCAGGTCCTGCATGAGCTTCTTGGTATTGGTGTGGGCGCGGGAGAGCGTCCACAGACGCTCGAAGCTCAGCACCAGCCCGACGATCGAGCAGATGAGCAGGGCGTGCATGAACATGCCGCCCTTGATGTACAGCTGGCCCAGACCGCTGCGCTTGACACGGTTGACGAGCTTCGCGTTCTCCTTGCGGATCATCTCCGCAATCTGAGACGCAACCTCCGCCGAGTCGTTGGGTGCAGTGAGGAACGAGTCCGGGTTGATCGGAGCAGACATCGAGCCCATCTCGACGTTCTGCGGCATGTCGACGGGCTGATCGCTGCTCGCCTCGTCGCCCGCCGGCTGCTCCTCGCTGGCGGCCGGTTCGGTCGCCGTGCCGCTATCTTGCGGGCCCGCGTTCACGATGTGGACGGATGCCGTCACAACGATCAGGGCGAGGATAGCGGATGTAAAAAGGACGCACACTTTGTTGCCAAGCTGGCGCATCGCTGGAAACTCCTTCTTGCCGTGAATATGTCGGGGTGGGGGATTCGATGGAGCGGCTCGATAACCCAAAACTCGCCGGCACCCGAAACGAATAGGGCGACTATAGCCCCCGGGTCCCGGCCTGTCAACACGCTTTTCCCCGTCCCTCCGTTCCCCACCGCGGGGGCTATTTGATTGAGATGGAGGAGCTTCTATCCAGCTGGTACCGGCCGTGCCCGTCCCGGTCGACGAACAGGAAGCGCATGCTCGGGTCCATCTCATTGATCCGGTCCCGCTCCAGGATCGGGGCCCCGGTCCGCTGGTAGATCCACAGTTCGTACGGGACCCCCGTGTTGTCCTCCGGGCGATACCGGCTGCTGGTCCTCGAGGTGACGCTCCCGAACGTGTTCCGGGTCTTCGGTGTCGAGTAGAACTTGCTCCCGCTGCTGCTCAGGTTCAGCGGGTGGTAGGGGTTCTCGACCACCGCCTCCGCCTCGGCCAGGGTCTCGTAGTTCATGGGGATGACGTCCTGGACGAATTCGTCGGGCGGGCCGTAGCGGAGGTAGATGTTTCCCCGGTCGGAGAAGATCGCCGGCGCCCCCTCGGCATAGTGGGCGTTGATGTAGTCGAGCCTTTCGAGGAACGTCTCCCGCGCTTCGTTGACATCCGTGGTCGGATCGGGGTCGAGCTGTTTCCACCGATCGGCCAGCATCCGCTCCTGCTGGCCCGGAGTCAGCTTCTGAAAGTCCTTGAAGTCGCTGTCCCCGAGGAGGAACCGGGCCTCGGCCAGGTATTCGCGGCGGGGCGTTTCCCACGTGCGCAGATCCCAGGCCACGGAGAAATCCCCGGCCCGGATCCGCTTCAACGGGTTCCCGTCCAGCCCGAACTCGACATAGAGCGTGTAGCTCCCCGCCTCGATGGCGGTCAGGTCCTCGCGGATCACCACCGGGAACGTCCTCGCCGCCCGCCCCCCGGCCACCGGGTTGGGGAGCGCGAGGTGCGTCGTGCGCACGGAGTCGCCGGCCACGGTCGTGATCTCCGAGCGGACGTCGAACACGGGCGACGCCGACAGGTCCTCGGGAAGGTAGAGCTCCATGTAGACCGTCAGCGTGTCGCGGTAGAGCCCGTAGATCCGGGACGGATTCGGGCGGTAGCGGCGCACGCCGGCTTCGGACGGGTCGACATCCCACACGAACATCGCGTCGCTGAAGGAAGGCTCATCGGCCGGCATCTCGGGCAGATTGAGCCGGGCCCGGTGCACCGCCGAACTCTTGTTGGCCCCCTTGCTCAAACCGATGACCGAGATCTTGGGAGCGTCGAGGTCCTCGAGTCCGCAAGACAGCCAGTAGCCGCCCGGCGGCAGGCTGAACTGCTTCACGATCGTCTGGTACGCCACCGGGCTCTCGATCCGGGACTCATCGGACTCGTGGAAGGTCATTGTCTCGGCGGTCTTGACGACTTCCTTGCCGGCGTCGTCGGTGACCAGCAACGAGAGCTTCACGTGGCTGGTCCACGCGGAGCCGTCCTCGTTGAACCGGAGGTTCTGGTTGGCCACGCGCAGGGATACGCAGGCGAGGTCCTTGCCCTCACGCCCGCGGAACGAGGCGGAATCCAGGTAGAAGATGAAGTCGCCGTGCCCGACGTGCGCCGCCACCGGCATCGAGGTGGCGAGTGTCGCCGCCAGCGCGACGGCCCAGAAAACACAGGCGCC
The DNA here is from genome assembly GCA_964500785.1 of uncultured bacterium. Taxonomy (GTDB): domain Bacteria; phylum Krumholzibacteriota; class Krumholzibacteriia; order WVZY01; family JAKEHA01; genus JAKEHA01. The sequence goes on from CAZCQM010000004.1 coordinate 20,467, forward strand.
CCCAGGGGGGGCGCCCGGTCGAAACAAATTCCGAACTACTACCACTAGTAACTGAACCATAGAGAAATCCGGTGGACCGCCCCCAGATCGCTCATATCCGTCCACGAATAGTCGAACACCAGATCCGAGGTCTGGCTCGTGTCGATCCGCAGGCCCGTTCCGGCGCCCAGCCCCTCGCTGTCGGCTCCGAAGTTGTAGCCGCCGCGCAGGAAAAAGAACTGGTTGAACCCGTATTCAGCCCCGACGTTGATGACCTCTTTGTTGTCCGACGGGTGCGCGAACTCGAACACGCCCTGGAGGCTGTTCACGCCCTGGGCGTACGGCGTGGCGGCCATCGACACCTTGAACTGCGTGGGCATCTTCGACGAGCGGTCGTCGTAGTTGACCTCGGCCCCGAGGCTCTGGATCAACATTCCCAGCCGCATTCCCCAGAGGCCGATGCGGTAGACCAGTCCGAAGTCGAACGCGAACGTATTGACGCTCTTCTCCGCGAGTCCCGAATGGATGAAGTGCACCGTCGCCCCGGACGAGAACTTATCCGTGAAAAACTTCGCGTAGGAGAGGCCGAACGACGTGTCGCCGGCATCGAATGTCTGTCCCGTCCCGTCGGGCAGGTAGACCGTGCGGACCTTCTGCGGGTCCATCGTCAACGCCCGGGCGCTCACACCGAACGTACCGGGGACGAAAGGAAGCGTGAAGGCACCGGCCGCGTAGTTCAACGCGATATCGGCGGGCCACCACGTGTACGAGAGCGACACGTCGGTGCGCGTCAGGTCCACGAGTCCGGCCGGGTTCCAGTAGGTCGCCGTGGCGTCGTTGGCCAGCGCGGTAAACGCTCCGCCCATTGCCGCCGCGCGCGCCGAAACGCCGATCTTCAGGAACGGCAGCGCATACGTGCCCACCTTGGCAAAGGGATCGGTGGCGTACGACTGGGCAGGAATGAGCGCCACCAGCGCTGCCACTGCGATACCCCTCATGATCCGTGATCTCACTTTCGAACCTCCTGAAAGATTCCGGCGTAACATTTAGAACTCGAATCCGAGGCCCAGACGCCACAGGCGGTGGGTCTCCCAGATGGTCGGATCGAACACGGGGGTGAACTCGTTGAGACCATCGTCGTTGATATCCTGCAGGTACGCGCCGCCGTACTGACCCGTCTCGGTCAGGTACGAGCCAAGGTCCATCTGCGCCGCCTGCATGACCGGAAACGCTCCCGGCTGCGTCCCGCCCGGGAGCAGAATGTCCTCATCAAGAAGATTGCGCCCCTCGAAGAACAGTGTCAACTCGCGACCGTACACGTTGAACAGCTTGCGCCCCTGCAGCGAGAGCTTGTGGGTCGGCTCCAGCCGCAGTGAGTTCTCCAGTTTGGGGTCCGCCAGGCGCGCGTACCGGTCCACCGGCGTCCACGGCAGCCCCGACCCGTAGGAGTAGATCGCCGTGACACCCCACTTGTTCCGGTCCTGGAGGCGCAGCGTCACGTTGAACGTGTGCCGCTGGTCCCAGTCGAGCGGATACTCCTCGGTCGGCAGATGCGTCAACCCCGCGGCCGACCGCCCGAAGTCCGCATCGCTCGCAACACCGTCCGCGAACGAGTATGTGTAGTACACCTCGAACCCGAGCCGGCGCGTCAGCCGCTTCTCCAACGAGATCTCCAGCCCGCGTGAGCTCGCATACGTCCGGTTGATGAACCGGAACGCCTGGACACCGGTCGAGTCGTCCGTCACCTGCGTCGACGAGATCAGCCCGTAGATGTCCTTGTTGAACACCACGAAGTTGCCCGCGATGTCGTCCGTGAACTGGTGCGAGATACCGGCCTGGTAGCTCACCGTCAGCTCCGGCTGCAGGTTCGGGTTCCCCAGCGTGCCCGTCGAGCCCACCGGGTCCTGGGTCCGGAACAGGTACACACGGCTCGGCCACTGCGTGAACCGGCCGTAGTGGAAGAAGAACTTGTCGCGGTCCGTGATCGGGAACGCCATGCCCAACCGCGGAGAGAGGTTCCACTTGTACCTGTCCACGACCGGATCGATCTCGGCGTTCGAAATCAGGATCTGGTCGTTGTTGCCGACGGAGAACCACTCGTAACGCAGCCCGGCGTTCACGACCATTCCCTCGTACTCCCACTTGTCCTGCGCGTACGCCGCACCCTCCGAGTTGAAATTCTCGTAAATGTTGACGTTCAGTCCCTGCTGCGGCACGCCCTGGTTGTTGAGACGCACCTGCGCGGGCTGGACGCGCTGGTCGTCGCGCAGATCATTGTAAATCAGCTGGAGCCCGGTCTTGATCCGGTGTCCCTTGACCTGCTCGGAGATCAGGTCGCCGCGCATCAGGTACTGGATCGACCGCTGGGTGGAATAGAACGGATAGTCGTACGCCGTCACGAAATACGGGGACTGGTCGTCGGTATACCACGTCGGCACCGTGATGCCCGACGCGACGTAGCTCCCGTCCGGGAGGTACACCGGGAGCCCCGCGGTGGAGAAGTCCGCCGGGTCCTTGAGATTCCCGTTCTCGTCCAGCACCGAAGCGGTCGTCTGCAGGTCCAGACGGCTCAGCTTGAGCGTGTACAGCAGCTTGCTCGTGATGTTGTGGCTGAAGGTGAGCTTGAGCTGCAGGTTGTTCGAAATCGTCTCGGGCGTGTTGGTCGCCGAGTTGAAGGGCACGAACGACGAGTCCGCACCGCTGGGATCCGTGATGAAGGGCTTGAAGGGGCTGAACTGCCGCTGGTACCCGTCGAAGAGGGCCCACGATTTGTACCCCAGCACCGATCCGTCGGTCGCGATGACCGCCTCGTCCCACACCACGGTCTGAACCTGGTTCCCGATTCGAAGGTCCGCCGCACGGAAGTTCGTGTAGGTGATCGTGTCCAGCGTCCCATCGGGAAGCCGCTTCTGCTGCCGCACGATCACGGGACGGATGTGGAGCTGCCGCACCCGCGTCGCCTCGTCTTTGATCTGCGCCCACGGGCCGTTGTCGATGGTGACCTGGCGCGTGAACTGCATGACCTCGAGCGCGTTGGGGTCGCTGTTGATCTCCGCGTTGGCCAGCCCCTGGAAGATCCATATCTTGCCCACGTACCCGCTGATGTTCCAGTTGTTGTAGTAGTTGTCGTAGCGGGAGGTGGAATAAATGGCCTCGCCGTCCACCTTCATGCGCGCCATCTTGTAGGTCAGCTTGCCCTGCATGTTGTACGACGACGACTGGCGCTGCCGGAATTTGAGCCAGTCGGTGATCTTGTGCTCGGGCCGCGGCTCGATGGTCGTGTTCTCGGTGTCGCTCCACGTCGCCTCGCCGGAGAGGTAGTAGCGCAGGTTCCGCGACCAGGTCGGACCGCCGAAGCCGAGACTCATGCGGTCGAAGTTGGTGTAGGTCTTGTCCTGGCGTCCGAAATCGTCGGTGAAGTAGCGGAACTCACCGCCGAACGCCGCGCCGCCTTCCTTGGTCGCAATATTGATGACGGCGGACTGCGCGTCGCCGTACTCGGCGTCCATGCCGCCCGACACGATCTCCGATCCCGAGGTCCCCAGCATGCCGACGTCCACGGAGCCGCCGCCGAGGGGGTCCGACACGGGAACGCCGTCGATCTGGATCTGAACTTCGTTGCTACGGCCGCCGCGCACGTGCATGTCTTCGCCGGTCTTGACGATTCCGGCTTTGAGGCCCACGGCCTCCAGCACGTCGTCCACCGGCATCGTCTGGAGCTGCTGCTCGTCGACGGCAGCGGTGACCTTCGACTCGGTGACCTGGACCATCGCGCGCTGGGCGGTGACTTCGATCACCTGCGTCTGCGCCACGATCGTCTGCTCCATTTTGAACGTGAGCGACACGGGCTCGTTCGAGATCGTGACCTTCTTCTCGTTGTTCTTGTACCCCATCATCATGGCGCGCACCGTGTAGCTTCCGGCCGGTACGCCGACGATGGTGAACTTTCCGTCCGAGAGAGACATGGCACCCAGGGTGGTGCCGACGAGAATCACGTTTGCATAGGCGAGGGGCTTTCCGTCGTCCCCGAGAACCGTCCCCGTCACGGTGCTCGTTTGTGCGAACGCGGCCGAGCCCAGCAGAGCCAGGAGTGCGAGAACCGTCGTGGCGATGATCGCTCCCCGCCTGTCACGTGGGAACATTCGCAGACCCCTTTCCAATCACAACACACGGACCCAACATCGACCCGGTGTCAATTCCGGCGTTTTCCTATCTATTGTGGTGGGGACTTCGACGCCACATCGGCTTCTCCGTTGCGACGTCTCGAACAGGTGGGGTCACTTTAGCACAGCGGTCTTCCGCAATGCTAGCAATATCACCGACTTCGCTATCAATATAGTCCAGCCTCCCCGGGGTTGTCAACGACGCGCTCGCGCGCCCCCCGGCCGCGCCCGGGCAACCGCCCGGTGCGGGACGCAACATGTTGTCAGGGAAGAAAATAAAAAAAGCCGCCGCGCGGCTCGCGGCGGGTCGTCCCGCGGGAAACTTGGGGGAGGGTGCTCCAGCAGTGGATGCACACCAAAGTATGGACACGCTTTTACGATCCGTCAATGCCGGGCCCGAGAAAGGGTCACTTCTCATACAGCCAGCAGGCCGTCCGGTGTCCGGGCTCGATGTCGCGAAACGGGGGTGTCTGCTCGCGACAGATGCTCATGGCGTGGGGACACCGGGTGTGGAAGGCACACCCCGACGGCGTGTCGGCGGGGCTCGGAATGTCGCCGGGCAGGAGGATCCGTTTGCCGCGGGCGGCGGGGTCCAGGCTGGGCACGGCGCTGAGCAACGCCTGCGTGTATGGATGCTTCGGCTCCCGGTAGAGGCGCGTCGCGGGCGCCAGCTCGACGATGCGTCCCAGGTACATCACGGCAACGCGATTGCTGATGTACTCGACGACTCCCAGGTCATGGGCGATGAACAGGTACGTCAACCCCAGCGCGTCCTGGAGGTCCTTGAGCAGGTTGATGATCTGCGCCTGGATGGAGACGTCGAGCGCGCTGACCGGCTCGTCGGCGATGACCAGGTCCGGGCTCACGGCCAGCGCCCGCGCAATGCCGATGCGCTGCCGCTGTCCCCCGGAGAACTCGTGGGGGTAGCGGCTCATGTGCTCGGCGGGAATGCCGACGCGGTCGAGCAGCTCGACCACGCGATCGCGCACCTCGTCGCCGCTCGCGAGCTTGTGGATGCGGATGGCTTCCGCGATCATGCTGCCCACCGTCATACGAGGGTTCAGCGAGCCGTAGGGGTCCTGAAACACGATCTGCATGCGGCGGCGGAGCTTCCGCATCTCCTCGCCGCTGAGGTCGAAGACCTTCAATCCGTCGAAGGTGACCTCGCCGCCGGACACGTCCGTCAGACGCAGGATGGCGCGCGCGAGCGTCGTCTTGCCGCACCCGCTCTCCCCCACCAGGCCCAGCGTCTCGCCGCGATGGATCTCGAAGCTCACGCCGTCGACGGCGCGCACGTATCCCACAACGCGGGAGAAGAGCCCGCGCCGGATCGGATAGTGCTTGCTCAGGTTCTCGACCTTGACCAGCGGTTCGCCGTCGCGCGCGCCGCGCTCGTCGGTCATCGGCTCGAGCTGCGTACTAGTCACGACGTACGTCCTTCCAGCAGCGGATCCAGTGGTCCGGCGTCACTTGCCGGAGCTGGATCTCCTCGTTGTCACAGCGGTACTCCGCGTACTTGCAGCGGTCGGAGAACCGGCACCCGGCCGGAAGCTCCAGCGGGTCCGGCACCTTGCCGGGGATCACCTTGAGGCGCTCGCCCTTCGGCGCCAGCCTCGGGATCGACTCGCGCAGTCCCAGCGTGTAAGGATGCCGGGCATCCTTGAAGAGCTCGTTCACGCTCGACACTTCCATCACACGCCCCGCATACATCACCACGACGCGGCGGCACGTCTCGGCGATGACGCCGAGGTCGTGGGTGATCATGAGGACCGCCATGCCCATGCATTCCTGGAGCGACTGCAGCAGGTCGAGGATCTGCGCCTGGATGGTCACGTCCAGGGCGGTGGTCGGCTCGTCGGCGATCAACAGGCTCGGGTTGCACGACAGCGCCATGGCGATCATCACGCGCTGGCGCATGCCGCCCGAGAGCTGGTGGGGATACGACCGTGCCACGCGCTTCGGATCCGGAATCTTGACCAGCTCGAGCATCTCCAGCGTGCGCTCGTACGCCTCGCGCTTGCTCACCTTCTGGTGGAGGAGGACCGCCTCCTGGACCTGGTAGCCGCACGTGAATACCGGATTGAGGCTCGTCATCGGCTCCTGGAACACCATCGATATCTCGTTGCCGCGGATCTTGCGCACGTCGCGCTCGGACATCTTGAGCAGATCCCGCCCGCGGAAAATCAGCTCGCCGCCGTCGATGCGGCCCGGCGGCGTCTGCACGAGGCGCATCAGCGCCAGCGCGGTGACGGTCTTGCCGCACCCGCTCTCCCCCACCAGGCCCAGCGTCTCGCCCGGGCGCACGGTGAAGCTGACGCCGTCCACGGCGCGCGCCACGCCGTCGGGCGTGTCGAAACTGACCGTCAGATCCCGGACGTCGAGCAGCGTGTCGACGTCCGTGCGGTCGTCTACGGACGGAGTGGCATCCATGATCTGGGGATCGTACGTCTGAACCATTTCTCCCGCAAACCCTTAGTTGATGGCCTCATCCACCGTTGCCCGACACGAGCGCGGGCCCGGCGGCCCCGTTTGATCGCGGTGCGGGTCCCGTCCGCTCCGGGTGGGCCCGGTCGCCTTCGGGTCGATTGTCCGGATTCGGGACGGTGCAGGGATCAGCCGTGCAAGAAGGACGCCAATCCCTCGTGGCGGGCGGCCCGGGGTGTCCGCATTCAACCTGTTGTGACAGAACGCATTCGGGAAGCCCGCGCGGGCACCCGATCCGCGGTGCGGTCCCGCCGCGTGACCGCAGCACCCGTCGCCGGCGTGGGTCCGGCGCGGCTACACGGAGCCCGAGGACCGCGCGTCGAGCGCGTCGCGCAGCCCGTCGCCCACGAGGTTGAGCGCCACGACTGCCAGCGTGATGGCGATCGCGGGAGACGCGCTCACCCACCAGGCCGTCGTCAACGCGTCGCGCCCCTCGAACACCATCGATCCCCAGCTGGGCGTCGGCGGCTGGATGCCGAGCCCCAGAAACGAGAGCGACGACTCGAGCAGGATGACAGCCCCGGCGTTGAGCGTGCCCGCGACGATCACGTGGCCGATGGTGTTGGGAAGCAGGTGCATCATGACCAGCCGTGCACGCCCCACCCCGGTCGCGATCGCCGCCTCCACGAACTCGCGTTCGCGCATGCGCCGGATCTCGCCCCGCACGACGCGCGCCACACCCATCCAGCTGGTGCCGGCGATCAGCAGCGCCAGCACCGCCGCCCCCGGCGGCAGGAAGGCCACGGCGGTCAGCAGCAGGAGCAGGCGCGGGAAGGCGAGCATCCCGTCGACGACGCGCATGATGGCATCGTCGACGCGCGGACCCGACATCCCCGACACGGCCCCGACCGCGGTGCCGAACAGCAGCGCGATCAGGACCGACGCCGCGCACACCCCGAACGACGCGCGGCCGCCGTAGACAACGCGCGACCAGACGTCGCGGCCGTAGCGGTCGGTGCCCAGCGGATGCGACGCGCCGGGCGGCTGGTAGCGGGTCGTCGACGGCGACACGACCTCGGTGGGATCAGAGGCCGCGACGAACGGGGCCGCGACCGCCAGCGCCACCATGACGACAAGCACGCCGAGTGCCGCGACCGCGGTGCGGTCGGAACGGAAGCGTCGCCGGACCGGGCGGGCGACAGGCGGCAGAAGGGCACCTCCGGCCACCGCCCACGCGTAGAGCAGCGCGGCGAGCAGGATCGCCAGGGCGCGATCGCTTTCCCCCACCCGGCTCCAGGCGCCGGCGCGCACCGCCAGCGCAACGGCACATGCATAGAAGCACACCGATGCGACGCGACGCGCACCGCGCCGGCTCGCGGGGGCCGCCAGCGGAATCAGGGTCGTCATGCGTGCGCGTGTCGACATGGCTGCACCGTGCGTCACCGCCGGCGTGAATCCTCCGCCAGGGCGGCGCGGGGATCCGCCCACATGAGACCGAGATCCGCCAGGAAATTCCCCAGGATCACCATCGCGGCGCCGATGAAGTTCACCGCGAGCACGACCGGGTAGTCGCGCGCGTAGATCGAATCCACCATGAGCCGGCCCATGCCCGGCCAGGCGAAGACGGCCTCGACGATCACCGCGCCGCCGAGCAGCAGCGGCACGCTGAGTCCGGCGATGGTGATCAGCGGTGCCAGCGCACCGCGCAACGCGTGCCGCCACACCACCGTGCGTTCCGACAGTCCCTTGGAGCGCGCGGTCCGTACCCAGTCCTCCGCCAGTGCGTCAACCAGGCTGCCGCGCGCGAAGCGGGCGAAGCCGGCCGCGCTCGCGAGCCCCAGCACGATGACAGGCATGACGAGGTGGCGCGCGCGGTCGGCGAGCATCGCGAATCCGCTCGCGTCGAGGCCCGGGGTCGCCACGCCCGAGGTCGGCAGCCACCCGTGCTGCACGGCGAAGGCGGTCATCAGGAGATAGGCGAGATAGAACGGAGGGATCGCGTACAGCGCCACCGTCGCGATGGACAGCGCGCGGTCGGCGCGGGTGTGGCGGTGGCGGGCCGCGGTCACGCCGGCCCACACGCCGACCACGATCTGCACCGCCAGCGCCAGCCCGGCCAGGAGGAGCGTGCGCGGAATGGCTTCGGCCAGCAGATCGCGCACGGGCCGGTGCTGCTCGAGACTGACACCGAAGTCGCCGACCAGGAACCGCCCCGCCCAGTGCAGGAACTGCACCACGATGTTGTCGTCGAGTCCGAGGGAGCGGCGAACGCGCTCGACGTCGCCGAGATCGACACCCGGCTGGATGTAGCGCGTGAGCGGATCGCCCGGGGAGGCGTGGAGCACCGCGAACGTGATCGTCAGCGTGACGGCAACGAGGATTACGGCGTGGAGTGCGCGACGAGCGATGAAGCGGCCCATGGCCCTCCGGTGGAACGGGTCTACGGATTCATCGGAACCGTGACGACGGGAGCGCGATTGGCCGTCGCTTCGTCGAGTCTCCGCACCGGCGTCCGCGTCGGCGCGGACTTGAGAACGTCGGGGGACTCCACCGCTTCACGCGCGATCTGCGCGAGGGTATCCGCGAATCGGTCCAGCGTCTCCCGGCTCTCCGTCTCCGTCGGCTCCACCATGAGCGCCTCGGGCACCGTCAGCGGGAAGTAGATGGTCGGCGCGTAGAACCCGAAATCCAGCAGCCGCTTGGCGACGTCCAGGGTCCTGACGCCGTGCTTCTTCAGCGGTTCTCCCGACGCCACGAATTCGTGCATGCAGCGCTCGCCGTACGGGATCGGATAGTCGGGAACGATGCGGTGGGCCAGGTAGTTGGCGTTGAGAATCGCCGTGGCGCTGGCGCGGCGGATCCCGTCGGAACCCAGTCGCGTGATGTACGCGTACGCCCGCAGGTAGATGCCGAAGTTGCCGAAGAAGGAATGCAGAGCCCCCACCGTCTTGGGACGGTCGTAGTCGAGGCGGAAGGCCCCGTCGTGCTCCACCACGCGCGGCACGGGCAGGAACGGCTCGAGGTGCGACTTGACGGCCACGGGGCCGGAGCCGGGCCCGCCCCCGCCGTGCGGCGTCGAGAACGTCTTGTGCAGGTTGTAGTGCATCATGTCGAAGCCGAAGTCGCCGGGCCGGGCCTGTCCCATGAGCGCGTTCATGTTGGCGCCGTCCATGTAGCACAACCCGCCCTTGCGGTGCACGGCGTCCACGATGTCCGCGATGTGCGTCTCGAACAGCCCCAGTGTGTTCGGCACCGTCAGCATGAGGACGGCGGTATCGTCGTCGAGGACGGACTCGAGGACGTCGACGTCGACGCGTCCGTCCTTGCCGGAGCGGAAGGTCCGGGTCTCGAAGCCGGTCATGGTCGCCGTCGCCGGGTTGGTCCCGTGCGCCGAATCGGGCACGAGCACCCTGCGACGCGCCTCGCCGCGGTCGGCGAAGTACGCCCGCGCCAGCAGCAGGCCGGTCATCTCGCCCTGGGCGCCCGCCGCGGGCTGGAGCGTCACCGCGTCCATCCCGCCGATGACCGCGAGGTCGTGCTGCAGCGCGTGCATCACCCGCAACGCCCCCTGGATGTCGGCGTCGTTCTGCTCGGGGTGGAGGCCCGCGAAGCCCGGCAGAGCGGCGACGTCCTCGTTCATCTTGGGGTTGTACTTCATCGTGCACGACCCCAGCGGAAACAGATCCCTGTCCACGTGGTGATTCTTGCCCGAGAGGTCGATGTAGTGCCGCATCACCTCGGGCTCGCTCACCTCCGGCAGCCCGATGCGCCCCTCGCGCAGGTAGTCTTCCGGGATGTCGCGGGGTGCCTCCGCGGGACGCGACGCGATGTGGTATCCGTTGCGGCCCCGCCGGCTCTTTCCGTAAATGGTCTGCGAGAAATCGTTGGCCACGCTTCAACCCACCTTGATGAGCGCCGCGCGCTTCAGCACGGCACAGAGTCTTTCGAAATCGTCGTCGCGATGTTTCTCGGTGACGGCGACGAGAAGATCGTTGCGCGCCGGCGCGCCAAAGTATTTCGCCAGCGGAATGCCGGCGAGGATTCCTTCCTGGCGCGCCGCGTCCGCCACCGCCCGCGCGGACGTCGGACACGCGACCACGAACTCGCGGAAAAACGGCGCCCGGTACTTGAGTGTGTATCCGTCGCATGCGGTAATCGCGTCCGCCAGCCGGCGCGCACGTTCGTGGCACACGCGCCCCAGTTCGCCGAAGCCCTGCTCACCGAGCAGGCTCATGTACACCGTGGATCGTGTGGCCAGCAACCCCTGGTTGGTGCAGATGTTCGACGTCGCCTTCTCGCGGCGGATGTGCTGCTCACGCGTCTGCAGGGTGAGCACGAACGCCTCTCGACCGTCGACGTCACGTGTCGCGCTCACCAGCCGGCCCGGAATCTGGCGGATGAACTCGCTGCGGCACGCCATGAAGCCGACCAGCGGCCCGCCCAGGCTGGTGTCGTTGCCGAGGGGCTGACACTCGCCGACGGCGATGTCCGCGCCCCACTCGCCCGGGGGCTTGAGGAGCGAGAGCGACACCGGGTCCACGGAGGCCACGATCAATGCGCCGGCCGCGTGGACGTCCTTCTCGTAATCCCACGGCCGCTCGAGCACACCGAAGTAGTTGGGCGTCTGGACAACGACCGCGGCCACGGTATCGTCGAGCATGCGCGCGAGCGCCGGCGCGTCGACGTCGCCGGCTTCCGTCGCGGGAAGCGTGCGCACTTCCACGCTCTGGCCCGTGACGTAGGAATCGAGCACCCGCCGGTAACGCGGATTGAGCGCGTGCGGAACGATAACGACGTCGCGTTTCGTGATCTTGGCCGCCATCAGACACGCCTCGGCCAGCGCGGATGCGCCGTCGTACATGGAGGCGTTGGCGATCGGGAGCCGGGTCAGCCGCGAAATGTGTGTCTGGAACTCGAAGATCACCTGCAGCGTTCCCTGGCTCGCCTCAGCCTGATAGGGCGTATACGCGGTGGCGAACTCGGGGCGACTCGCGATGTTCTTGACCACCGAGGGAACCGTGTGGTCGTAGATGCCCCCGCCCAGAAAGCTCACCAGCGACGCGGCGGGCTGATTGACGCGGGACAGGTCGCCCAGCATCCGCAGCGCCTCCGGCTCGCTCAACCCGCGTTCGATCGGGAGCAGCCCGCGCACCCGGTGCTGTTCCGGGATGACGTCGAGAAGCCCATCCTCGGATTCGAGCCCGAGGGCATCGAGCATGACCTTGCGGTCGTCGTCGGTGTGATACGTGTAGGGCATCCTACTTCCCAACCATCTTCTGATACGCGTCGTGATCCATGAGCGATTCGATCTGGCCGCGATCGGCCATCTTGATGCGGACGAACCATCCGTCGCCGAACGGATCCTTGTTGACCAGATCCGGTCCCTGATCGAGCGCCGCGTTGATCGCGGTCACGGTGCCCGACACGGGCGCAAACAGATCGGCCACGGTCTTGACCGCTTCGATCGTACCCATGGACTCCTCCGCGTTCACCGATGCGCCCACCTTCGGCAGCTCGACGTAGACGATGTCCCCCAGCTCACCGGACGCGAAGTCGGTGATGCCGATGGTGACCTCCTCCCCGTCGTCGAAGCGGACCCACTCGTGCTCTTTCGTGAATCGTACGTTCTTGAAATCCATCGATTGCTCCTGTCCTAATCCCGCGCGCGGCTGGGATAGAATGGAATGGACACGCGCCGCGCCGGAACCGCCCGGGTCCGGACCTGAATGGTGAGATCGGCGTCCACGCTGTCCGTATCTACGTAGGCCATGCACAAACTCTTCTTGAGCGTCGGCGAGAACGTCCCGCTCGTGACGCGTCCGACCATGCTCTCCCCGCGCATCACCGCGTAGCCCTCGCGTGCGATGCTCCGCCCCTCCAGTTCGAACCCGATCAGCTTCTTGCGCGAACCCGTTTCCTTCTCCCGGGCCAGCGTCTCGCGCCCGACGAAATCCTGCTTGCCCAGCTTGACGAGCCAGCCGAGTCCCGCCTCGAGCGGCGTGGTCTCGTCGTCGAGCTCGTGGCCGTAGAGGCACATCGACGCCTCGAAGCGCAGCGTGTCGCGCGCGCCGAGCCCCGCCGGGGCGACGCCGAAGCGGGCGCCGGCGGCCATCAACTCGTCCCAGAGCGAGCGCGCCCGCGCGGGAGGGACGAAGATCTCGAAACCGCGCTCGCCGGTGTACCCCGTGCGGGAGACGATCACGCGGTCGTTCCCGTCGCCGAACGCGCGCCACCTGTAATATGGAACGGAGTCCACGTCGGCGCGAACGGGGGCGAGCATCGGGGTCGCCTTCACCGTGTCGTGCGCGCTCGGCCCCTGGACCGCGATCAGCGCCCACGCCTCACTCGCGTTCTCCAGGGTCACGTTCCCCGACAGGTACGCCTTCATGTGGGCGTAGTCCTTTTCGATGTTGGACGCGTTCACGACCACCAGCGACCGGTCGTCCGCCAGGCGGGTGACCAGCAGGTCGTCGACGACGGTTCCGTTCTCGCGACACATCACCGTGTACAGGATCCCGTCCTCGGTGAGCTTCGAGCAGTCGTTGGTGACGACGCGGTCGAGGTACGCCCACGTGTCCGGACCGCTGACGATGAACTCGCCCATGTGGCTCACGTCGAACAACCCGACACGCTCGCGCACCGCGGCGTGTTCCTCGATCACACCCGCGTAGCTGACTGGCATCTCGAACCCCGCGAACGGGACCATTCGAGCACCGGCGGCGACGTGGGCGTCGTAGAGTGGTGTTCGCTTGAGGACTGTCATGCGTTGCGCGGCGGGATCGAGCGGCCGGCGAACAATACTAACTCGGAGATGCGCTCGATCACAATAACCGGTTTCCCGTTATCCACAGCCCGTTTGACGCGCCCGCTCCCGCGGCACGGTGCCGCTCAGCGCGCCGCCTCCCCGCCGATGCCCCGCCGGCGCAGGCCGTCGGCGATGGCGCGCGCCGCGAAGGCGTGGCCGCGCGGCGTCCAGTGCCCGTCCTGCTCGAAGTAGAGCGTCGCCCCGGCATTCGCCCGCAGCGCCGGCAGCAGGTCCACCAGGGGCAGGTCCGTTTCCGCGGCGAAATTCGCCACGCGGCGCTGGAACACCGGGTCGGTGAGGACGCGGTCATCCAGGACGAGGCCGAGCTTCGTCGCCCACCAGTACCGCTTGCCCACCTGGGCCCCCGCGGGAATGCACACGAGCACCATCCGGGTCCCCGCGCGCCGCGTCTCGGCGTCCAGCTCGCGCAGGGCCTTCTCCGCGTATTCCCATCCCCGCCGCGTCTCTTCGGTGTCGAGCAGCACGTTGTCGCGCAGCGCCCGCGGGTCCAGCACCGCCTCGGCGAGGTTGAACGGGTTCGATCGAAACGCGAGCGCATCGGCGACGATCGAATCGGGGACGGCGGCGAGCCGTGCCCGCACCGAATCCGCCGGGACGCCGCGTCTCCGCGCCGCCTCGAGCAGGGCGTCGAGCCGGACCGGATTGTCGGTGCCGAAGGCGTTCCATCCGCCCCGCGCCGCCTCATCCGGTCGCGGCGCGCCGGCCGGCGCCGGGCGGCGCCAGGCGCGAATCCGCGCGCGTGTCCGCCGCGCGATGTCGAGGAGCATCCAGCGCGGTTTCGCCTCGGACGACTCCCGCATGGCATCGGCGGCGTCGTTCCCCGCGTACAGGCACACGATCGCGAGATCGGGATGGTAGTGCGACGCGAACCGCCGCCACACGCGGAGCGCGTGGACGGGCCCGGTGCCGGAGACGCCGAAATTGAGCATTTCCACGCGCCGGCCGTCGGACGCCAGGATGCGCTCCAACCGGGCCACGAACGTCGAGTCGACGGCCACGCCGGAGCCGGCGACGAAGCTGTCGCCGATCACGGCCACGCGCAGCACGCCGGGCGCCTTTGTGCGCGCGTGGTCGACGTCCCGGAATCCCTCGGCGTTGGTCGCCATCTCGACGTCGTACTCGGGGGTCGTCGTCCGCGCCACGACGTGCGCGGGAAAGGTGCGGACGGGAGGCTCGTAGGTGGCGCGCAACACCGCCTCCGCGGCGATGAGCACGAGCGCCGTACACGCGGCGGCCAGCGCCAGGTTGACGGCCAGCCCGCGGGGGTGCGTCACGCAGCGTGACCGTCCTGCGGGGTTTCGGCGGTCGGCTCCGCCTCGGGCGCGCCGCCCAGGTCGCGCAGCATCGCCCCGGTGTGCGATCCCGCGCTCCGGGCGATGTCGTTCGGCGAGCCGGTCGCGACCACCTCGCCTCCCTCGTCCCCGCCTTCCGGACCGAGGTCGATGATATGGTCGGCGGTCAGGATGACGTCGGGATTGTGCTCGATCACAACGACCGTGTTTCCCTTGTCGACGAGCTTGTTGAGTACCTCGAGCAGCATGCGCACGTCGTCGTGGTGGAGCCCCGTCGTCGGCTCGTCGAGGATATAGAGCGTCTTCCCGGTCCCGCGCTTGGCCAGCTCGGAGGCGAGCTTCACCCGCTGCGCCTCGCCCCCGGAGAGCGTCGTCGCCTGTTGTCCCAGCTTGATGTAGCCGAGCCCGACCGACGCGAGCGTTTCGCACGTGCGCCGGATGGACGGGAAGCTGGAGAAGACGTCGGCCGCCTGCTCCACGCTCAGGTCGAGCACGTCGGCGATGCTGAGCCCCTTGTACGTGATCTGGAGCGTCTCGTGACTGTAGCGCCGGCCCTTGCACGTCTCGCACGTCACGTAGACGTCGGGGAGAAAGTGCATCTCGATCTTGATCACACCGTCACCTTCGCACCGCTCGCACCGCCCGCCGGCCACGTTGAAGCTGAAACGACCCACCTTGTAGCCACGCGCGCGCGCTTCGGGCAGCTGCGCGAACAGATCGCGGATGG
>CAZCQM010000005.1:0-18603 GCA_964500785.1 uncultured bacterium
CGCCCGCACCACCCTTCTCGGCGTAGCGCACGTCGATTTCGAATCCGTAGGCCGGGTTGGCCCGGACCGTCAGACCCAGTCCGACGACGTACGCGTTGCGCGACTCGGTACCCAGCAGACCTTTATCGGTTCCGCTGAAGTAAGATCGCGTGCCGCCGCCGAACACGATGAAGTCCATCCCCTGGCTCACCTCGGCGGCCGCCGCCGGCATCGCGGCGGCTATCCCCCCGAGCACCAGGCCCACGAGCATCATCCGCTTCATTTGTGCCTCCTCGTTCCTGTTCTTCCGGCCGGCGCGCCGGCTCCGCTACTCCGAGTGTTCGGCCAGGTAGCGCTCCGCGTCGAGCGCCGCCATGCACCCCATGCCGGCGGCAGTGACCGCCTGGCGGTAGACGTGATCGGACACGTCGCCCGCCGCGAACACGCCCGGTACGCTGGTGCGCGTCGTTCCCGCCGTCACCAGCAGGTAGCCGTTCTCGTCCATCTTGAGCTTGCCCTCGAATATCTGCGTGTTGGGCGTGTGCCCGATGGCGATGAAGAGGCCGCCGGCGTCGAGCGTGCGCTCCTCGCCCGTCTTCACGTTCTTGAGCCGCACGCCGCTCACTTTGTTCTCACCCAGCACCTCTTCGACCACCGAGTCCCAGATGAACTCGATCTTCGGGTTGGCGACGGCGCGGTCCTGCATCGCCATGGAGGCGCGCAGCTCGTCGCGGCGGTGGATGACATAGATCTTCGATCCGAACTTGGAGAGGAACGTCGCCTCTTCCATCGCCGTGTCGCCGCCGCCGACGACGGCGATCACCTGGTCGCGGAAGAAGAAGCCGTCGCAGGTGGCGCACGCCGACACGCCGTGCCCCTTGAGCTTCTCCTCGCTGGGAATGCCGAGCCAGCGCGCGGTGGCGCCGGTCGAGATGACAACGGTGCGGCTGCGCCAGGTCTTGTCGCCGGCGTGCAGCGTCTTGACCGGTCCGTCGAGCTCGACGCGGTCGACTGTGGCGAACTCGAACTCGGTGCCGAAGCGCGCGGCCTGCTTCTTCATGATCTCCATCAGCTCGGGACCCATGATGGGGTTCTCGAAGCCGGGGTAGTTCTCCACGTCCGTGGTGATGGTAAGCTGTCCGCCCGGCTGGATGCCCTCCAGCACGAGCGGCTCGAGGTCCGCGCGCGCCGCATAGATGGCGGCGGTCAGCCCCGCGGGGCCGGACCCGAGAATGATTACGTTTCGAATATCGTCCGACATGGAACGCCCTTTCGCGGCTGGTAACTTGTTGACTATACTATGGTTTGAGGACAAGTCAAGGCGGCCGTTGCCCCGCGGCGCGCTCGGCGGTACCTTTTCCTGTGCGGACGCCTCACACCGCAGGACATCGATCCCGTGACTCGAATCCAACGCATCTCGGTCGGGGCCCTGGCCCTGTTCCTTGCACTCGTCGTGGCGTGCGACGAGTCGAGCACGCCCCCCGTGACCCCGGGCACGCCGGGCGAAGACCCGGTACCGCCGCGTGCGGTCGACGACCTCGCGCTGTCCTACGAGCCGGGCGTCAACTCGGTCGCGTTCGACTGGACGGCGCCGCGCGACGACACGGCGCATGACCGCGTGGCGCGTTACGACATCCGCTACTCGTACTCGTTTCCGCTGGACTGGGACCGGTCGATCCGGTTCGCCGATCCCCCGGATCCCCTGCCGGTGGGGACCCCCCAGCAAGCCATCCTGGCCGACCCCGTGCGCGGCCGGGACATCTACGCCGCGATCCGGTCGTACGACGAGGCGGGCAACGAATCGGCGTCGAGCCCGGTGGCACACGTCCACGTGCCCGGCGTGTCGGTCGAGGTAACCTGCTCGGACGTGCTCTCGGGCGGCCCGATTCCGGGCCTGGACGTCCTCATCACGTCCCGATCGTCGTGGGAGCGCATCACGGACGCCGAGGGGCGCGTGACCCTTCCCGACATCAGCGAAGGCACGATGGGCCTCGAGGTCACTCGCGGTACGTCGGTGACTCCGTACCACGGGTTTGCGGATGCGTTTGCGGTGAGCACCAACGTGACCCGGGACGTTCCGATGATCGAATATGCGCCCACGGATTCGCCTTACTACGAAAGCCGGCTGGATCTCCTGCTGGACTCTCTCATCCCGGGGGGCACGAGCAAGGTGCTCAGGAAATGGTCGTCGTACCCGATTCCGTTCTACGCGCCGGCGTTCGTCAACCAGTACGGACTCGATTACCGGGATCTGGTCCGCCGCGCCGCCGCACGATGGAATCTGCGCGTCGGTCAAACCATCTTTGTGGAGACCTCATCGGCCCCGGCGAAGGGCGTGACCATGCTGTTTCTCCCGCGTTCCACGATGGGAATCCAGAATGCGTACACGTCGTACTCGAGCGACGCCGACGGCTACCCGCTGCTCGACACCATCCGCGTTCTCGATGAGTTCTCGGACGAGGAGAAGCTCTACCGCATCATGATGCACGAGCTCGGCCACACGATCCGCCTCGCCCATCTGGCCGACCCGGCCTACATCATGATGGGTGGCCAGCCGTTGCCGCCGGACATCAGCGACGACGAGGTTCGTCTGGTGCAGACCCTGCTGGCGCTCCCGAACGGCATCGATCTGAGCCACTACGATCCGGCGCCGCCGCCGCCCGCAGCGTCGCCGACGCCCTGATCGCTCACCCCCCTATACCCCCCCCACCAAAAAGACCTTCCCCCTGTCGCAACGGTCGAGATGCTGCGGGGAGAAACAACATCTCAGGTGGACCCGTGCGAACAGAGGGAAGGATTCAGCGCCGCCACGCGGGCGTCTTCGCCCGGCCGCGCCGGCAATTCTGATTGTCTGAAACCCTTTTCTCAGGACTGCCAGATCGTGTTTCCGGAGTCCCCCCACTGGTGCCAAGCCAAAGGTAGAGGAGCCTATTCTAGCAATTGAGAAGGGCCGTGCGAAGCAAATTCTGGCCTGGAGGACTCCGTTCCTCGACTCATTTCCGGACCGGCCGGTCGTTGGGGAGCGTGCGATCAAACAACTTGTAGGCACGGGTGATCTCGTCGGTCCAGGACGAGGCCCGCTGGTAGCCGTGGCGTTCCACGGGGTGTAGCGCAAGCTCCCAGTTTTCTTTTCCCAGCTCGATGAGCCGCTGGCTCAGGCGCAGAATGTCCTCGGAGAGGACGTTGTCGTCGCGCAAGCCGTGGAGCATGACCAGGTTGCCCTTGAAGCCGTCCGCGAAGTAGATCGGCGATGAGCGCCGGTAGGCTTCCGGGTCGTCGACCGGTGTCCCCAGGATCCGCACCGTGTACCAGTGGTTGTACTGCGCCCAGTCGGTGACCGAGCGGAGTGCGGCACCCGTGGTGATATCGTCGGGATACTTGAACAGCGCCATCAGCGTCAGGAATCCTCCGTACGACCCTCCGTACACGCCTACCTGATCCTTGCCCACTCCGTACGTCTTCTCCATGAAATGCGCGCCGTCGATGATGTCGTCGAGGTCGCGCCCGCCCATGTGCTTGTAGATCGCCGTCCGGCAGTCGCGTCCGTACCCCGCCGACCCGCGGTAGTCGACGTTGAGCACGGTGTAGCCGCGGTTGGCGAGCATGGTGTTGAACATGAACTCGCGGTAGTAGTAACCCCAGGAGTCGATGACGTTCTGCAGGTAGCCCGCGCCGTGGATGAAGACGATGCCCGCCCCGTTGGGCGTTCCGCCGAATCGCTCGGGCTGGAAGACCTGGGCCGGCACGGCCACACCGTCGTTGGCCTTGAAGGAGAGCGTCTCCGGTTCGAGCCACGGGAAGCTCCGGAACACCTTCGTCGATGAGCGCGTCAGCGGTCCGTTGAGCTGGTTCGCGTCGGCGTCGAAGAGGTACAGCTCGGGCGGCGAGGTGAGCGTCGAATGCAGGATCGCCGCGTGCTTCATGTCTTTCGAGAACGTCGCGATATAGTCGCCGAACTCGGGTGTGACCAGCGTGCGCTCGGATCCGTTGAGCTTCATCGTCCACAAACGCTGCGACCCGGGGCGCCCTTCGTTGGACACGATGAACCAGCGTCCCGCCCTCTCGTCGGGGAACGCGGCGTAGACTTCGAACGCGCCGCGCGTGAGCTGGGTGCGGCGACCGGTGAGGGTCACGGTGTACAGGTGACCCCACCCGTCCGGCTCGCTGATGAAGTAGACGGACTTGCCGTCACGCATCCAGGCGCCGGTCTCGTAGAACGACGGGCCACCCACCCACGCGTCGTCGTGGAAGCGGTCGAGCACCTGCGGTGAGACCTTCCCATCCAGGCCGCGCTCGCCCGGCGACGCAACCATGAAGTACGAGTCGTGCCAGTCGTCGGAGATGCCGCGCATCAACAGGCGATCCTCCACGGGCGACCACGACAGCGGTTCGAGCTGGAGCGAGTCCTCCAGCTTGAGCGACACCAGCGTGTCCGCGGCGACGTCCACGAAGACGATGCTCGTGGCATCCTGCGCGTCGCCGACCTTCGTGCGCACTTCTTCGGTCTCGACGTAGCCGCTCTCCGTCACCACGAGCGGGATGATCGGAGGGCGCGCGTCGGTGGCGGGCTTGTTCAGCCCGATAGCCACGTAACCCCCGGTGGGAGAGACGCGCAGACTCTGGATCTCGTATCCGGACCCGAGATAGATCTTCTTCGGGTGCTCGGGCTTCTTCTCTTCCTCGAGCTTGCGATCCTTGAGCTCCACGAAGAGCTCCTTCGCCTCGTCGACCAGGTACTGCCGCTGAGGCGTGAGCTTCTTCGCGTCGGGGTCGTCGTCGAGGGCGAGGTTGGTGACCTGGGTGATCGGCCCGCCCTTCCATGCCACCGAGTAGACGTCGTCGCCGCGCCGGAAATAGACCGTGTTCCCGTCGGCCGAGATCTGCACCGATCTCTCCGCGGCCACCGTCGCCGTGATGCGCCGCGCCTTGCCGGTGACGCCGTCGCCCAGGTAGACGTCCCCGTTTCGAATCTCGCCGCGGTGGTTCCGCGCGCGATCCCAGGCGAAGTCATCGGGCGCAGTGGTATCGGCCGTCGCGTCGGAGAGCTTCTCGAACTTGCCGCTGTCCACGTCCAGGCGATAGGTGCCCGCGTCCTTCTCGAGCTCGACCCAGTGCTGGTAGGCATCGAGCGGAGCGGTCGCGTTCATCGAGTCCAGGCGCGCCGGGTCGTTCCACTCGAAGAAGAGGGAGCGCCCGTCGGCGGAGAAACGCGGGTTGGACGGGGCGGTCCCCACGATGCCCGGGCCCTGCATGATCTGCCGGATGGAGAGATCGGCGAGGCTGCGCTCGCCGGCGGCCGTCGCCGGAGGCGTGGAAGCGGCCGGGGGCGCCTCTTCCGTCTTCTTCCGGGAGCACGAGACCAGAACGAGGATCGCCGCAAACAGAAGGAGGATACGTCGAAGCATGATCAGACCGCCTTGGAGGAACGCGCGTGACGGGGCACCGGGTGGGAGCGGCGTGTAAGGCCGTGGGAACGCCGCAAATCGGGCACCGCGCCACGAACGACTTGTTGTCGTATTTTGAGGTGTTGTATCATACGCGCGCCTCCGGGGAAACACCATTTCGAAAGGAGCGGCGATGGACGCCGAAGCTCTGAGACATAAGACGGTTGCCGAGCTGCGTGAGGAAGCCAAAAAGCTCGGTGACGTCAAGGGCGTCGCCTCGATGAAGAAGGAGGAGCTGGTTCAACTCCTCGCCGGTGGCGACGCGGCCGAGCCCGCCGATCCGCATCAGGCCCGCAAGGTGCGCAAGGCGGCGGGCGCCATGACGCTCGCCCAGCTCAAGCAGAAGATCAAGGAGCTCAAGGAACAGCGGGCCGCTGCCGGCGCGCGGGCGGCGAAATCGAAAGTCAGCGAATACAACACGGACCTGCGGCGGTATCGCCGTCTGGTTCGCAAGGCCGCCCGCAGGCGGCGCAACTCGTCCTAGCCGGCTCCGTTCCGGGCCGCCGGCTTCACCCCATCCGCGACGCTCCCCTCCCGCTCGGGAGGCGGCATCGCATGAAAGGCGTCATGCAACCGACCCCCGACACCACGGCCGCCGCCAGGGCGCTGCGAACCACGTTCAGCCCCGCGCTGGAGAGCGTGCGCATGTCACCCATCGTTTCCATCAGCGAAGAGGCGCGCGTGCGGGCCGTCGAATACGAAAAATCGGGGGGAACGTTCGTTCGCTTTCAGCGCGGCGAGATCGATTTCCCGACGCCGGGCTTCATCGTCGAAGCCGCCAAGCGCGGGCTGGACAAGGGGCTGACCAAGTACCCCAAATCGGGCGGCGAGGACTTCTTCCGCGAGGCGGCCGTGCGCCGCTTCAAGCTGGACCACGACGCCAACGACCTGGAGCCCGCGCACATCGTCGCGACCTACGGCGGTCAGGAAGGGCTGGAGTTGTCGTTCAAGCTCTTCGCGCGCGGAGCGGGGTTTTCGCCCACGTGGAGCTGCGCGCTGGAAAACTTCGTCCCCTTCGCGCAGGTCGACTTCGAAGAGGTCCCGCTGAACCGTGATTTCTCGGTCGACTTCGACCGCGTCGAGACGGCCGTGCGCGGGCGAGACTTCTTCTATCTCAACAACCCGCAGAATCCGACCGGCAAGGTGTTCACGCCCGACGAGCTGACGCGCATCGTCGACATCTGCACGCGCCACGGCGTGTTCATCATCGCCGACGAGGCCTACGAGAAGATCGTCTACGACGGCAAGCGCCACTTCTCACTGTCGAGAATTCCGCAGGAGAACATCATCACGATCTTCACGCTGTCCAAGGCGTTCTCGATGACCGGGTGGCGCGTGGGCTGCGCCGTCACGCGCAACGCGAAGGTGGCGAAGCTGCTGCGCCTGGGCAACTACACGCAGACGGCGGGCGTTTCGACGTTCATCCAGTACGCGGCCGCGGAGGCGATGAACAACGTGGACGAGAGCCGAGCGGCCATCGCCACCATGGTGGAGGAATTCCAGCGCCGCCGCGACGCGCTCTACGACGGGCTCAAGGACCTTCCGGGCATTCGCGTCGACCGCCCCGCCGGCGCGTTCTACATGTTCCCGGATTTCGGCGACGTGATCCCGCGCGACCTCACCGGCGACGAGCGGAACCACTACATCTACCGGTTGCTGATGGACAACGGCATGGCGACGGTGTACGGCTCGTGCTTCGGGCACCACTTCGCGGACAACGTGCGCCTGTCGTTCTCGGCGACGCCGGTTCCGATCATCCACGACGCGGTCGAGCGCCTGCGCCGGATCTTTTCCTGATCCGGGCCGCGCGTGTCTACCCGCTAGATGTAGATGATCTGCCCATCGTCGCCGGCGAGCTCGAGCATGCTCGCCAGGCCGACGATCGCATCGACACGGGCCGTCACGTCGGCGGGATCGAGGTCGAGCAGGCGCGTCGACGTGGTGCACGCCAGCAGACCGGCGCCCGCCCTGCGCGCGCCGTCCAGCATTTCGTACAACGACGGAGAATCCCCCAGCTCGAGGTTGCGCTCGAGCGTGGCGCGCCACGGCCAACGGTCGGCGTCGTCGGCGCGCAGGGTCGACGTGTCGTCCCACGAACCGCGCACGTACGACGCGAGCGCGTCGTAGAACAGGCACAGGTGCGCCTTGCGTCCCATGCGCGTCGCCGTCGCCACCAGGCTCACCGCCTGGTGGACCCGGTCGTGGCGCGCGTCGTGAAGGAAGACGATGATCGGTGCCGGCATCTCGGGTATTATAGGGTCCGCGGCGTGCCGTCTCAACCGCGCCGCCTATCCATGAAAGCACGCAGGGACGCCACCGTAATCGTCAACATGGCCATCAGCGTCGACGGTCGCATCACGACGCGCACCCGCGAGCGCTTCGCGCTCGGGAGCACCCATGACCGGCGGCTGATGGACGAGCTGCGCGCCCGCGCGGACGCCGTCATCGTCGGTGCCGGCACCGTCCGTCACGACGGCTATCCCATCGTGATCCGCCACGGCGACCTGGAACGGCGCCGCCTGGCGCTTCACCGCACCCCGGCGCCGGTCAACGTGGTCTTGAGCCACACGCTCGACCTTCCCCGCCGGGCGAAGTTCTTCACCGCACCGGACATGCCGCGCATTCTCTTCACGACGCGCCAGGCACCCGCCGCCCGGATCCGGAGCTTCTCGCGGGTCGCGGAGGTCGTGGTCCTGTCGGGGCGCACCCTCGACCCCCGCAAGGTGGTCGCCGCGCTCCACGAGCGGAAACTGCGGCATTTGCTCCTGGAAGGCGGCGGCGAGGTGCACTTCGCATTCGAGCGCGCGGGGCTGGTCGACGAGCTCTACGTCACGCTCACCCCGCGGCTGATCGGCGGTACGGGCGCGCCGTCTCTCCTCGACGGCCCGGGCTTCCTCAAGAAGGACCACCGCCGCCTCGAGTTGAAGTCGTTTCGCCGCGTCGGCGACGAGCTCTTCCTGCGTTATCGCGTGCTCAAGAAGTAGGCCCCACGAATCCGCGGTTGCGCGGCAGCCAGGTTGTTACAACGAAGAGAGAACGTCGGTCGCGTGACCCGCGACCTTGACCTTGCGGTAGATCTTCGCGATGCGCCCGTCGCCGTCGATGATGAACGTCGAGCGCTCGATCCCCTTGAAGACCTTCCCGTAGAGAGACTTGTCCTTGATCACGTCGTAGGCGGCGCATACCGCGCCGTCCGCGTCGCTCAGGAGCGGGAAGGGGAGATCGTACTTGGCCTTGAATTTCGCCTGCGCGGCGACCGAGTCCTTGCTGACGCCGAGGACGGCGGCCTTCTTCTTTCGGAATGCGGCGATTTCATCACGGAAATCGCAGGCTTCGGCCGTTCACCCCGGGGTATCGGCCTTTGGGAAGAAAAAGAGCACGACGGGACGGCCGCGGAAGTCGGACAGGGAGACGTCCTTTCCGTCGTCCGCCTCGAGCGTGAATGTGGGGGCTTTCTTGCCTTCTTCGATCATGATCCTTTGACCTCGTTGAGTCGCTCGCGGATCCGCTCCAGCAATACATAGGGGACCGGCGGCTCGCCGAGGTTATCACGTCCCGCAAAACCGTGGAAGTCCGACCCGCCGGAGGTCAGCAACTCACGCTCGGTCGCGATCTCGAGCAGCCGTGCGACCACCGACGGCGTGTGATGCGGGTGGTGGACTTCGATGCCGTCGAAACCAAGGCTCAGGAGCCGGGCGAACGACTCTTCATCGGTGATGTAGTATCCCGGGTGCGCGACGAACGCCAGTCCGTCGGCGGCGCGGATACTGGCGACGGCCTCCTCCGGCTTCATCTTGAACTTCTCGACGTACGCCGGACACCCTTCGCCGATGTAGCGCGCGAACGCCTCCGCGTAGTCGGTGACGTAGCCCGCCTCCTTGATCGCCTCGGCGATGTGCGGACGCCCGAGCGCTCCGCCGCCGGACTTCGCGAGCACCTTGTCGATGTCGAGATTCACACCCTCCTTGCCGAGCTTCTCGACGATCTCGATTCCGCGCCGCTGCCGCGCCGCGCGAAACTCGGTCAGCAGCCCCTGCAGGGTCTCGTTGCCGCGATCGACACCGTAGCCCAGGATGTGCAGGTCTCGCCCATCGTGCTCGCAGCTCAGCTCGACGCCGGTGAGCACCTCGATGCCTTTCGCCGACGCCGCCGACAGCAGCTCGCCGTACCCTTCCAGGGAATCGTGGTCCGCCAGCGCAATCGCCGCGATCCCCTTGGACGCGGCGAGGGCGACTACCTCCGACGGCGTTCGAACTCCGTCTGAGTACGTGGAATGGGTGTGCAAATCGATGCGTTTGTCCGTGGTCATGGTCGTTCTTTACACCTCGCGGCTGGACTGCGATGATCGGCCCGAACTCCCAGGGAGGTACCCGTGAAACGCCGGACCGGCAAACCTGAAACCATCCTACTCTACGCGTCGAGCCAATGCGACGCCGATATCCTCTACGCTACGCGTTTCTTCGCCCCGGATCCCTTCGTCTTCATCCGGACCGCGACGGGGCGGCGCATCATGATGATGAGCGACCTCGAGATCGACCGGGCGCGCGCCCAGTCGACGGCCCACCGCGTGCTCTCCTATTCGCGCTATTCCGATCGCGCCGCGAAGCGGTTCGGGCCCACCCCCACCGTCGCCCGGGTCATCGCGGAAGCGCTCCGCGACCTCAAGATCCGCTCCGTCACCGTCCCGGGCACGTTCCCCGCCGGCCTGGCCGCGGACCTGCGGCGCCAGCGCGTCGGTGTCCGCATTGCGTCCACGCCCGTCTTTCCGGAGCGCGAGCACAAGACGGCCGCCGAAATCACCGCCATCACGCGGGCCATGCGGGCCACCGAGGCCGGCATGCAGGCCGCCGTCGACCTGCTCCGGCGCGCCCGGGTGCGCAAGGGCTGGGTCACGCTGGGCGGGCGTCGCCTGACGGCGGAGGACGTCCGCCGCGCCGCCAACCTGGAGATCTTCGGCCGCGGCTACGTCCCGGCGGGGACCATCGTCGCCCCGGGCCGCCACGGGTGCGATCCCCACGACGTGGGCAGCGGTCCCATCCGCGCCGGCACCCCGGTGATCATCGACATCTTCCCGCGTTCGGAGTCGACCGGCTACTTTGCCGACATCACGCGCACCGTGGTCAAGGGACGACCGAGCGACGTGGTGTCGCGTATGTACCGGGCGGTGTACGACGCGCAGCGACAGGCGCTGCGGCGCGTCCGGGCCGGCGTTCGCGTCCGCGACATTCACGGCGCGATCCTCGATCTCTTCGAGTCGCGCGGCTTTTCCACCGGCCGCGCCGGTGGACGCATGCAGGGCTTCTTCCACGGGACCGGGCACGGGCTCGGACTCGAAATCCACGAGCGCCCACGGATCGCGATGAACGACGCGATTCTGGAAGAAGGAATGGTCGTGACGGTCGAGCCGGGGCTCTACTACTACCCGCACGGCGGGGTTCGCATCGAGGACACCATACTCGTCACCCGAACGGGGATGCGCAACCTCACGCGCTTCCCGAAGGTCTTCGAAGTCCCCTGATCCCTACTGCGCGCTTCCGGGGCTAACGCGGGCCGCGCCGCCGTTGACGAATCCCAGCCACAGACGCTGGCCGTCGTCCGAATACACGACGCGCACGCGATCGCCTTGGAGACCGCCGCTGGTGCCGTATCCCTGCCACGTGCCACCGCTCTTGAGACGCGCCAGACCCGCCTGCGTGGCGGCCCAGACGACATCGTTGGCGCGCGTCACGCGGAAGACGGTATTCGAAGGGAGTCCGTTCGCCGTGGTGTAGATCGTCCACGTACTGTTGGGGACGTTGACCTCGGCGAGTCCGGTCGATGCCATTGCCACCCAGAATGTCCCGCGCACGTCGTCATAGTAGATGTCGTTGACGCGCGCCTCGGGCAGATCAGAGGTTGCGAGCGAATAGTGGGATATGCTCGACCCGCGCACGACCGTGATCCCGTGTTTGCTGTAGTCCGCGGGGGGTAGGAAGGCGTCGAAACGCGGCCCGTACCAGCGCTCGAAGACACCGCCCCCGTCGTCCTTGATTTCGACCGCGGTCACAACCGGATCGAGCAGCCCCGACAGGCCGAACTTCCTGAACTGTCCCGACGTCGGGCTGTAGCTGCAGACCCCGTTGGTCGTCGCGAAGAAGACGCTGTCCTGCGGTGCGTACACCGCGATATCGCCGACATGGTCGTCGATCAGTCCCTGGGCGGTCGAGCGGACGGCCCAGTTCTCCGTCGCCATGTTGTAGATCCCGACCCCTCCACCCCATGTGCCAACGTAGATGTGCCCGTTGTATTCGACCATCCGGCGGACGATCCGGTTGGGAAGGCCGTTGAGCTCGTTGATCACGTCACCCTTGCGCTGGGTGGAACTGACGTCCGGGTAGACGGCGATCCCGTTGTCCGTCGCGATCCACAGTTCGCCCGCGCTGGTCACGAGGATGTCGTACACATCGGCGCTGGGCAGCCCGGTACCCGTCGTGTACGAGGTCTGCGTCTTGATCTGGGGCGGCGGCGCGGGGTAGGGCGGGGTCGACGTGTCCTCGCACGCAGATAGCGCGACGACCAGCACAACCGACATCAGGGCGAGGGCTCGTGTCGAATTCACCTCGAATTACCTCCGAAGAACGTTCGTCTCACTCCACAGGGCCCGCCGCGCCGAGGCTTCTCGGGCCGAACGTGACACCGTGCCTGCGTTTCATTCAGGAATCCGGTGCGTCGTCCAGCGGGTTTGCTTCTGAGAAACCGGTGGGGGGATTGGCCACCCGCCTCCCCGGGGGAGGCGTGCAAGCCATTGGCATCATATGCGGATGGACCGGAAAAGTCAACGCGGCGAATGGGGGGGGCGGCCCCCTAGCCCAGGGCGTCCTTGACGGACTGGGCGCGCCGGCGGGACATGCCCGGCACCGCGGCCAGAACCTCCAGGGGCGCCTTGCGGATACGCTCCACGCTCCCGAACTCCTGCAGCAGGCGTCGCTTGAGGACGGGCCCGATGCCGGGGACCGTGTCCAGGCGGGACTCCCCCATGGCGCGCCCGCGGAGCTGGCGGTGGTAGGTGTTGGCGAACCGGTGGGCCTCGTCGCGCACGCGCTCCAGCAGGAACAGGGCCGGCGAGTCCCGGTCCAGGAGCAGCGGATCGTCGAGACGGGGCAGGTGGATGCGCTCGGCCCCCCGCACCTTGCGGTTGCCGGGCCCGCGCACCTTGGCGATGCCGATGGCGTCGATGTCGTCCGCACCCAGGCGGGCGAGCACGTCGAGGGCGACGTTGAGCTGTCCGCGTCCCCCGTCGACGATGAGCAGGTCGGGCAGATCCCCGTCCTTGAGACCCCGCGAGACGCGACGCTCGATCACTTCGCGCATCATGGCGTAGTCGTCGGCGCCCTCGACGGTGCGGATGCGGTAGCGCCGGTAGGATCCCCGGGCCGGCTCGCCGTCGATGAACACGACGCCGGAGCCCACGGCCTTCTTCCCCTGGATGTTGGCGATGTCGAAGCACTCGATGCGACGCGGGTAGCGTTCGAGCGAGAGGAGCTCGCGGAGATCCTCGAGCAGTTCGTGGTTGCGCTCGCCGGCGCGTCCCTCTTCGAACGCGACGCGGGCGTTCTTGCGTGCCAGATCCACGAGACGGGCGCGCTCGCCGCGTTTCGGGATGACGATCTGGACCGCGTGCCCCGCGCGTTCCGACAGGAGCGCCTCCAGCGCCTCCGCGTCGGGGATCGAATCGGCGAGCAGGATCTCCCCGGGTATCGAGATTCCGCTCTGATAGTACTGGTTGAGGAACGACGCCACGTGCGTCGCGCTGGTATCGAGCGCCGGACCGAAGGAGAACGTCTCGCCCCCGGACACCTGCCCCTCACGCACGCTCAGCAACTGGATCACCAGGCGATCGTCGCGCTGGAAGGATGCGAAGACGTCGCGCTCGGCGCGCTGGGGCGACGTGATGCGCTGGCGCTCGATCACCCGCTGGATCGCGAAGATCTGGTCCCGCGTGCGCGCCGCGGCCTCGTAGCGGCGCTCCGCCGCCTGGAGTTCCATCTTGTCGCGGAGCGTCTTCAAGAGCTCGTTTCCCCGCCCCTTGAGGAACATGGTCACGCGCCGAACCGTTTCCGCATACTCGTCGCCGCCGATCAACCCGACGCACGGTGCGGGACAGCGTTTGATGTAGTAGTAGAGGCACGGCCGCGTCCGGCTGGAGAACTCGGAATCCGTGCACGTACGCAGCGGGAAGACGCGCCCGATGGTGCGGAGCGTCTGACGCACCGACCCGGCCGAGGCGAAAGGGCCGAAGTAGGCGGCGCCGTCGCGGCGCGGGCGCCGCACCACGGTGAGCCGCGGGAACGGGTGGTCGGTGTTCAGACGAAGATTGACATAGGTCTTGTCGTCCTTGAAGACGATGTTGTACCGGGGGCGGTGCTTCTTGATCAGGTTGTTCTCGAGTATCAGCGCCTCCTGCTCGGTCTCGGTGACGATGTAGTCGAGGACGCGGGCACGCTGCAGCAGGAACTGGATCTGCGCCCGGCCGTCGGCGCCTTCGCGGAAATAGCTGCGGATGCGCGTGCGCAGCGACTGAGCCTTGCCGACGTACAGGATGCGCCCGGCGGCGTCCTTGAACAGGTAGACGCCGGGATCGGCCGGAAATCGGCCCGCGGCCTCCCGGAGTTCCTCGATGCTCGAATTGGACGTCATGACTGCAGGGGGTGAGTACCCATAACTTACGATATCACAGGGGTCAAGCGCCGGAAGCCTTGATTCCGCGGCCATTTGGCTCTATCCTTACAGAGTACCAAGTGCATACCCAAAACGGCGGCTCACCATGAATCCCAATATCCACGAGACCCTCGACGCCGGTCGCGTCACGCTCCTCTTCAAGGCGCTCATCCAGAACGCCTTCGATGTCGTCAAGGTGGTCGACGGGAACCTCAAGACGATTTACGTCAGTCCGTCGGTTCAGAAGGCCCTCGGTTACGACCCGTCGGAGATCATCGGTACCAACCCGCTGGATTTCGTCCACCCCGACGATCTCGATCGTGCCCTCGCCGAGCTGGCGGACGTCCAGCGCGACGGCGGGGTCGGCCGGCTGGATGCCATCCGGGCCCGGCACAAGGACGGCTCCTGGAAGACGGTCGAGGTCATGCTGCAGAATCTCCTCCACGACGATGCGGTCCGGGGATTCGTGTTGAACTACCGCGACGTCAGCGACCGCGTCCAGGCCGAGCACCAGTTGCGCTCGCTGCG
This sequence comes from uncultured bacterium, assembly GCA_964500785.1. Lineage (GTDB taxonomy): Bacteria > Krumholzibacteriota > Krumholzibacteriia > WVZY01 > JAKEHA01 > JAKEHA01. The sequence goes on from CAZCQM010000005.1 coordinate 14,649, forward strand.
GGAACGCTACGAGCTGGCGTTCCGAAACAGCCCCGATTCGATCACCATCAGCGACCTGCAGACCGGCGAGTTCATCGAGGTCAACGGCGGATTCGCGCGCTCGATCGGGTATGCCGCGACGGAGATCGTGGGCAAGTCGGCGCTCGCGCTCGGGATCTGGAAGGACCCCGAGACGCGCCGGGAGATCGTGACGCGGGTCGCCACCGAGGGGCGCGTGGACGAGGTCCCGGCCGAGATCGTCGCGCGCAACGGCGATGTTCGGTCCTGCCTGGTCTCCGCCGAACTGATCCACCTCGACGGCCGTCCCTGCATGCTCGCGGTCACCCGTGACATGACCGAGACGCGCGAAGCGGAGGCCCTCCTGCGGGAGACGACCGAGAAGCTCCGGCGCGACCACGTCGAGCTGGTCCGCAAGAACATCGCCCTGAACGAGGTGCTCGAACACCTGGAGAGCGAGAAGGAGCAGTACCGCCACGAGCTCTGCTCCAGCGTCGACAATCTGATCCGGCCGGTGCTGCGCAAGATGCACGACAACGGACGCCTCTCGCCCCGCGAGATCGATCAGCTGCTGCACAGTCTCGACGAGGTGACCGGCCGCCACATCGACCAGTTCAAGAACAACGTATCGAAGCTCACACCGCGCGAGCTGGACATCCTCGAGATGATCCGCGCGGGCCGGTCGTCCAAGCAGATCGCGGACGGCCTGGGGCTCTCGGCGCAAACGGTGCACAAACACCGGCAGTCCATCCGCCGCAAGCTCCAGATCGACCACCGGGAGATCAACCTCGCGGCCTATCTGCGCTCCCAGCAAGGCGCTGGATAGCTACCCAAACCGTACCCTATAAAGCATCATTGTCCCGGGGACCGTTTCGGGTGTTATGTACACGTAGATACTGCCAGAGCTAATTCCGGTGGCCGAGCATCTTTTGCGGTAACAACCGTGTGGACGGTGGGGGCGTAAGTCCACAGGACCGGCCACCGGAATTCTTCTTTGCACACTCCTGGGCAGAGATCTCATCGGCGGGAGGATTGAATCTCTAGTAGATGCATCCTGGTGCTGGGACGAATGGTTCGGGAGTCCCGCACCACCCGCCGGTGATAATCAGCCCTTCCCTCAGATCCCTTAGAACGTAAACCCGAGGCACACGCCGACTCCGTGGCCCGGCTGGATGATGCCGTGGACGTCGGCGAAGAGCTTCACCTGGCCCGGCCCCGTCTGAAGGCCGACCGACCAGCCATACGCGGTGTCGCTGACGTCGTCGCGGCGGCCGGCGTAGAACCGCGCGAAGGGCTCGAGCAGGGTCTCGGGCAGCGTCAGGCCCGCGTACCCGAAGCCGAAGGAGTGGTCGCGATCGGCCTGAAAGCTGCCTCCGAGGCTGATGTGATCGACGAAGCGGACACCCAGGCCGCCGCGGGCCACGGCGAGCGGGTTCGGGTCGTAGTCCGGGTTGACGAACCCGCCGCCGAACCAGCCCTCGAATCGTGCGGTCGCCGCGCCCGCCGGGGCTGCCGACAGGAGGGACGCAACCAGCGCAAGGATCAACCACCTGCACCGGGCCCCGTGCCGACCGGCCCGCTCGACACGCGTCACCGTCTGCATCCCCGGGTATCCTCTCTGCTCCATGCACTCAGTGTAACTCATGATATGACATTAGGCTAGAGAAACGAAAGCGCTTGCACGCGGCGTGCCGAGCGGTATACTTTAGCGACAGAGTTTCCACCCACTCACCCACGGATCGGATCACTCGTGAGCTCATCGTCCTACAAGCCGACACGCCAGGTCATGGTCGGCGACGTCCCGGTCGGCGGCGGCGCGCCGATCTCGATCCAGTCCATGGCGACCACGCCGACCACCGACGTCCGGCGCACGGTCGACGAGATCAAGCGCATGGAGGACGCCGGCGTCGACATCGCGCGCGTGAGCGTCCCCGACATCGAGAGCGTACGGGCCACCGAGCAGATCGTCCGCCAGATCCGCGTGCCGCTGGTGGCGGACATCCACTTCAACTACCGGATGGCCGTCGAAGTGGCGGGAACGGGGATCGCGAAGCTGCGCATCAACCCGGGCAACATCGGGAGCAAGGACCGCGTCGCCGCCGTGGTGGCTAAGGCCAAAGAGTACAAACTCCCCATCCGCATCGGCGTCAACGCGGGTTCGCTGGAGAAGGATCTTCTCATGAAGTACGGCTTCCCCACGCCGGAAGCGATGGTCGAGAGCGCGTTCCGTCACATCCGGGTGCTCGAGGAGCACGACTTCCACGACATCATCGTCTCGCTCAAGGCCTCGCACGTGCCGCTCGCACTCGCCGCCTACCGGCTCTTCGCGAAGCAGTCGGAGTACCCGCGCCACGTCGGCATCACCGAATCGGGTCCGGGGCTGAGCGGCAGCGTGATCTCGTCGGTGGGGCTGGGGATCCTGCTCCACGAAGGCATCGGCGACACCATGCGCGTCTCGCTGGCCGCCGACGTCGTCGACGAGGTCAAGGTGGCGCAGAAGATCCTGCAGGCGCTTCATCTTCGCACCAACACGCCGCGCATCATCGCGTGCCCGACGTGCGCGCGCAACCGCATCGACCTGTTCCGCATCGCCGAAGAAGTCGAGAAGCGGACGGCGCACCTGCGCCGGCCCATCAACATCGCGGTGATGGGCTGCGCGGTCAACGGACCCGGCGAGGCCGCGGGGGCCGACATCGGGATCGCCGCCGGCGACGGCGAGGGGCTGATCTACATCGACGGCAAGATCAGTCGCAAGGTCAAAGAAGAGGCCATGGTCGAGGAGCTGATGAAGGAGATCGAAGCGCGCTGGGGCAACGGCGCCGACGCCGATCTCGCCTCCTCGCACACCGATGGCGCCGTCGGTCGCTGGACCGAGAAGACCCAGGACTGATCCGCGCTGAGCGCTACTTGATCGTCACCAGTTTCCTCGACACCGTCCCGGCGTCGGAACGCACCCGCACGAAGTAGACCCCGCTCGCCACGCGCCCGCCCCGGTCGTCCCGGCCGTCCCACTCGACGCGATTCGTGCCGCTTGCCTGCACGCCCGTGCGCAACGCGCGCACGACGCGACCCGCCGCGTCGTAGACCATCACCTCCGCCGCCATCACGCGCGGCAGCTCGAATTCGATGGTCGCTGCCCGGGCGAAGGGGTTGGGGTAGGCACGCAGGGCAAAGGGCGCGGGCGTGGCGCGGGTAGCGACTCCGGTCGGCTCGCCCAGGCAGGGAGCGCCGACAATGTGCACGGCGTGGTGAAACGTGGCACCGATCACGAGGGTGTCGAGGACCGCGGGGATATCGAATCCGTCCACGTCGTAGCGGGCGACCTCGACGGGCTGGGTGGGATCGGAGATGTCGATCACCGAAACACCCGGACTGTGGTATTCGCTAACGACGAGGTGGGTTCCACTCTTCACCACCGCCCAGGGGTTGCCCGGCAAGGGCAGGCTCGCCACGGGCACCGGCGCATCGGCCTGCGCGATGGAGAGGACGGTCAATCCCGTCGCGGCATCAACGGCAAAGGCATAGGAACCGGAGAGCGCCACGTCTTTCACGCTCGACCCGGGATTCCACGCGCGCACGACCTGCGGCTGGGTGCGGTCCGACACGTCCACCACGACGAGACCGCCCGACCCATCCGCCACGTACGCCACGTCCCCCCGGACCTCCAGCGCGCGCGCGTTGTCGATGGGCAGCGTGGAGACGGCTGCCGGATGCGTCGGGTCGGTGATGTCGTAGATGAACATCGTGTAGCCGTTCGCATGGCCGAGACCGTAGACGTACTGGTCGTCCGCATACACGTCGTATGCGGTGTCGTATCCGTAGACCTCTCCGATTTTCTGCGGAGACGCCGGATCGGAAATGTCGAGAATCTGAAAACCAGAGCTTTCGTCGTCCCACCAAAAGTCCGTCGTGCCGATGAACAGTCGGTTTCCGCGGGCAAAGAAGCGGGCGCGGAAGG
>CAZCQM010000005.1:18613-34854 GCA_964500785.1 uncultured bacterium
ATGCCAGTCGTGGAACCACCCCACTTCCCGGGGCTCGTGCGGATCGGAAAAATCGAGGATGCGGAAGCCCTCGTAGTACTCGCCGATGTACACGAGGTCGGCGACGGCGACGGCGGGTCCCGGGTCGTACAGGCGATCGTAGCGGCCGACTTCGACGGGCGTGGTCGGCGTGCTCACGTCGAAGATGCGAATGCCGCCGGTCAGGTCCGCCGTGTACAGGTGGTCGCCCTGCAGCGCGAGGTCGTAGCCCCCTTCGCAGTCGAGCTCGGTCACCAGCGTCGGCGCCCCGGGCGTGCTCACATCGAACGCACCCAGCCAGCCGTACTCGATCCCCCCGCTGAGTGTGTACGCCGTGCCGCTGCGCACGGCGATACCGTATGCACCCCCGTAGTGACCGGCAGCGTGCCCGACCAGCGCGGGCGACGCCGGCTGGCTAACGTCGAGTATGATCAACGGATCGCAGCCGATGGAACCGGTGAAGAAGGCGAGGTCGCCCTGGACCTCCAGCCCTTCTCCACTCGCGCACGCGCCCGCATTGGAGACCTGGACGGGTGCGGCGGGGTTGCTGATGTCCACGACCACCATCCTGCCCCCAAAGAGGTCCACGGCGAAGGCGTAGGTGCCCGACACCGCCACGCGCAGGGGCAGCCAACCGGGGAGTGACGCGGAGCCCAGGACGGCGGGTGTTGTCGGATCGGAGATATCGACCACGCGCAGCGAGAAGCTGCCGCTGACCACGGCGACACCGTCGGTGAGCGCGACGCCAAATCCGTTGTTGCTCGTCTCCGCGCCGAGTTCCAACAGGTGCGTCGGATTGGACGCATCCACGATGGTCAGGCCCCGGCTTCCGGCGACGTACGCGCGATCGCCCGCGAGCGCGATATCCCGAACGCCATCCAGGTAGGCGGAGTCCACGCGGTGCGGGTGGGCGGGATCGGAGACGTCGATGGCGAGGAGGTGCCGGCCGACGCCGGCCAGCACGATATCGCCCATCGGCGCGACGGCCTGGCTGGTGCCGGCTTCGATGCTGTCGACGGGAATGAGTGCGGACGGAATAATCGACGGTGCGGCGATTCTCTTGGCGTACGCGGAGTGGGAAGCGCCGGCGCTCGCGATCACGAGGCCGGCGAGCGTGGTGAGAAGACGGGCTCCCCTGCGCATGGCGGAACCTCCCGGCGGCCGTATCGTGTTCAGTCTAGCACCCCGGGACCGGCGTGAGAAGGGCGTCCTGCGGCACCCACCGGCGACACCCTCGAACGCGCTTCGCTCCCTACCGCACGACGAGCATCTTGCGCGTGAACGTCTTCTTGCCCGCCACCAGCCGGCAGAAATAGACGCCCGCGGCCACCGGCCGGCCGTCGTCGCCGGTCCCGTTCCACTCCAGCATGTGCTCCCCCGCGCCCAGCGTCTCGGAGGCGATCGTCGCCACGCGATGTCCCGCCACGTCGTACACGCCGATGTCCACCGGCGCCGGATCCGCGAGCGTGAATGTCACCGACGTCGACGCGTGGAACGGGTTGGGGCGGTTCTGCCGCAACGCCACCGCGCCGTTCGGCACCGTCACACTCACCCGCGGCGACACCGCCGTCCACCCGGTCACCCCACGCGCGATCAGCTGATAGTCGTACGATGCTCCCGGGCGCACCGCATCGTCGACGAACGCGCGGCGATCGCCCGAGAGCGGGGCGTCGAGGATCGGCCGCAGCTGGCCCGATCCGTCCGCGCGCAGGATCTCGAAACCCGCCACGTCTTCGTCCGCCCACACATCCCAACCCAGCTCGACCGCGAGTCCGCTCGGCCGCGCACGGAAGCTGGTGATCGCCACCGGGTTCGGGTTCTCGTCGGCCAGGTACCAGTGCTCCTGGTGTTCCTTGCCGTCGATGCCCGTCGCCGGGTTGTCGTCGAGATCGAACCACTGGCCGAAGTACGCGATCGCGGCGTTTTCCACGTTGGTGTAGTCGCCGCGCGGCGTCACCACGAAGGCGAAGCTGAACGGGAGCGTCTCGCCCGGCAGCAGCTCCGCGAAGGGGCCGATACTGACGAGCGCCACGACGTCTCCGGTGATCGAGCCCCCGATCGTCCCCTGCGCCATTATCTGGTAGCGCCCGGCGTCGTCGGTGGGAGCCGCCAGGCTGCTCAGACCGATCGCCGCGTGGGCTCCGACGGATGTCGGCGCGGTCTGACCGGTCGGGTCGGTGGGGTGATCGAGAACGACGATGCCGGCGTAGCCGTTCACCTGCCCGTTGTCCCCGTCCTGGTCGAACCAGTACTGGAAGTCGTAGTCCTGCACACCGTAGACGTCGTGGTTGACGGCGACGGTGCGGAAGCTTGTCGCATCGTCGAGATAGTAGTTGGGTGTGTTGGGGTTGCCGACGTCCCCGTCGGCGAAGACGCCGAGGTACACGTCGCGGAGCGTATCGGTTCCAGCGTTGGTGACCCAGAACGTGAACCCCACGAAATCGTCGTAGTCGGTGTTCGACCAGGCATAGCTCTCCTCGCGCACGAACAGGTGCATGGGAACGTGGGAGGGATAGTTGGTGATCGCGGCCGGCGTGTCGTCCCGGAAGCGGCACGAGAACATCTGATCGGAGATCGCCGCGAAATCTTCGTCGACGAGGAAATCGCCGTCGTTGTCCCACCCGTCGCGCCAGTCTTCGTCGAACAGGCCGTCGCTGTCGTCGTCCCAGTTCGCGTGCGGCGGGCGGCTCCCGCCCGGGTCGCCGTGCGCCGAGGTGTACAGGGTATCCCGTGGCTCGTCGGTGGGGCGGAACTCGAATTCATACGCCGACGTGGAAACCACGGGGCTGCCGTTCAGCATCGCCCCGACCCAGAGCCCGCCCACGTAGAGGTATTCGACATTCGAGCCGGCCGGCCACTCGGCCGACGGCGCGTTGTTGAACAGACCCGCCCCCGGCCACGATCCGATCATGCCCCAGTTGGGCGCGTGCAGGCGCAGGTTGCCCACGTCGTGAACCGGCGAGCCGTCGGTGACGGGAGGGTCGGGTTGTCGCACTCCCGCGCCCGGTACGATCATGGGCCGCCGATCCCGGCCGCGCGCGGGATCGCTGAGCAGGACGATGGAAATACCTGCGGCCACGAAAAGGACGGCGGCGAGACGGAGCAATCGAAAGCGCATGGCGGGTCCCCCTTCGACAGGTGGTTCATGGGTCCCGGATACTGCGGGGTGGGGCTCTGCGGAGACCTTTACCATACGCCCGCACGGGGGCGGCGTCAAGACGGGAGGGACGTTCCAACCCCCGATCCCACTGCGATTTGCGCTTCCGGGCGTCGTAGACTATGTTACTCTTGTCCGCACGGTTCGACCCGCCCGGAACCCATTTCGGAGTGACATGAGCATTCGCGCAGAATCCGTCGAGGAAACCTACCGCCTGATGGTGGAGAAGCTGGGACGCCTCGTCCCCGAACCCGAGCTCCGCATCAAGGCCGAGCTGGTCTTCGAGATCAACCGCCTCAAGGAGGAGCGCGGCGCGATCATCCTCGGCCACAACTACATGGAGCCGGCGCTCTACCACACCGTGCCGGACGTCGTGGGCGACTCCCTCGAGCTGTCGCGGAAGGCGGCGCAGACGGACCGGGACCCGATCGTGTTCTGCGGCGTGCGTTTCATGGCGGAGACGGCGAAGATCCTGAGCCCCGACAAGACGGTCCTGCTCCCCGCCGCGAAGGCGGGCTGCTCGCTGGCGGCGAGCATCACCGCCGAGGACGTCCGCAATCTCAAGAAGCAGTACCCGGGCGTCCCGGTGGTCACCTACGTGAACTGCTACGCCGACGTGAAGGCCGAGACCGACGTGTGCTGCACGTCGAGCAACGCCGCGCGCGTCGTGGAGGCGCTGGGCTCCGATTGCATCATCTTCCTCCCCGACGAGTACCTGGCGCAGAACGTCGCGCGGGAAACCGGTCGCCAGGTGATCTTTCCCACCCGGCAGCCGAAGTCGGGCGTCGAGCGCGCCGCCGCGCCGGAGAACCTGCACTACCACCTCGTCGGCTGGCACGGCCGCTGCGAAGTGCACGAGAAGTTCACGGTCGAGGACATCGTCGCGGTGCGAAAACAGTTTCCCGATGTTGTCGTGCTCGCACATCCCGAGTGCAGCGCCGAGGTCGTCGAGGCGTCGGACTTTTCGGGAAGCACGTCGCGCATGATCGAGTTCGTGCGCAAGTCGAAGGCGCCGCGCTACCTGCTCCTGACGGAATGCAGCATGGGCGACAACATCATCGCCGAGAATCCCGACAAGGAAACGCTGCGCCTGTGCAGTGTTCGTTGCCCGCACATGAACGAGATCACACTGGAAGACACGCTCGCCGCGCTCAAGCACAATCGCTACGTCATCGACGTCCCCGAAGACATCCGCATCCGTGCCCGCCGCTCGCTCGAGCGCATGCTCGAGATCGGCTAGGCCGCGGGCCGCGCGTCCGCCAGCGCCTCAAACAAACGGCCCCCGCCGGACAAGCCGACGGGGGCCGATGTCATTTCGCTGCGTTCGGTCGGTCGCTACTTGAGGAGCACCATCTTCTTCGACTCCACCTGGTCTCCAGTGACGAGTCGATAGAAGTAGACCCCCGAGCCCATCGACGCGCCCCGCGCATCCCGTCCGTCCCACTGGACGTCGTTCTCGCCCGCCGGGCGAACCTCGTCGATCAGCGTGCGGACATGGGAGCCGGTCGCGTCGTAGACGGAAATCGTCACCCGCTCGCTCGACGCCAGCGTGAAGCGGATCGTCGTGGTCGGGTTGAACGGATTGGGGATGTTCTGCCCGAGCCGGGTCGACGCGATGGGCGTGTCCCCCGCGGCGGTCGGCAGTTTGACGCGGAACCAACCCAGCTTCGTCTGCCAGCGCCCGTCCTCCGGGCCCTGGCTACCGTTGGTCGGCGCACCGCGGACCCCCGCGTACTCGTTGTAGACGTAGAAGTCGGACTCGCCCACCGGGCACAGCGCCAGGCCGCTGTAATCGCCCCAGCGGTTCCGCGTCCCGCCGAAGAAGCGCTTGTAGTAGTCCAGTCCGGCCGCCAGCGTCCCCGTCGCGGAAACCGTTCCCGCCGCGTCCGTGGCCATGCGCGTCGTGTAGTAGGCGCCGCAGTACATGGACGTGTTGGAGGCCGAGAACCCCATAGCCATATTGAGATCGCAATCGACCATGACCACCGGGAAGAACGTGTAGGTTCCCGCACCGAGGTCTTCGGACCCGACATTGCCCGCGTCCGCGATCGTCATGGTGGGGTTGGTGGTATTCAAACGCCACCAGCGCGACGTGACCTGGTTCGCGTCGGGGCCCGACGCCGGGTAGATCTCCGCGCAGGTCCACAGGTTGTTGTCCCGCCACACGGCGTTCTGGGCCCGTCGGTCGTTGGTTGCGATGGTATACGCGCTTCCCATCTGCGGGGCGCCCGGCAGCGCCACAGTCGAGTTTTCGATATCGCCGTTCGAGATGAACTGTTGCGTGAAGACCGGAGAGCCCATCGACCCGAGCGGGTCGGTCACCTCGACCACCTGCAGGTATTCGTTGGTACCGTCGGTGAGTCCCGAATAGCTGACCAGGAACGTCCCCAGCGGCTTGCCGGTCGAGCCGTTGCCGAGCGGGCCGAACATGTGAGTCGCCTGCGTGGTCACGGCCACCGACCCTCCCGCCGTGTAGGGATCATGCACGGTATGCGCGATGTTGTTGTTGGGCCCGGCGTAGGTGGGGGTCTTGTTGATGATCCACACGCGAACGCCGCCGAACGATCCGGAGCTCCCGTAGGAGAACATGTTGGCGCAGACGTAGACGGCCTTGTCGTCGAGACCGAGACCCGGGTAGTCGGCCCACCGGTCCAGCCCCCCGATGTTGAGCTTGGAGTCGATCGCGTGGAGCCACCAGCCATCGTTCGGATTCGAGGTCTTGGAGACGGCCAGCAGGATGCGCGACTGGTTCGAGGCGTTCCCCGCGGCCGTGTCCCAGCGTTCCAGTGTGACCACGATGAATCGTCCCGCGTACTGGTCGAAGATGACCTTGGGGTCGTAGCAGAACGTGCCCAGCGTCGTTCCCGCGGCCGGAGGCGGCCCCGCAAGGCCCGAGAAGAATCCCTTGAGATCGTCGATGAACTGTGGGGCATCCGCGATGCCGACCCTGGGACGCCACTCGATGACGGCGTTGCCGATGTTGATCACGTGGTCCGGGCCCACGGCACAGTGCGGATCGGGAGGAATGAACGATGTTCCGTTGTACGTTGCGTTCGCCGAGTAGCCGAAACACTCGATGGCGGTCGCCGAGAGCGGTGGCGCGCCCAGCGGCGGCAGGAACTTCTTCGGGAGCGGCGAGGGCGCAGTCTCGGTGAACGGGAGTACCTGATCGATCGAGGCCTGCGAGCCGACGGACGGCAGCGGGTCGCCCTCGGAGCGGATGGCGGCAAACGCGGGGAACGCGATGCATCCCGCCAGCGCCGCGACGACGAAGGCGCGGAAATGTCGTGAGTGCATTTTGATTTCCTCCAGGTCGGATATGGATCCTCAGCGAACGGGGCGCGGCGCACCCACACAAATAGCTCCTAATTTTATCACGGCTTGCGCGTTTCCACCACGCCAAAGTGGCTCCCATGCCGGCTGAAACCAGCCCGGGCCGCCCGGCACGGCATTTCGCGCCCTCGAGAAAAAGAAGGGGACGCCCGATTATTCGGGCGTCCCCGTGTCCTCGTCGAAACGAAAACGACGTGACTACTTCAGGAGCACCATCTTCTTCGATTCGGAGTACTTGCCCGCGGTGATGCGGTAGAAGTACACGCCGGAACCGACCGTCGACCCTGAGTCGTCGCGTCCATCCCACTGCACGTCGTGCGTGCCGAGCGGACGAACCTCGTCGACCAGGGTGCGAACCAGGCTCCCGCTCGCATCGTACACGTTGATCGTCACGTGCTCGCTGGCGGGCAGCGAGTAGCGAATCGACGTGGTGGGATTGAACGGGTTCGGTGCGTTCTGTTCCATCGACGCCACGGCGTTCGGCACCTTGACGTCGGCGATCGGCGACAGGAACTCACCGTCGCTGTCGACGACGCCGATCTGGTAACGGTATGCACTACCCGGGTCGACGGACCGATCGAGATACTCGAAGCCCCGATTGTCCACGGTGTACGCCGTGTGGATCAGGTCGAGCACGCCCGACGCGGAACCGCGGTAGACGTTGACCGCCTGGACGCCCAGGTCCGAACGGAACGTTCCGCGGACCGACACCGCCCCGTCCTTCAGCGTGGCGCTGAACGACGTGACGGCAACCGTGACCGGCTGCTTCAGGAAGAACTTCCCGAGCTTGGTGCACCAGCGGCCGTCCTCGGTGACGCCACCGACGGTCGTCGGTGTGCCACGCGTGCAGGCATACTCGTTGTACACCCAGAACGTCGACTGATCGACCGGGCAGATCGACAGCCCACTGTAGTCGCCCCAGCGATTGCGCGCCGCCGGGTTGTTGCTGAAGGTGCGCACGTACCAGTCCGTGCCGAGCGCGAGTACGCCCGTCGACGAGACGGTACCGGCGGCGTCGCCGAACAACCGCGTCGCGTAGTACGCGCCGCAGTAGATGTTCGCGTTGGACGCCGCGAAGCCGAGACCCATGTTCTTGTCGCAGTCGACCATGATGGCCGGGAAGAACGTGTAGGTTCCCGCACCGAGGTCCTCGGCGCCCGCGTCGCCATGGTCGGCGACCGAGAGGGCGGGAAGGTTCACGGTGTCGATCCGGAACCAGTGCGCGGTCGTCTGGCCGGCATCCGGCCCCGCGGGCGCGAGCACCGTCGCGCACATGAAGAGGTCATTGTCCCGCCACACGGCTCCCAGCGCACGCCGATCGTTGACCTCGATGGTCCGCGCCGTCCCGAGCTGCGGGGCATCCGGCAGTCCGGCAGCGGTGTTGTCGAAGTTGCCGACATAGAGCTGCTGGAAATTGAATGAAATCGCACCGAGCGGATCGTCGACGCGAACGATGTCGAGGTACTCGTCGGTTCCGTCCGACAGGCCGGAATAGCTGACCAGGAACGTCCCCACGCCGACCGGCTCGGGTCCGTACATCTGGGCGGGCTGGGTCGTGGTCGCAAACCCCGGCTGCCCGGACAGGGCATAGGCGTCGTAGACGGTTGCGACGATGCTGCCGTCGGGCCCCGCATACGTCGGCGCGGGGTTGATGACCCAGAGACGCGAGCCGCCGTAGGACGTGCCCGCGGCGTTGTACATGTTCGCGCAGACATACACGGCCTCGTCGTCCAGGCCGAGACCGGGATAGTCGGCCCAGCGGTCAGCGCCGCCGATATTCAGCGTCGAATTGATCGAGTGGAACCACCAGCCAAGGTTGGGATCCGCCGCCTTGGAAACGGCGACCAGGATCCGCGACTGCAGCGTCGGGCTCGTCACCTGCTGCAGGCAGACGATGATGAACCGATCACGATACTGGTCGTAGATCACCTTGGGGTCGAACGGATTCGAGCCCGCGATGAGCCCCGGCGTCGTGGAAAAAAATGTCAGGAGCCCGGTGCGGAACTCCGGCGTATCCACCGTACCCACTTTCGGGCGCCATTCCACGAAATCGTTGCCGACGTTGATGACGTGCGTCAGTCCGGCGGCGGCGATCGGGTCAGGCGGAATGAATATGTAGCCCGGGGGGTTGGCGGCGATGTTGTCGTCGAAGTTGAAGCACTCGATGGCGGGGCCGATCAGAGCCGGCGAACCCGGCGGAGCGATCGGCACCTTGCCGCTGATGACGATGGGCGTTGTGCTGCCGCTCGAGAGCGCGGACAGCGTCGCAGGATCGTGCGACGGTGCCGGCGTTCCGTTGAGGCTCACCGTCGCCCCCGCCGCGGCAGCGCCGAGTGCGAGAACAGACAGAGTGACAAAGCAGAGTAACCGTGAGTATCGCATGCGCATGGCGGCGAACCTCCGGTTTGACGTGCAATGCAGAAATCAGGGAATTCAGGGTACTGCGGCTAGACGGCAGTCTACCACGCCATAAACACGCATTCAAGCCATACCGGGCCCGGGGGGCGCCGATTCAGAGCTTCAGGAAATCCATCGCCATGCGCGGGCCCGAGCCTTCGTCCTCGTGCTTGAAAAAGACGAAGGCGCTCTTCCACTTACGCCCCTCGACCCATGAACGCCACTCCCGGAGCTCGTCGGGCGAATAGCCGGGGCGGCGCAGGCGCAGGTAGCCCCAGTCGGCGGTGGCCACCAGCGGAACCTCCAGCTCCTCGTCGGTGTCGGCCAGGCAGAGCGCGACGTTGTGGCGGCGGAGAAGGTCGAATACCTCGTCGTCGAACCAGGTGGCGTGGCGGAACTCGAAGGCGATCGGGGTGCCGCCGGGAAGCGCCTCCAGAAAATCGGACAGGCGCGCGGTGTCCTTCTTGAAGTTGGGGGGAAGCTGGAAGAAGACGACGCCGAGCTTGTCCCCAAGCTCACCCACCGCCTGCATGAGGTAGCCGGTCTCGTCCCCGGCGTTCTTCAGCCGCTTCATGTGCGTGATCTTCTGTGACGCCTTGATCACGAAGCGGAAACTCGCCGGCACCTTCGAGGCCCACGTCTCCAGCATCTCGATGCGCGGGAGCCGGTAGAAGGTGTTGTTGATCTCCACCGCCGGCAGTTTGGTGGCGTAGAACGCCAGCATCTCGTCGCTGGCGATCTTCTCGGGGTAGAAGTAGCCCTTCCACTCCTTGTACGAATAGCCGCTGGTACCTGCATAGAGCTTCATGGCGCGCTCCTGTTATACTCTCCATTATGCCACGGTCTTCGCAGGTCGTACAGGTCGGCAAACGCACCCTCGAGATCTCGAATCTCAAGAAGGTTCTCTGGCCGGGGGACGGCGTCCTCAAGGCCGAGCTCATCCAGTATTACCTGACCATCGCCCCCACGATCCTGGCGCACATCCAGGGGCGTCCGCTCTCTCTGGTCCGCTTCCCCGACGGCGTCGACGGCGAGACGTTCTTCCAGAAGAACCTGCCCGAGTGGACGCCCGACTGGATCGAAAGCGTGGAGATCGGGGACGCGAAGAAGACGATCAACTACGTCGTCGCCACGGAAGCGGCGACACTGGTCTGGCTGGCGAACCTCGCCTGCATCGAGCTGCACCAGATGCACTGCCGCGTCAAACATCGCAACGAGCCGGATTACTTCGTCTTCGACATCGACCCGCCCGACGGGACCGAGTGGGCGCTCATCGCCGACACCGCACTGGCGCTCCGCGAGGACATCGAGAAGCTCGGCTACCATACCTTCGTCAAGACGACCGGGCGCAAGGGGCTCCACATCGTCGTCCCCATCGAGCCGCGCTGGGATTTCGACGCCGTATTCAAGGCGAGCGAGGCGATCGCGAAGCCGTTCGTCGCCGCGCACGCGAAGACGTGCACGCTCAAGATCCCCAGGGGCCAGCGCGACAACAAGATCCTGCTCGACATCTACCGGAACCGCCCGTCGCAGACCATCGTCAGCGCCTACAGCGTGCGCGGGCTCCCCGGGGCGACGGTCTCGATGCCGCTGCGCTGGGAACAGGTGCACGAGATCGGGGGCGTGCGCGACTTCCACCTGCGCAACGTCCCCGACATCGTCAAGCGCGAGGGCGACCAGTGGCAGGGCATCGCCGCCTACGCGGCGGAGCTCCACACGCACCGCTCGGCGCCCCGCCCGGCGAAGAAGCTCCCCGCGTCGCGCCGGCGCAAGACGCCCGGGCAGCTGGAGACCTACGCGAAGAAGCGCCAGTTCTCGCGCACGCCGGAGCCGGGCCCGGAGGCGGTCGAAGAGGGCACGACGCGCTTCGTCGTCCATCGTCACCACGCGTCGCGGCTCCACTACGACCTGCGCCTGGAGATGGACGGCGTCCTCAAGTCGTGGGCGGTTCCGAAGGGGCTGCCGCCGCGCCCCGGCATCAAGCGCCTCGCCGTCCAGACCGAGGACCACCCGGTCGAATACCTGGGATTCGAGGGCACGATCCCGAAGGGCGAGTACGGCGGCGGCGACATGTGGGTCTACGCATCGGGGCGCTACGAGATCACGAAGCACAAGAAGGACAGCCTCTACGTGCGCCTCACCAGCCGCGCGCTCACCGGCGAGTACCGCATCATCCCCACGCGCGGGAAGGAGAACCTCCTCGAGCGCGTCGACACGCCGCAGACCGACTGGCTCGTCGAACCGGTGGAGCCGATGCTCGCCGAGCTGTCGAAGACGGTTCCGACGTCGGGAGACTGGCTCTACGAGGTCAAGTGGGACGGGATCCGCGCGATGATCTCGCTCGACGAAGGCATCGTGCGCATCATGAGCCGCAACCAGAACGACATCACGATGGCCTTCCCCGAATTGACCGCCGCCGATGCCGCCTTCCGGGCCACGTGCGGCCTCTTCGATTGCGAGATCGTGTGCCTCGACGGCGAGGGCCGGCCCATCTTCAAGGACGTGATCAACCGGATGCGCCAGCGCAGCGAGGGCGCGGCCGAGCGCGCCCGGCGCAAACACCCGGCGGTCTGCTACGTGTTCGACTGCCTCTACCTGGACGGGCGGCCGCTGGTCGGCGAGCCCATCGAGCGCCGCCGCGAGTGGATGGCGGACGCGATCAAGAAGGACTCGCCATACCGGGTGAGCCAGACGGTCGAGGACGGTGAGGCGCTGTTTCGCGCCGCCGGGGAGATGGGCCTCGAAGGCATCATGGCCAAGCGCACGGGCAGCCTGTACACTCCCGGACGCCGGAGCGACGCGTGGCTCAAGGTCAAGACGCGCAATACGATGGACTGCCTGATCATCGGCTACACGCGGGGCCGGGGGGACCGGGCCGGCACGTTCGGCGCCCTGCACATCGCCGAGCCCCGCGACGGCGGGCTGGCGTACCTGGGCAAGGTGGGAACCGGCTTCGATGACCGGACGCTTGCGGCCGTCCACGCGGAGCTCCAGGCGGCCCCGACGGGCAAGCGTCCGATCAAGGAGAAACCCGTCGACGACAAGGAGACGACGTGGCTGGAACCGACGCTGTGGTGCGAGGTGCAGTACGGGTCGATCACGCCCAACGGTACGCTGCGCGAGCCGGTGTTCTCGAGAATGCGTCCCGACCTTGGCGACTCGTAGCGCGCTGCTCCGTCGCGGTTCTCCTGCTTCTGGCGTCGACGGGCATGCCCGCCCGGGCCGACGACGGCGATGCGGAGCGCGGATCCCCCCTGTTGAGCGCGACGTACATCATCGGGGGCGCCATGTTGACCATCGCGAACGTTCCCGAGATCCGCGACCACGGATCGCTCATCGGGGGGCTGGCCGGTTTCGCGCTCGGCGCCTCGGGGCTCATCTACTGCAACCAGGCGCCGAACGTCCGCGACGAGACCGCCATCCGCATCACGTCCGTCGCTTCGCTGCTCACCGGGGCGGTGTCGCTGGGGCGGTACATCCGGTTCGTCCGCGAACAGGACAAAGAACGCGTCTCGCTGCTCGTGGAACCGGGTTTCGAAGGCCGCGTCGGATTGCGTATACTACTGTAGCGCGCGGTGGCCCATATCTTGCCCCCGGGCGCACGGCGACGCCCACATGCTGTGGCAACGCGCGGCGTCGCAACTTGTCTTGACACCGTGGAAAAGGGTGCAGGAAGCTTGACGCTGCCGGCGGCGCGAAACAGCGCCCGGCCCAACAAGGAGCAGGACTATGCCGCAACTCCGATCCATATGGAAAGGTCACATTCGATTCTCGCTGGTCACCATCCCGGTCCGCGTCTACAACGCGGTCGACACGGCGGAGTCGGTCAGTTTCAACCAGATCCACCGCGAATGCAACGGCCGTATCGGCTACGAAAAGGTGTGCAAGAAGTGCGGTGAGCACGTGGCCAACGAGGATATCGTCAAAGGCTTCCAGTATGAGCCGGACCAGTACGCCATCTTCGAAAAGGACGACCTCGACAAGCTCAAGCTGAAGAGCACCAGGGTCATCGATATCGAGGGGTTCGTGGATGCGGAAGAGATCGACCCCACGCTGTACGACGCTCCTTACTATGCGGGCCCCGACGGCGACGTCGCCGCCAAGACGTACTCCCTGCTCTCGTCGGCGCTCCGGGACAGCGGCAAGATGGGCGTGGGCAAGGTCATTCTCCGCGATCGCGAGGACATCGTGATGATCGCGCCCAAGGGCGACGGCATCGTCCTCTACAAGATGCGCTATCCCAGAGAGATCCGGAAGATCGAGGACATCCCGCTGGTCGAGAAGCACCGCGCCAACAAGGACGAGCTCAAGCTGGCGAAGAACCTGATCGATTCGATGTCGACGACCCTCGACTCGCTCAAGCTCGAAAACAAGTACAACGACGCGGTGCGCGAGATGGTGCAGGCGAAGATCGCCGGCCAGGAAATCATCGCCATCGAAGAGGAAGAGCCGGAAGTGGTCGACATCATGACCGCGTTGAAGCAGAGTATCGAGAAGGCCAAGGACAAGAAGAAGCCCATGGAGAAAGTCAGCACGGAGAAAGCGGCCACCCGCAAGGGGAAGAAGACGGGCGCGCGCGGCAAGACCTCGGCGAAGGCCAGGTCCAAGGCGAAGTCGAAGGCGAAGACGCGCAAGACCGCCTGACCGGCGGCGGCGGCGGCGGTGGCGGCACATCGTACAGCACGATGACACACAGGACTGAGAAGAAGGAAACGAGCAACGTCATCCGCTTTCCGGTGGAGGCGGTATCGCGCTTTGGGTTCAAGCGGGCCGACACGAGTCGGAAGGCCCGCCGGACGACGCGCATGGAAGCCGAGGGACAGATGAACATGTTCCAGTTTCCGGCCGAGGCGCCCGTCACGCCGGAGGCGCGCCTGGGCGACGTCGTCCCCATGCCCATGCAGACGGGCCTGTTCGAGACCGCCCTGCTGCTCGATGAACGCAACGACCCGCGCGCGGAGGACATGTACCGGCGCGCCATCGACGAGAGCGACTTCGCCGCCGATGCGTGGTGCAATCTCGGCGTGCTGAAATCCATCGGGCGCGACCTCGATGCCGCCTTCGATTGCTTCGCGCAGTCGCTTTCCATCGATCCCCGCCATTCGGAATCGCATTACAACATCGGGAACCTCTATTTCGAGTTCGGCGACCTGAAGCTCGCGCGCATGCACTACGAAAAAGCCATCGAATGCGATCCGGAGCTGGCGAGCGCGTACTTCAACCTCGGCCTCGTCACGGCCCTCACCGAGGACTATCGGACCGCCTACGATTCCCTCGCCCACTACAAGCGCATCGCACCCACCGAAGACATGTCGGTGGCGGACGAGCTGATGCGCTACTTGCAGACCGCCATCCGGCTGTCCTGAGGCACTCGGGTGCAAACCCGACCCGCGCGCGCCCCCCGGCGGCACCTTCTGATCCATCCTGTTCCGCGGGGCGAAACCGTGCGACCCCGGTCCCTGCCGTTGGAACGGCCTTTGCAAAGACCCCCGACGAGTGGCTAAATCGGCCGCCGCGCCTGCAAGGGCGGGGCACAAAAGGAGGTCTGCATCATGACGAAGGAACGAGGATTCACACTCATCGAGCTGATGATCGTCGTGGTGGTCATCGGCGTGCTCGCGAGTATTGCTGTGCCCAACTTCATCAGCATGCAGACCCGCGCCAAGGAAGCCGGCGTGAAGTCGAACAGCCACGCCGTCCAGGTCGCCGCCGAGGACTTCTGCGTCCAGAACAACGGTGTCTATGCCACCAACCTGGCGGCCGCCACGCCCGGCGGTGAGACCATCATCGACATCCTGCCGCTCAACCAGCACCTGCAGAACCCGTTCACGCACGCCCTGACGGAACCCGTCGACGGACCGGCGACCAACCTTGGCGAGACCGGGTACGAATCCGTCGTGAACTGGTCCGGAATCGCGGTCGGCTATATCGTCACGGGCCAGGGACGCGCCAGAACGGTGTGCCGCCTGAGCAACGGCAACTAACAACTCTTTCGCCCCCACATCGAATTCTCACGGCCGGGGTACACAGCACGTGCCCCGGCCATATTTCTTCACGCCGGGGCGAGGATCCGCCGGGGAATCCGTGGGCCGGGCCATTCGCGCCGCCAGACGGCGCGACTAGGAATCCGGCGTGATCGCCTTCTCGAACGACTCGCCTTCGCGCAGCACGCGGAGGCGCTTGTCGTAGATGGTGAGTCCCGCCTTTTCGACGAGCCCGTCTATCGGCTCGCGGTAGTGCGAGAAGGTGGTGTGGTGGAGCGCAGCGATCGCGTTGGGCTGCATGCGGTAGACGATCTGCATGGCGTCCTTCGCATCCGCACTGCGCGCGGACCCGTCCGGTGCACGCTCGCCACCCACGTCGATGACCAGCAGGTTGGAGTATCCGTGGGTGCGCTGCAGCGCCCGCGTGTCTTCCGAGAAGCGCGTATCCCCGGTGATGTAGGCGGTAAAGGGTCGCCCGCCGCCGTCGAGCCGGAGAAAGTACCCGTTGCCGCGTTCGCGCTCCGGCTGTCCCGGCGCACCGCCGGAAACGGCGTGAATCATGAGAGCCGCGCCTTCCTTCTCGACCCGGTGCGATTCCCCCCACGCCATGGCGTGCCCCCGCGGAACGGTCGCATCGGCCGGCGTCGCCACCACGCTCGCGCCGCACGCGGCGATGGCCTCGGGGTCGAAGTGATCCGCGCGCAGCGACGTCACCAGGGCGATATCGGCGCGCGAAATGTCCACGTCGGGCCGCGGCGTCAGGCGCCGGACCTCCCCGGTTCCTTCGAGATCGAAGCGGTCGACGAGGACCGGATCGCCCACGATACAAAAGGGCCCGAGTTCGAGAACGAACGACGGGCCGCCGATCCAGGTGAACTTCATCGGACTCGCTTACTCGTAGCGGATGGACACGCAGTCGGCCGCCTGCTTCGCCAGCCTGCGGGCCGCGTCGGTGGTCTCCGCGCGCGCGAGCGCCACGCCCATGCGACGGAACGTGCGGGTGTCGGGTTTGCCGAAGATGCGGATCTGCACGTCCGGGATGGCCAGCGCCTTCTCCACACCGTCGTAGCCCAGGACGCGCGGCGATTCGCGGTCGGCCAGGATCACGGCCGAAGCCGACGGTCCGAAATAGTTGATGGTCGGGATGGGCAGCCCCAGGATGGCGCGCACGTGCAGGTCGAACTCGGAGAGATCCTGCGAGATCATGGTGACCATGCCGGTGTCGTGCGGGCGCGGGGACAGCTCCGAGAAGATCACCTCGTCCTTCGTCACGAAGAACTCGACGCCGAAGATTCCGGCACCGCCGAGACGGTCGGTGATCGCCTTCGCCATGCGCTGCGCGTCCGCCAGCT
>CAZCQM010000006.1:0-20845 GCA_964500785.1 uncultured bacterium
CCAGAAGGGAGAAGATGACGACGATGTAGGTTACGGCCAGCACGATTTCGCGATCGCGACCGGCGGGGAGCGACAGAGCCAGCGCCACCGAGATCCCGCCGCGCAGGCCGCCCCATGTCATGATGGCGACTGTGCCCCGCGTGAATTTCCGCCGGTGACTCAACACGGCCACGGGCACGGAGACGCTCACCCAGCGCGCCAGCAGAATCGCCGGAATGGCCAGCAGCCCGGCGAGAAACAATTCGCGCGTAAACGTGAGCAGGAGGATCTCCAGCCCGATCAGCACAAAGAGCAGCGCGTTGAGAATCTCGTCGATGAGCTCCCAGAATGTATCCAGGTTGTGGCGGGTGGTCTCGCTCATCGCAAATTGCCGGCCGTGATTGCCGATGAACAGGCCCGCCACGACCACGGCGATGGGGCCGCTGATGTGGAACGCGGATGCCAGCGCGTAACCGCCCATCACCATCGCGAGCGTGAGCATGATCTCCACGCGGTAGTTATCCACGCTCTTCAGCATGAGAAAAGCAATCCAGCCGATGGCGAAGCCGAACGCGGCCCCGCCCACTGCCTCGCGAAGGAACAGCAATCCGATGTGTCCCACGGATGCGTGCTGGCCGGTCACCGCGATTTCATGCAATACGATGAACGCCACTACCCCGATGCCGTCGTTGAACAGTGATTCACCCGCGATCTGGGTTTCCAGGCCTTTCGGCACTCCGGCGTCTTTCAGGACTCCAATCACCGCCACCGGGTCGGTGGGCGAGATCAACGCGCCGAAAAGCAGGCACCATGCGTAACTCAGTTCAAAACCCAGTAAGCCGAGCACGAGGTGAATCAGCGTGGCGAAAACGAACATGGAGATGACCACGCCCGCGATGGCGAGCGGAGTGATCACGTTCTTCTGCTCGGCCAGGTCGCTCACGTTGATATGCAGGGCGCCGGCGAACAGGAGGAAGCACAGCATCCCC
Source organism: uncultured bacterium (assembly GCA_964500785.1). Taxonomy (GTDB): domain Bacteria; phylum Krumholzibacteriota; class Krumholzibacteriia; order WVZY01; family JAKEHA01; genus JAKEHA01. The sequence goes on from CAZCQM010000006.1 coordinate 969, forward strand.
TGCATCAGCGTGTTGTCGAAATCAATCCGCGCCAGCAGGTGGTCGGCGCTGCCACGAACCGAGGGCGCAAAGAGGCCCACGGCGATCAAGCCGAGCGAGACCAGCAGGGCAATTAGCATGACGCCGATGGTCGCCGGCAGTTTGAAATAGCGGTAGTTCAGGTAGCTGAAAAGCGCCGTCAGCGAGATGAGGATCGCGATGATCTGAAACGCGGTCACCGGGGGATGATACTCCAGTATTCGCGCGGGGACCAGCGTTCCGTGGTAAACTATGGCGGCGGTGATGGCGGTCTCCAAAGAGAAAGGAACGCAACATGGAACTGGGCATGGTTGGACTCGGCCGGATGGGAAGCAACATGGTGCGGCGCCTTCTACGGGCGGGACACCGGTGCGTCGTATACGACATTCATCCGGAGCCAGGCGAGGCACTCGCCAAAGACGGCGCGGTAGCGGCGACGACCCTCGACGACTTCATACACAGGCTGAGTAAACCTCGCGCCGTGTGGATGATGGTTCCCGCGGCCGCCGTCGATTCGACGCTGGCCGCGCTCACCCCGCTCCTCGAGCGCGACGACGCGGTGATCGACGGTGGCAACTCGTACTACCACGATGACATTCGTCGCGCCGCCGAGCTGAAAGCAAAAGGCATTCAGTATGTGGACGTCGGCACCAGCGGAGGGGTCTGGGGCGCGGAGCGGGGATACTGCCTGATGATCGGCGGCGAAGATACGGTTGTGGCGCGTCTCGATCCCATCTTCGCGGCCCTGGCGCCGAGCATCGAGGCGGCGCCGCGCACGGCCGGACGGGAGAAGATCGGCGGCACCGCGGAGCACGGCTACCTGCACTGCGGTCCGAGCGGAGCCGGTCATTTCGTCAAGATGGTCCACAATGGCATCGAGTACGGCATCATGGCCGCCTACGCGGAGGGGTTCAACATTCTCCGCCACGCCAACGCCGGCAAGCAGCAGCGCGCCGTGGACGCCGAAACCACGCCGCTGCGTCACCCGGAACTCTATCCGTACGACCTGAACCTGGCCGACATTGCCGAAGTCTGGCGGCGCGGCAGCGTGATCGCGTCATGGCTGCTCGATCTGACGGCCGGCGCGCTCCTCGACAGTCCGCACCTGGAGAAGTTCGCTGGCCGGGTCTCCGATTCGGGAGAAGGACGCTGGACGGTGATGGCGGCCATCGACGAGTCGGTGCCGGCCCCCGTCCTCAGCGCCGCGCTGTACGAGCGCTTCAGCTCGCGCGGCGAAGCGGACTTTGCCAACCGGCTGCTCTCGGCGCTGCGATACCAGTTCGGCGGCCACGAAGAGAAGGGTGCCGCCGGGAAGAGGGGTGCCTGATGGCGCAGCCTCGTTCAGACGCGCTGGTGCTATTCGGGGTCACGGGCGATCTCGCCCACAAGATGATCTTCCCGGCGCTCTACGCCATGGCGAAGCGGGACGCACTCGCCGTTCCCGTCATCGGTGTCGCATTTCCGAAGTGGACCGCCGCGCAGCTGCACGACCGCGTGAAGGACAGCATCGAGCGATCCGGCGGAATCGACGACCCCGGGGCTCTCGATCACCTGCTGTCTCTGCTCACGTACGTGAGCGGCGACTACAACGAGCGGACCACGTTCGCGGCAATCAAGAAGGCACTGGGCGGTGCCCGGCGCCCGGCCCATTACCTGGCCATCCCGCCCGCGCTCTTCGAGACCGTGATCAAAGGCCTGGGTGATGCGGGCCTGGCCGCTCAGGCGCGCGTCATCGTCGAGAAGCCCTTCGGGCGCGATCTGGCCTCCGCGCAGGAACTCAACCGCGTTGCCCACGCGGTCTTCCCGGAAGACGCGATCTTCCGCATCGATCACTTCCTGGGGAAGGAAGCGATCATGAACATCCTCTATTTCCGTTTCGCCAATTCGTTCCTGGAGCCCATCTGGAACCGCAACTACGTGTCCAGTGTGCAGATCAACCTGTCGGAGAAGTTCGGCGTGGGAAAGCGCGGCGGGTTTTACGAATCCGCCGGCTGTCTGCGCGACGTGATCCAGAACCACCTCTTTCAGATCGTCGCACTGCTGGCCATGGAGCCGCCGGCGGTCCGCGACTTCGGAGCCGTGCATATCGAAAAGGCCAAGGTCTTCCAGGCCATGCGTCCGCTGACACCCGATGATCTCGTGCGCGGCCAGTACGCCGGCTATCGAGAGGAAGCGGATGTGGCGAAGGACTCCGACGTGGAGACGTTCTGTGCCCTGCGCCTGCACATCGACTCGTGGCGCTGGCAGGGAGTGCCCTGGTACCTGCGCTCCGGCAAGTGCCTGGCCGAAACGACGACCGAGGTGCTGGTGGAGCTCAAGCCGCCGCCGCAGGCGCTCTTCGCCGACTCGGTGCCGGATGTCGGCCCGACCAACTATCTGCGCTTTCGACTCTCGCCCATGTCAGCCATTGCGCTCGGTGCTCGCGTCAAGCGGGCGGGCAAGGAGTTCGTCGGCGACCAGCGGGAGCTCTACATGATTGAAGAAGAGCCGGGGGAGGAATCGCCTTATGAGCGGCTCCTGGGTGACGCCATGGCCGGCGATAGCGCGCTCTTCACGCGCGAGGACGCGGTCGAAGCGGCCTGGACGGTGGTGGACCCGGTACTCGCCACCCATCACCCAACGCGCCCCTACAAAAAGGGCAGCTGGGGACCGAAAGAGGCCGACGCGCTCATCGCGCCGGACGGCCGGTGGCACAACCCTGAACGCCACAAGGCCTCCGAATGATGCGGTTCCGGCTTGTATTCCCGCCGCTGCCGGAGAAGAGGTCCTTGTTTTGAAGAGCCACACAATCCTGCTTCAGATGCGCAGGATCAAGGCGACTCTTTGAAACTTGTTGAGCAAACCGTCTTGCACAAAGATGACGTTACCGCCCAGCGCCAGTACCTTGTCGATGATCACATCCACGACATTGTCGATGTCGTCCCGAAGGGACGAGCCCTTCGGCGGTACCACCTTGTATCCGTCTTCAACAAGCAAGGTTGCGCCCACCCCCGAGTCGACGGATTTGACGACGGCATCGATGCCAAACGCAACGTTGTGGGTGCGCGTGGCCTCTGCCAGGTCGCGTTCCAACTTCTCACCCGCGTTGGCCATGGCACTTTTCACAATGGGCCAGACAATTCGCCCCAGGTCCTGTGTTGACGTCGCCGAGTGGTCACCATCCGTCTTGCCGATGATCACGTCGGAGAAAGCCGTCGACGAGGCAAACATGGCCTGGTCCCGGCTGGCCCCGATCACAACCACTCCGAGCGGGTCCTGCGCATAATAGTGAGCAAAGTGGTGGTCGACCCGCTGAAAGAGCGTCCGCAGCTCTTCATCGTTCAGATCGGGTTGCGACGGGCTTTTCGACGACATTGTCGGAAACCATGTGTTCTCGATATCAATCAGGGTGTCCCGAAACGCTTCATAAAGCCGGTTGGTGCGCTCGCTCAGAGCGAGCACATAATAATGCGTGCTGAGTCTTACAAAGCGCCTTCCCGTGCCACCTGAAGCGTGAGTACCCGTCTCAAGTCTATTGTCTGTGTCGTTCATTTCTTTTCCTGCTTTCGATGGTGGGCATGCGTCCTCGAAACCGTGCCGCGGCAGATCGCCGACTCGAGCTGTCAGCACGGACCCCTCCACAGGCTGATCATATGCAATGATAGGACGAGATTGAATCGGCCGAAGGGTTGAATTCGGAGCTAGTCCCCGGGCGGCGCATTCTGCTCCTCTGCCCTCGGATCGAAAGACTCCCCCGTCTCCGCGCGACTCGTGACAGCTTCGGAGTCGGGGGTGGAGGGTCTCAACAAGTCCGGGATGAGATCGCGCTTCTCCGCTTCCGTGAGGCCGAGCTGGAAGAAGGAATCGTAGTGGTCCACGACTCGAATCAACGAGGAGCCATCGGCATAGCCGGTAGCACTGATAGAGTTGAAGTGGTCAATTGACATATCTTTAGCATACGGAACGACCGGAACGAGAGTAAATCGCCCGAAAGAATGAAAGAGGGACTAGCTCTCCAGACGACTCGCAGGATCAAGGCAATGTCACAACGCGCCTGCTCTGGTACCACGCGAATCGTGGTGTGTCTGATCCCTTCCCCGCACTATACAGAATGCGGGGTACTGACTGAATCGACCGGAAGGGTGAAAAGAAAGCCAGTCCCGCGGACACTGGCTGCGCCTGGCAATTTCCATTCACCCTATCGGTTCGTACAGAATGACCTGCTCGCGGCCGGCCTGCTTGGCGGCATAGAGAGCGGCGTCAGCCGCGCAAAGCAACTCTTGAGCGGTGGACGCGTGTTCGGGCGACCCCGCGATGCCGGCTGAAAGCGTCATCGTGCCGAGCAACTGCCCATCGTGCCGCATCTTCAGTCGCTTGATGAGCGCGCAGATGCGTTCCACCCGCTCGCGGGTGTCCGCCAGAGATGAGTCGGGCAGAACGAGCGCAAACTCCTCGCCGCCGAGGCGGCACGCAATATCGCTCTTGCGCAGGTTCTGGGACAGGACGTGCGCACACTCGCGCAACGCCAGATCACCGGCATCGTGCCCAAACGTGTCGTTGAATCTCTTGAAGTGATCGACGTCCAGAAGCGCGATGGACAATGAGGCGTTGCGGCGCTGTGACAGGTTCAAGTCACGCGGCAGACTGTCGTCCAGGTAGCGCCGGTTGAAGAGGCCGGTCAACGGGTCATGATTGGCCTGTTCGTGCAGCCTCTCCCGTAGTTTCAGGTTCGACAGAACCAGTTTGATCGTCTCTCCGACCGCCACGGCGGCGTTTAGCTGGCCAGGCTGGGCCTGGCCCTCCCCCGTGGCGGCGCCAATGAGGCACAGTACCCCCAGGGTGTCCCCCTGCACGGTCAGAGGCACGCACATATAGCTGCTCGTGGGCGGATCGACGAAGTGACGGCACAGCATCGTGAGCTGCGGATCGACCACTTCATGCGGGTGCCCTCTCCGGAGCGCCCAGCAATCCTCCAACGAAAAACTCGACACGACTGGGCTCTCCGGGCCCCACCGCGCAACCGGCTCCAGATACTGTTCGCGAGCCCGCATGATCGCCAGACAGCCGCTCTGCCCGACGAACAACTCGCCCACCTTCAGAGCAATCACCTGGAAGGCCTCTTGCTGCGTCGTGCAGGACTGGAGCAGCTCATTCAAGTCGCTGAGCTGGTGCATTTCTCGGTCACGCCTCTGCAATTCAGCCACCAGCGACAACAGGTTCTCATTGACCTTCCTGGCGCGATCCTCAGCGACTTTCCGCTCCGTGATGTCCCGAATATTGCACTGGATCACCTTCATCCCGTCGACCATGTACACGTTGCTGACGAACTCCACTTGCCGGCGCTCGTGCTCCCTGGTTTCCAGCGGCAGGTTGTCGTAACGGACATACTCCTTGGCCTGCAGTTCCCGAAAGGCCTCCCGGCTGGCAACGACGTCCTTGAACGGGCCGATCCCCCAGAGTGTCTTGCCCAGCAACTCGGCGTGTGAGTATCCCAGCATGGCCTGGAGAAACGGGTTGGCGTCGGTTATCTGTCCTGTTTCCGCATCCAGGATGAGTATGCCGTCTTTGGCTGTCTCGAAGAGCCGCCGGTAGCGGCGTTCGGAATCCATCATCCGCTTGCGTCCGCTCGGATCGCTAACGGACCTCCTGTTCCTGTCGATGGGTAGAATGGCCGACTGGCCCCTTGCATTGTTCGGTTGTGTCTGCGGGGACGTGTCCTCCGCAATGAGCTGGGATCTTGTTTTCTTGTTCATGACAAACTCCCAAAATTCGCCCTGAGCACCTTCAATTGCTTAACGTCGCGCACCTCCATACCGACTTGATTCGACTTCCGGTTGAAGGTGCGCGACGACGTGATCCGGCGGCGAATCCCCTTCGCCGACCGTCCTCGAAACTCCTAGGGAGTCGGCACTACGACGCTATTGCCAGACAGCGCCACTGCGCCGATCCGTGCCAGCGCCCTGCCATTCAGCGTCGCCCCGGTATTCAGAGTAATCGACTGATTCGCCATGATCGTACCTTTGAATACGGACGTCGTTCCCAGTGTCGCCGAGCTTCCCACCTGCCAGAAGACGTTGGTGGACTTGGCGCCACCGCTCAGGATCACTTTTCGCCCGGGCGTCGTGGTAAGCGTCGATGCCATTTGAAAAATGAAAACAGCGTTTGGGTCACCCTGGGCGTCGAGCGTGAGATCCCCCGAGGAGATCGAGAGCGAGGAAGTGGATTTATATAGACCGGGGGGCAGAGTCAACCCACCGAGATTCCCGGCGACGGTGACGGGTGACTGCGTTCGTCCGGCGGCGTCGTTATACGCGATGGTGAGATCGGTCATGGCCGTCGCTGATGTGGCGTCGCCGGCGTGTTTCGTGCCGGTCAGGGTTCCCGGCGGGAAGCCGGTCAGCGCGGTCCCCGGGCTCACGTCCAGATCTCCTGTCAGAGCGGTTGCGCCCGTGTTGGTGACCGTCGAACCGGCCAGAATCGCGCAAGCTCCCGCCCCGCCGAGCGCCACTGCCGCCTGATTGCTAGACGACGACGACGTCGTGAAGTGCCATACATGGTCACTCGCCATTGCATTGCCCGCGACATCTGTGACGCCCGTCGTGACCGTCGCCGCAAAAGCCGTGCTGGCGGCGAGGGCACTTGTGGGCGTGAATGTCGCAATGTGGGTCGAGGCACTGTAGGTGACGGTCCCGGTCACCGGCGTCACGCCGGGGCCGCTCACGGCGAAGGTAGCCGTCGTGATCGTTGAGGCGTTCATTGCCTCGCTGAACGATGCCGTGATCACCGCCACGCCCGTGGCGCCATCGTCCGGGTTGGTGGAACTCACCGTCGGTGCGACGGTGTCGGGGGGGGCGACCGGGTTGTCGGATGAACTACATCCGACCATCGCCACCAGCAGCACGGCCAGTGGCCACGCCGCGAAATACCTTGTTCGGTTATCCATGGGGTTCCCTTCGTCTCAATGGCGCCGCGCGATGATTCCGCCGGGCGCATCGGGACAGTTAGGTTTATAGCTTCCGAAGTGCTGTCGCTGTTCGACAGCTTACCGGGGCCGCGAAGCGGAGTGAATCGGCCGAAGGGCTGAAAAGGGAGCTAGTCCCCAGGGACGGTCGCCCGGGTGGCTTCGGCTATTCGTTTCGTTCGTCGTGGATGAAGGCGGCAATCTGCAGGCGGGTATTGAGTTCCAACTTCTCGAGCACGTTGTGGACGTGGCTCTTCACGGTAAAGGTGGCGATGTGGAGGTGCTGGGCAATTTCCTTGTTGCTCATGCCCTCGGAAATGAGGTCCACGACCTCTCGTTCGCGCTGGGTCAACTGTGTCGAGTGAGGGGGAACGCCGGTTCCGCTTTTGAGCACCGATTCGACGATCTGCGTGAAGAGTGACCCGGTCAACGCGGCTGGAAGTATGGTTGCTCCCCCGGCAACGGACTGGATGGTCTTCACATAGTCGGCCACCGGGGCGTTCTTGAGGATGAAGCCACTCCCTCCCGCCTTCACGAATTCGACAATGTCGTGTTGGTCCGGGAGAATGTCCATCGCGATGACTCGTGACTCCGGAAAGCACTCGCGAAGCACCGTCATCAGCTTCAAACTGTTTTCCCTCTCCAGGCCGAGATCCAGGAGAACGACATCGGGCGGGCGCATACCCTCCATCTGTGTCGACAAATCGCCGCCGTCGGAGCGCGCGTCCACGACGAAACTACCGTGAGTCCGGAGAATGTCGGTGATACCTTCCCGCAGGAAGCGGTTGTCTTCAATCAACAGTACGCGGATCTTCGTCACCATGGTCGCCTCCCCCGTCGAGGGCTGTGCCGAAGCGGGCGGAGACCTTGGGCGCGAGAGGAGGCTGGCCCGACGGACCCGTCCCAGACAGCGGCTGGCTTTCACCGGCAGTGTTTGTAAGAGCTTAGCAGCGGCGCCCGTGGTCGTCAAGGGATCCGCAAGCGCCCGAGCGGCGGGCGGGAGATGGGGCAAGTAGGGTGTTGCCGGGCTCCGTGCCGGCCCCCACCGTATCGCAGAGGATTGACTTGGTTGCAGGTTTCAGATCAAGATGTTCCAGAGTTGTCATCGCGGGAGAACGGGGAAGTTGAACAATCTTCGTGTATTGCACAGGAGAGGAACCGCCCGGTGAGGCGCAGGTGGGTCGCCGGGCTGGTTGCGGCGCTCGCGGTCGTGCTGCTCGCCTACGGGGTGGTACACCACTTCACGGGCGCCGGGTACATCGAGAAGCGGCTCTCTAGCGCGATTGCCTCGGCAAACGGCGTGAACCGGGTCCGGATCGGTTCCTTGAGCTTCAGCCCGCTGCGTGGCTCTCTTGTCGCCCGGGACCTGGAGTTCCTGCCTGACACGCTCTTGCTCGCACAGAGGGGTCGGGCCGGAACGCCTGCCGGAACCCGGTGCTCCATCACAACGTCGTCGCTTCGTGTGCACGGTATCCGCGTGTGGTCGTTGGTGCGGGGGAGAATCGTAGCCGATTCGGTCGCCGTCGATGGCGCCCGGGTCGATATCTACCTGGACCGCACGGCGGAGTCCGTACCACCGGCGCTGCCCGCGACATTGCCGCGCGTGTCCTTTCGGTCGATCCACCGACCCATTCGCGTCGGCGTCATTCGGCTGACGAACGCAGAGATCAGCTATTCCGAGAAAGCGAGGGATGGTGAGAGGCCCGGGACGATCCGATTTGCCGACCTGTGGGCCACCGCCTACAACGTGACAAATGACTCCATGCGCATGACACCAGCGACGCCGTCCACCATCGAACTGCGCGCACGGATCGCGGGCGCGGGGCGGCTCAACGCAACATTCACCTACGATCTGCTATCGCCACGACTGTGCATGACCTGTAGCGGGAACATCGCGCGAATGAGCGCTGCATCGTTGAATGATCTCCTGGTAAACCTGGAAGGAATCCGGATTACGAGTGGTGTCATCGATTCGACACGGTTCGATTTCAAGGTGACCGATGACGTCGCCAGCGGAACGATGCAGGTGTTATATCGAGATCTAGGCATCGAGATGCTGGACAAGGTCTCTCTGGACCGCGGTTTGGTCGCGCGTCTCCAAACGTTCATCGCCGACAAGACCCAGCTGAGCCACGCAAATCCAAAAGACGAACAAACGCCCGCGAGAACCGTTGTGATCCAACGCGAACGTGCTCCCGAGGTGCCAGTCATTAGATTCCTGTGGGAGACGGTGCGCGAAGGACTTCTGTCGACGCTGGGGGGATAACATGGACACCAAAAAGCGCGGAAGGGTGCCCACGCCCCAGATCCTTGCAGACTTTGGCGTGTGGCACCTGCGCCGCATCGACCTGCTCAAAACTGTCAATCGTGAAGCATTGAACCGATCCACGCGACTTCTGCAACTCCGAGAATTCAGACGCGGCGAAACCATCTACGTCATCAGCGGGAACCGTGACGAGCACCTGCAGCGCATGTACTTTCTCCTCAAGGGCCGTGTCAAGCTCAGCAGTGTCGATGACGCGAGCGGCAAAGAGCTTCTCCTTCTGCTGATCAAATCGGGCGAGCCGTTCGGTCTCTTGAACGCGGTCGGCAACGAAAAGACCGACCTGCGAGCGGTGGCCATGCAGGCATCGCTGGTGGCATATGTTCCACGGGAAGATTTTGATAAGCTCATCCATGAAACCGACGCGTGTTCGCGACTCATCAAGCTCATTCGCGAGCGCTCGGTCGAGGTGGTGTCCCGCTTCGAAGATCTGGCGTTTCAAAGTGTGCTCGCGCGGCTGGCCAGAGTGTTGCTCCGCCTGGTCCACGAGTTTCCCAATCAACGAACGTGCGGTACGTGCATTGACGTCCCCCTCACGCAACAGGAGGTCGCCAACCTCATCGGCGCCCGCCGCGAGGTGGTAAGCACTCACTTGAGTCGCCTCAAACGGGACGGTATCGTCGCGTTCCACAAAGAATGTATCTGCATTCACGACCACGATGCCCTCGAGAAGCTCGCGGAGTGACCGCACAAGACCCCTCATCCAATCGAAGTAGTTTCCTGCCCGTGTTAGCTCGCTAACACGCACTCGTCTGTCCACCCCCACATTCTCCGTACGTCGCTCCTCGACGAGGTCGGCCGCTCGTCATTTGCCTGCGCCCCGGGCTCTCTGCAACGGCCCAGATCGATGGTACCTGACAATCGGAGGTGTTCGATGAGAAACCCCCTCGGTTCGAGACCACCCGGGCTGCTCATGCCATTCTTCCTGCTTCTCACTGTCACTGTACCGCACGCGGCGACGTATTATGTCTCTCCCGGTGGTAGCGACGCCAGCGCGGGGACGTCGACGCAGCCGTGGCGGACGCTGCAAAAGGCGGCCAATACGGCGCGGGCCGGCGACCTCGTGCTCGTGGCGAACGGTACCTACGCCGGAATGTACATCTCCGCCGACGGCACCGCGGCTGCGCCAATCACATTTCGAGCCAACGGCAGCAGCGTACTGGTCAACTCGCCAAACGCCACGACGCCCGACAACATCAACATCGAAGGCGGAGACTACGTAACCGTAGAAGGTTTCATCGTCGAGGACGCGCCCCGTGTCGGGATTCGCGCCGTGATGGCGGCGGGGGTCAAGATTCGCAATAACATTGTCCGGCGAAGCGGGCTCACGGGCGTCCTGACTGGATTCACGCCGTCTGTCGAGATCTCAGGGAACTCCACGTCGGGCTCCGTGGAGGAGCACGGTATCTACGTGAGCAATAGTGCGAGCGCGGCCGACAACCCGATTATCCGGGGCAACGAATCCTTCGACAACAACAAGAATGGCATCCAGTTGAACGGCGATTGCACCGCCGGAGGCGACGGCATCATCTCGGGCGCGTTGATCGAAAACAACGTGGTACACCACAACAACTGGAAGGGGTTCAGTCTGATTTCGGTGCAGGGCTCGACGATCCGCAACAATCTGATCTACGAGAATGGACTGTCGGCGGGCGCGGGAAGCATCCATCTGGCGGATGAACCCGGGTGCGGAAACCCGAGCAATGGCAACGTTGTGGTCAACAATACCATCCATGAGCCGCGCATCACCGGTATCCGCATGTCGAATGGCTCCACGGGAAATGCGATCTTCAACAACCTGGTGGTTGCCTCGAGCTTGTCGCGCACGATCGTCGACGAAGGCAGCGGGAACTTCATCGACGCCGTGTCGAACCTTCAGCTCACGTCTCTCGGGGGGCTGTTCGTGGCGCCGGGCTCTGAGGACTACCACCTGGCTCCGACGAGCGCCGCCGTCAACCGGGCCGTGTTGAGCTACCGGAGCACCAGCGCCCCGGCGACCGACATCGACGGCACGAATCGCCCGCAGGGTCCAATGCCCGACGTCGGCGCGTACGAGCATGCGGTCTCAACCGGGGTCACCGGCGCACCGGCGTTGGGCGTGGTCCTCGAGCAGAACGCTCCGAATCCGTTCAATCCGTCAACACGGATCGTGTACGTCGTGGAGTCGTCCATGGAGGTGCGGGTCAATCTGGATGTATTCGACGTGCGCGGCCGGCGTGTGCGCCAACTCGTGCACGAACGTCCGTCGACGGGGCAAGTGGCCGTGGTCTGGGATGGACGTGACGACGACGGGCGGGAGGCGTCGTCGGGAGTGTACTTCTACCGGTTGGTGGCGGGACCGACGACGATCACACGACGGATGACGCTACTCAAGTGATCGAGCCCCGGGGGCTGTAACGGAAGCGGGCAGGTACGACTCCGAACGGATTGGTCATCGATGCATGTGCACCCGGCGTCGTACCTGCCACGGCCCAACGGCTCACGTGGTCCTGCGAGTCCTGCGCGAGGACACTCCAATGAGCACTCCACCCGCAACAAGAGCGGCCACACCGACAACCGGAGGAATCGATATCCGATCTCTATGTTGCACGACGATATTGACCGGGCCGATGTGGGCAGTGTCTCGACCCTTGATGTAGGTGACGCCACCCCAAATGACTCCGATAGCACCGATGATGATAAGCAGAAGACCGATCGTTTTCATGGTCATCTTCCTTCCTGAGAAGTTGCGCGTGGGTTGACGGGAGGAGATCCTCGGTTGTTACGAAATCCGCGTTCGCACGTCGGGGTAACGTTGGCCATTGGTGTGCAGGATGGGACGGACTACCGTTCGGTAGTACTGCATGACCGCAAGGAGTGGTCCTAGCCCAACTGAGCCACCGAAGATGATGGGTGCCGTGTCAATGCGCTCGTCGGGTCCACAAAGGACGCCGCTCGCAAGCCCTTCGGGAAAGTTGGCGGTCCAGCGCCCACGCGCGTTGTCGTCGCCACCGATGGGAACCAGAAACAAGCTATGGTCTGCAAATGGCACCAGTACGTACTCGGCGCAGGTCCCGTCAATTGCCCGGCCCAGTATCCAGCCGCCTTTCTCGCAGCGCACCGCTTCTCCATTTTTGCAGCTCGTGCACTTCCCGCACCGTGTGTGGCCGGAAATCAAGACGTAGTCGCCGACGCGGAAGTTGGAGACACTGTCACCAACTTGTTCGATAGTGCCGGTGCCTTCACTCCCAAGGATACGCCCACGCGCTACGGGGCCATCACCCCTCATGATGCGCAGGTCCGAACCGCAAATCGTTGTGTTCGTCACCCTGACAATGACATCTGTCGATGTCCCGATGACAGGCCGCGGGCGGTCTTCGACCGAAGTCCTGCCGGCGCCGTTATAGACGAGCGCTCTCATTCGAGAGCTCCTTTCCCGTGGTCGACGGCTAGACCCGTCGACCCTGGATAAAGCGAATCAATATGACCACGAGTGCCAGGATCAGGAGGATATGAACGAATCCGCCCATGGTGTGCGCGGTGATCAGTCCAAGCAGCCAGAGAATCAGCATGATGATAGCGATAGTCCACAACATGTTGCCCACCTCCTTTCGTTGCACAGGTGCACTACTCTGCAATGCGCCAGCATTCCCATCCGGAGTGACGCTGCTCATGTTTCATGCGTCCAAATCGCGGTGCGCGGTAGAGCACGGTAAGCCCTCTGCCCATCCCGGGCCGCGCATACGTCGAATCGCTGGCGCAGTCGCAGTGCTCGACGGCAGCGAGCGACGTTCCATTCGCGGCGGTAAGGGTGCGGGCGTAGGCGGCATGCACCGAATCGCGAAAAGCGCCCGTGGCGCTCACGTCGTAGACGACGACGCTGATCGCCGTCTGGACCTCACTGACGAGCTGGTCGAAGGCGTTGCGAGCAAACCGATCCGCAAAGGCGGCGATGTCCGCGTCACCGGATCCAACCTCGATCGAGGCCAACGGCTCGAGGTCGAAGTAGGAAAGGTGCAGGTTCTCGGGCGACGCAATGATGTAGCGCGCATAGGGCGCGAGCGCGCTGATTGTGTGGGGTGTGCCACCGAAACACGTGGCGAGCACCAGCAGATCAAGCTCTTCGGATTCACCGGCGATATTCTTCACGCCTTCGGCGAGATCGTTGATGGTGACCCGGCGCTTCGGGTATGACTCGTCGTACCCGAGACCGTTGAACTCGGGGAGCTCGTGACCGAAGTAGAGGAGCATTCGCACCGGTGGGTGCGGTTGTGCGCCGGCAAACTGTTTGTAGAGCTTCGCCTCCGGAGCGAAGTGCGAATCGCCCTGATCACGCCAGTACGACTCCTGGGCCACAAGTCGCCCGCGGCGGTAGTAATAGGCTCGGCCGTCGTGCCGTGGGATGAGGAACAGCACGTGCCTCCGCTCGATCTCGTGGAAGATGACCACGTCCGCGTTCGGTAACCCCGTCGCAATGGCCTGTGCTCGCTCGAACACGTCTTTGTCGGCCCTGCGCGCTCTGCCCAGCGTGTCGTGGTAGAGGTAGTCGCCATCGCCGTGAATGATAAAGACGAGCGAGTAACGGGGCGGGCTCCCGGCAAGCTGACTTTCATCTTGAGCCGGGGGCACGGTGCTGCACGACACGAGGAGAAACATCGCGAGCGCCACACATCCAGCATGCCCCCGCCAGGTCGAGAATGCCCGCATGGCGCCCGCGATTACTCTTTGTAGGAAGAAGCGGATCATCGATCTCGGATGGACCCGAAGGCCACTCCCTACACGATCAGAATGATGATGATCACAATCAGAAGCGCCGCTACAAGACTGATTGTGATCGACTTGTCGGCCTGCTCCATGTCCTGCACGATGTACGTGGAGAAGGCATTGAGCTGGTCGTCGGGGACGCGGTCAAAGCCGTTGGCGCCGACGAGCTCATCGCTCTTTTCCTGAAGCGTGGCTTTGACACGGTCCAGCTGCATGTCATCCTGGGCCGACGTCAGCGATGAGTTCTTGGCCGCGTCGAGTGCCCGGGTCATCTCGCTGAGGTTATTGCTCAGGATCTCCCGCTTCTGAACGGGGCTCTCCGTCGCCTTCACCTTGAGAGCCGTATCGTTGAAGTAGTTGAGGACCTTGTCCTGGCCAAACGCGGCCCCCGCGCTGCCAAGAACCCCAATCACAACGATCAGGCGTAATGCGATTCTGGTAAACATGACGTGCTCCTTGGTCTCCGTGGCGCCACGCGAGTTCCGCGGGCACGTTGGGACGATTGAATTGGTGTACTTCTTCTTGTTCGATAGCATAGCCGGGTCGGCAATGGGATTGAATCGACCCGAAGGGTGAAAAGGGAGCTAGTCCGTAGGATGGGCGCCCGCAACCCCGAACGGGGCGCGCTTTCCATTCGCGGGTCGTTGGTGAACCGCCCCGGGGGTTGTCGGAGGCTCCATTTCGTGCGAGGATGGAGTCATGGCCAGATCAAGCAAGCATTGCACCTCGATAACGATATCCTCGTACGCGGTATCGCCAACCTGGAGGAGGTAACTTGGGCACGTTGGCCACTCATGTGATCACGGTGTTCATGGGGTTCTTTGCCATCATGAATCCGATCTCGAACACGCCGATATTCCTCGCTCTCACGCAGGGGGACAGTGCCTCAGTCACGCGCGCCGTGGCAAAGCGAGGAATACTGCTCGCCTTCGGCATCGTGCTCGTCTTCGCCGTCGCCGGCAACGCGATCTTCAGGGTGTTCGGCATCGGATTGCCGGCGTTCACCATTGCGGGCGGATTACTGGTTCTGTTGATCGGATTCCACATGGTTCAAGGGCAGTCGTCATCCGTTCAGAGTCCAAAGCAGTCGGGAGAGCCCCACGACATCGAGGGGGAGTTGGACAAGGCGGTATCTCCACTCGCGATGCCGCTTCTTGCAGGCCCCGGAACAATCACCACGGCCATTAACTTCTCCACGGGAAGTGCCAACCGCCTGATCACGACCGTCGTCGTGTTTCTGGTTCTCTGCATCATTACCTATCTGTGCTTTGTCTACGGCGAACGGCTGGTCAAGCACCTCGGCAGCCAGGGCATGGGTGTCATCACGCGCCTCATGGGACTCATTCTGGCCGCCATCGGGGTCCAGATGGTAATCGATGGCGTGACGAAGCTCCTGCACAGCTGAATTGCGGAAGGAACGTGCGGAAACGCTCTGGCGAATGGGATCGTGACCCGTCTCGACCAGGAAGAATCGGGAGCGGTGGAACAACGGTAAGCAGCGGCTGTTGACGTCACGCACGACGGAGCAGTAGCCTGTCACGGGCCTTCCAGCGCGTCGCCCGCCAGTGTTGCCAGAGGGCGGCGGACCGCTGGAACGAGCCGTTGCGCCGCCACGTTCAATTCCCTGGAGAGGAGAGGAAATACGATGGTTTCCAGGCCACCCGCACCCCTCACGCCATTGCTCGTCGCCATCGCACTCACCGGTGCGTTGACGTCGTTCGCCGTTCCGAGTCAGGCAGCGAGCAGCAAGCCCAATATCGTGCACATCGTCGCCGATGATCTGGGCTGGAAGGACGTCGGTTTCAACGGCTGCACCGACATCAAGACGCCGAACATAGACAAGCTCGCCGCGGAGGGCGCGACGTTCACGCAGTTCTACGTGGAGCCGATGTGCACGCCGACACGAGCGTGTCTGATGACCGGCCGCTATCCCTTCCGGTACGGCCTGCAGACCGCCGTCATCCCGTCCGTCGCCGACTACGGGCTGGACACCACCGAGTGGCTCATGCCGCAGTGCCTCAAAGAGGCCGGCTACGAGACGGCGATCATCGGCAAGTGGCACCTCGGCCACGCCGACAAGAAGTACTGGCCCAATCAGCGAGGCTTCGACTACCAGTACGGTCCGATGATCGGCGAGCTGGACTACTTCACGCACGAGGAACACGGCGTGCTGGACTGGTTCCGCGACGGCGAGCCGCTGAAGGAGGAGGGCTACACCACCACGCTCCTCGGCAAGGACGCGGCCCGCCTGATCGCGGAGCACGATCCCTCGAAGCCCCTCTATCTCTACCTGGCGTTCAATGCCCCGCACACGCCGTACGAGGCTCCGCAGGAATACATCGACCGGTACAAGGACATCAAAGACCCGACCCGCCGGACATATGCCGGCATGGTGGCCTGCCTGGATGACGAGATCGGCCGGGTTGTGGCCGCCCTCGACAAGAAGGGGATGCGCAAGAACACGATCATCCTCTTCCATAGTGACAACGGTGGCACGCGCAACGCGCTGTTCACCGGCGTCATGACCGACGTCTCCAAGATCAAGATCCCGTGCGACAACGGCCCGTACCGGGAAGGGAAGGGGATGCTCTACGAAGGTGGCACGCGCGTGTGCGCGCTGGCCAACTGGCCCGGGCACATCAAGGAGCAGCGCGTGGACGGCATGATGCACGCGGTGGATCTCTATCCCACTCTGGCCGCCCTGGCGGGCGCGTCGACCGCGAAGTGCAAGCCGCTGGACGGCGTCGACGTGTGGAGGACGATCTCCACCGGTGCACCATCGCCGCGCACCGAAATCGTCTACAACGTCGAACCCTTCCGTGGCGCGGTACGGGAGGGCGACTGGAAGCTCGTGTGGCGAACGCTGCTCCCGCAGAGCGTCGAGTTGTTCAATCTCGCCGAGGACCCGTCGGAGACGAACAACCTCGCCGCCGCGCACCCTGACATCGTCGTGAAGCTGCAGAAACGCCTGGACGCGCTTGCGACCGGGGCGGTGAAGCCGCTCTTCCTCGTCGACCAGAAGAAGCTGGTCATGACCAACATGGCCGGCGAGCCGGTGCTCCCGACCGACCCGGGCTACGGCGACCCCGACACGCCCTGAGCCGCACAGGGATCTTCCTCTCATGTGAATAACACGCCAGGATGCGGGCGTTTCTGGCAGAGCCGCCACGCGCCCGCCTGCGAGTTGAAGGCGATGGTCTTGAACGGAAAGCGGCACGTCCTGAGGGCGGCAGCGTATAACGGGGGAAGGGAAGACAGAACTGCGCCGTGTCGACTTCTTCGACAGGGACGCGGGTTTTGTTCGCGTGCCTCGACACAGAAGGAGAATGTTCCATGCCAACGGTTACGCCGCGTGAGGTCATTCAGGTTGGTCCGGTTGGTGTGCGTTTCCATATGGACGCAACCCAGACCGACGGGCAATTCACGATGTTCGATTTCACCGTGCCGGCAAACGCGCGTGTTCCCGTGCCGCACAGTCACATTGCATTCGACGAAACGATCTACGGTTTGACCGGAGTGATGACGTGGACGGTAGCAGGCGAAACCGTTACCGTGGAGCCCGGGCAGGTGCTGTTCATTCGACGCGGCGTGGTCCACGGCTTCGTGAACCACGGGCGTGTGGACGCCTCGGCGATGAGTGTCATCACGCCCGGCCTGCTGGGGCCGGCCTACTTCCAGGACGCGGCGGACGTGCTGAATGCGGGCGGGCCGCCCGACGTGGCACGCATCATGGCGGTCATGGAGAAGCACGGAATCAAACCGGTCCCGCCCGCATAGATGGCCCGCGCGTGAGCTATCAGCTCGGCGCCATTCCCGAGCAGACGGCATCGGGCAAGAAATAGGTCCGACGGAGTGCGAAACCATGAAGCGGGCGTCCCCGACCGGGGCGCCCGCTTCGCGTTACGACACCCGGGGCATGGCATCTTACCCCGTGCCGCCTGCGTGTTCACCAACTTCTTTATTGCAGATGTCTATCCTGACCGACTAGAATGCGGCGTGACAAGACAGGAGGGAGGGATGTCTTGCGCGTCGTTCTCATCGGGCCCACGGCTCTCGACTCCACCGGCCGGCCCATCAAGCAGAGACGCATTCATCTCCCCGGTCTGACGTTGCAGATGCTCGCCGCGGTGACGCCGCGGGACGTGGATCTGCATATCGTCAGTGAGACGGCCGAGGAGATTCCTTTCGACGAACCGTGGGACCTGGTCGGCTTGACCGGCATGGGCTCCGGGATCGTTCGCGCGTGGCAGATCGCCGACGAGTTTCGGGCGCGGGGCGTGAAGACGGTGATCGGCGGCATCGCGGCCAGCCTCTGCAAGCCGGAGTGGACGCTCGCGCACGCCGACTCCCTCGTGATCGGCGAGGCCGAGGAGTTGTGGCCGGAGGTGCTGCGGGACGCGCGCCGCGACGAGCTCCAGCCCGTCTACCGGATGCGCGAGCCGCCCGATATCGCCACGCTGCCGCTCCCGCGCTACGACCTGATGAACCGGGGCACGTACGGCCTCTGGACCCCCGTGCAGGCGACGCGCGGTTGCCCGTTCACCTGCTCTTTCTGCTCCATCACGTCCTACTTCGACCAGCGTTATCGCAAGCGTCCGGTGGGCGAAGTCATCCGCGACGTGCGCGCGGCCAAGAGGCGTCGGGGCACCCGCTACATCGCCTTCATCGACGACAACATCGGCGTCGACTGGGATTATTGCGCGGAGCTGTGGGAGGCGCTGATCGACGAAGAGATCATCTGGATGAGCCAGTGCAGCCTGCACATCGCGGACCGTCCCGACATGCTGTCGCTGGCGTACCGCAGCGGATGCCGCCTGCTCTCCTACGGCATCGAATCGACCAGCCCCGGCAGTCTCGTCGAGATCGACAAGACCTGGAACCGTCCCGAGCGCTACGCGGAAGCCGTGGCGACCATCCGCGCGCACGGCATCGATGTCTCCACCGAGATGATCATCGGTTTCGACCACGACGACCATGACGTGTTCGATCGAACCTACGAGTTCCTGATGGAGAACCGCATCTCGGTTCCACGCGTGCATATCCTGACCCCGGTCCCCGGCACCCCGCTGTACGAGGAAATGGAGCGCCAGGGACGCATCTCGTCGAACGATTTCGGCCGTTTCAGCGGCGGCCAGGTCGTCTTTCAGCCCCGGAACTTCGAACCCGCCGAGCTGCAGGCCAGCTACTGGAAGCTGTACGAGCGGCTCTTCTCGTGGAAGTCCATCTGGCATCGTTTCGGGCGCAATGCGGCGTCGCTGGACAGCTACATGCGCATGGTCGTACTCGGTATCAATCTGCACTACCGCAAGCATATCCAGCAGAGGATCTGCCCGGGCATCGTGTGAGAAGGGAGCGATGAGCGATGAGGATTCTTCTCGTCCGCGTGCCGATACCCCGTCACACGATGGGGCTCAAGCACATCATGATCTGCGAACCGCTCGAGCTGGAATACGTAGCGGCTGGTCTGGAAGGCCACGACGTGCAGATCATGGACATGATCCTGGAGCGCGGGTATGAAAAGCGCCTGGCCCGGTTCAAGCCCGATGTGGTCGGCACGAGCTCCTACATCGCCGGCGTGAACGAGGCCATCAAGGTGTGCCGGCTCGCCAAGCGCTGGAATCCCAGGGTGAAGACGGTCGTCGGAGGTGTCCACGCCTCGCGCGTGCCCGAGGACTACTTCGATCCGGCGGTGGACTGCGTCGTGCTGGGGCTGGTCCTGCAGCCGGTGGTGGGACGTGAGGTAGTCGAGAAAGCGGCCGAGCCAGGAGACCTTGCCTGCGCCATCCGGCCAGGCTTGGATGTCGCGGCTTGAACCCTGGAATGCCGGGCCGCCGAGCTTCAGTGCCGGATCGA
>CAZCQM010000006.1:20855-34494 GCA_964500785.1 uncultured bacterium
TGCCCGAGGACTATTTCGATCCGGCGGTGGACTGCGTCGTGCTCGGCGACGGCACGACCACCATGCCGGAGGTGGTGGACGCGTGGGAGACGGGAAAGCCGCTGGACCGCGTCGCCGGCCTGGTGATCCCCGGTCCGCAGGGATGGCGGGCGACCCGCGAGCGAACCTACATGCCCAGGCCGGACTCCCTCCCGCTGCCGCGCCGCGACCTGGTGGCGCACCTTCGGCACCGTTACTATTACCTCTTCCACCAGCCGGTCGCGACGATGAAGACCACCTGGGGCTGCTGGTACAAGTGCAATTTCTGCTACACGTGGCGCGTGACCGGCGGCACGCCGTATTCGCGCAGCCCGGAGAGCATCGCCGCCGAGCTGGAGACGATCGACGCCGAAGACGTGTACATCGTCGACGACATATTCCTCATCAACCGCACACGGCTGGCGAAGCTGGCGGCGCTGCTGCGCGAGCGCAACATCCGCAAGAAGTACCTGGTGTACGCGCGCGCCGACTTCATCGCCGAGAACGAAGACGTCATCGCCGAATGGGCCCGGCTCGGTCTGCGCGCCGTATTCATCGGGCTGGAGGCCGCCACGAACCGGGAGCTGGACACGATGGAGAAGATGGCCACGGTGGATCACAACCGCCGCGCCATCGCCGTGCTGCGGCGCCACGGCGTGGACACGTACGGATCGTTGATCACGCAACCGGATTACACGGACGCGGACTGGCGGCGGCTCCGGGATTTCATCGACGAGAACGGGCTCTACTATCTCAACATCTCGCCGCTCACGCCCATGCCGGGGACGCTGATCTGGAAGGACTACGAGGACCGGCTCACCGTGAGCCGGCGCGCGCACGGCCTGTTCGACCTCACGCACGTGCTCCTGCCCACGAAAGTGCCGCTCAAGAAATACTATCGTTCGCTCCTCCGAACGTACCTCTACGCCAGCGCCAACCTGCTGCGCGTCCACCGCCTCGACCTGCCGACGGCGCCTCCGGTTCTGTCGCGGAAGTTCCTGCGGCTGTGGATCGGCGCGCTCAAGATCGCATGGCAGATGTTCTCGGCGCACCGGCATCACCTGCCGCGCGAGATCGCACGCGCGCAGGACGTGGGGCCCGAGGTTCCCGGCGTGACCGATGTTCCGCAGCCTGCCGAGCGGCAGGAAGCCCGGATGGTGTCCCATGGTGGTTGAACCCGCACACGATCCGTTCGACGGATTCTTCGAGGACGGCGTGATTCCCTCCAACCGGATCCCCGACGTGCTGCGCACTCCCCGGGCTCGGCGCTGGTTCGACGCAGTGAGGCGCGAGATCGGCCTGGGGCAGTACACATTCCAGCAGCCCCTTTCCGGGCGTCCGGGCGCGCACGTTCGCGTGGGGAACCGCGAGTACCTCATGCTCTCGTCCTACGACTATCTGGGCCTCATCGGTCACCCGGAGATCGAGCGGGCGGCGGCGGACGCCATTCGTGAGCACGGAACGGGCACGGGCGGCGTGCGGTTGCTGACGGGCACCAACGAGATTCACTGCCGGCTCGAACGGGACCTCGCCGCATTCAAGGGATGCGAGGGCGCGATCACGTTCAGCTCGGGGTACCTGGCCAACATCGCCGCCATCGGCGCACTCACGGGGCCGGACGACCGGGTGATCCTCGATGCGCGCGCGCACCGCAGCCTCGTGGACTCGTGCCGGATTTCGCGCGCCCAGGTGCAGCGCTTTCACCACAACGACGTCGCCTCACTGGAACGGGAGCTGAACAAGCCGGCGGGCGCATCCAGGACGCTGGTCGTCGTCGAGGGCGTGTATTCGATGGACGGCGACGTGTGTCCGCTCCCGGAGATCCTCGCGCTCAAGCGACGCCACGGGTTCGTGCTGATGGTGGACGAGGCGCACTCGTTCGGCGTGATGGGGCCGCACGGACGGGGAGTCGACGAACACTTCGGCGTGGATCCCGCGGAGATCGACGTGTGGTCGGGCTCGCTCGGCAAGGCGATTCCCGCCACGGGCGGATTCCTGGCCGCATCGCGGGCGCTGATCGTGTACTTCCAGCACGAGGCGGCGCCGTTCATGTTCTCCGGCGCTCTGTGTCCCGCCGCCACGGCCACGGCTCACGCGGCGCTGCGCGTGATCGACGCCGAGCCGCGGCGCATCGAGAGCCTCCGACACGTCGTCACCCGCCTGCGCACGGGGCTGCGGGAAATGGGCTTCGACACGGGCGGATCGGAGGCGGCGGTGATCCCGGTGATTTTCGGCTCCGAGGCCCGCACACTCACCGCGGCGCGCGCATTGCTCGACCGCGGCGTGTTCACGACGGCTGCGGTGTTCCCCGCGGTGCCGAGAGGATCGGCCCGTCTGCGCCTGTGCGCGATGGCCACGCATAGCGACGCGGATATCGACCACGCGCTCGACGCGTTCGGGAGCCTGCGGGGGGCGCTCTGATGGGGGTGTCGCCGCTGGTGCATCGCGCCGCCGGACGGGAGATCGTATCGAGCGAAGGGCTCGAATTGCACGTATTTCACGACATCGACGATGTCAACCCGGCGGAGTGGGACGCGCTCGTCCCACCCGACGCCATCCAGATTTCCCACCGGTTCATCCGCTGCTGCCAGCGGTCGGGCGTGGAGAACGCCCTCTATCGCCACGTGCTGGTGTATCGGGACGATACCCCGGTGGCGGTGGCGTCGTTCTCCCGCATGGTGGTGTCGCTCGACGTGCTCGCCACCGGCACCATGAAGCGACTCATCCGCACGGCGCAGCGGGTTCGCCGCGGCTTCCTGAACCTGCCCGTTCTTCTCTGTGGCCTCCCGGTCTCCTTCGGTCAGCCCTGCATCGCGTTTCGTGCGGACGCGGACACCGGACGCATCGTGCGAGCGCTGGCGTGGCTGATGGAACGCGTTGCGGAGGAAACCGACACGCGTTTTCTGTGCTGGAAGGAATTCGACGATGACGCCTGCGAAGCGCTCCGCGAGCTGGAGTCGATGGGCTATTTCCGCGCGGCGAGCCTGCCATTCTACACGTTGCCGCTGCGGTGGCGGACGTTCGAGGAGTATGCGCGGGACATGCGCGCGGGATACCGCCGCCAGCTGGAATCGACCCTGTCGGCGGGACGGAGGGCCGGACTCCGCACCCGGCGCGAGGGCGAGTTCTCGAGTCATGCGCCGGCGCTGTTCGCCCTCTACGAGGAGGTCATCGAGCGTGCGCGGTACCGCCTCGAGCGGCTCAACCGCCCGTTCTTCGAAGCCCTGGCCCGGATGCCGGGGGGCGAATCGCACGCGCTCCTCATGCAGCACGAGGGCCGGCTGGCGGCGGCGGCGATCGTCCTGAACGCGCAGAGGCGGGCGACGTTCCTCCTGACGGGAATCGACTACGCGGTGCAGCGCGCGTTGCCGCTCTACGAGAATCTGGTTACGGAAGTCGTGCGCGATGCGATTGCGTCGGGCGCGGAGGAACTCGAGATGGGGCAGACGTCGGCGCCGCTCAAGAGCCGCCTCGGCGCCGTCGAGTCCCGGCGGCACCTCTTCCTTCGGCACCGGTCGCGAACGGCACACCGCGTGCTGCGGATGCTCGCACCGCTTCTCTTTCCCGACACCACCTTCCCCGCGCGTCGCGTGTTCGCACGCGAGAACGCCGCGCCCGACCCGTCTAGGGCATAATTACATTGATCGCCCGCGGCTCCACCCGCACCTCGTAGTGCCCGCCCGCGACCACTTCGCCATCGATCTGAAACGCAACCGGCGATTCGAAGCGCGCACTGCGCCACCGGCGCCAGTGCGGATCGGTCCCGCCGCGGTCGCGCGGCATCCGCACGCCACGCGCCAGCGCGGTCCAGTACGACCGCGCCGTGGAAAACGTCACGGCCTCCGCCAGGCCGTCGTCGCGCACGGCGTCGGACCACATCACCCTGCCGAATGCATAGCAGGGCAGGTTGTACAGCCCGACGTTGTATACGGTCGCTCCGGGCGCGACGATGACGTCGCCGTCCGCGGTAAGCCCGATGTCGTTCCAGCGATGGCCGCCGTGACGCAGGAGTCCGGGAGTGAGCCGCGACCAGCGTCGCCACGTTCGTTGGCCGGAGATCTCACCGAGAAAATTGGACTCGAAGCCGGCGCTCATGGACACGAGCGCGACCGGCGTGGTGGGGTGATCGCTGAGCATGATGTCGAGCGGCTGTGAGTGACCGCGCTCGAGCGCCGTCAGCGCACCGCGCACACTGCCCACGCCGATCGAGTGTGCGAAGGCGTTGCCGGAGCCGAGGGGGAGGACACCAAACGGGCGCGATGCCAGGCCGGCTTCACGCAGCGAACGCACCATCAGGTTGGCTGTCCCGTCGCCGCCCACAGCCACCGGCCACGTCGACGATGGAAGGGCGGTCAGCGCGGCGTGAATGTCCACGTCGCCGATGATCGCGGTCTCGGCGCCGGCGCGTACGGCTTCGGGAGCATGGCGCAACACCGCGTCGAGATGCGCAACCCCGCGCCCGTTCCGGGCCAGGGGATTGACGAAGAAGCACCAGCGGGGAGTCATGATAGCGCCGAACCCGGCGGATTCGGCTCGGTCGAGATCGAGGATCGGTGAACGCAGCCTCGAGCGCCGGATTCGCCGGGTGTTCAGAGGGTGCGTGAGGGTACCGGTACCGTCAATCCAAAAGGTTGTGGCCGGAAGATTGTCCCTGCGGCGGGGGCCGTGGTGACCGCAGAGCGTTGGGAGCCTCTAGAACGCGTAGCGCAGGTGGTGGGTCCGGTTGACCGGGAAAGCGCGCGTTCGTACCTCGCGCCGGTAGTAACGTTCCCAGCACGCGGAAAGCGGGATTTTCTCGAAGAACAGTCGTTTCGAGAGCACGTCTCGAACCCGCAACTGTCTGCTCGCCAGGCCGAGCTGCATCGCCGACGTCACCCGGGTTCCCTTCTCCCGCCGTCGCTTGATGTAGTTGCGCCACACCTGGAAGATCGCCAGCTTCTCGGCCGAAGCCTGTCTCCTCTTCGCCCACGCGATCGTCTCACGTTTGTGGGCGGCAGTGCTGTGGCGGATCATCAGGTCCAGCAGGTTGATCTCCCAGAGCGGATTCTTTTCGTCACGGCGTGCCTTCGAAGACGTGATCTGGTGCGTGACCCTGCACGCAACCGCCCGGATCGAGCGCGGGTAGGCGCGGTGATCGTCGCTTCGGATGGTGATGGCTCGCTGCCTGCCGAGAAGTCCTTCGAGGAGGTCGCGTACGCCGGTCTCCACTGCCCGCGGGTGTGCCCGGCCGAGCAGACGCTCCAGCGCCGCGCGGCGTTCCTTCTGGTGGGCGCGCATGCGTCCCTTGCGCCGAAGCGGGCTGTCGGTGTGGTAGAGGAAGTAACCCGAGTCGACGTGCACCGCCACATTGTGGTGGAAGGGAAAGTACTGGCTGTGCTCGTACGTCTCGATTCCGTCGATGGCGATTTCGTTCAACAGCGGCAGTTTGTCCAACTCGTTGGCCTGAAAGAGCAGGCAGTGCCGTCCCAGGCGGGCGATGTGGTGGGTGATCGTGCTGGGACTGTGGCCCACCGCACGTGCCATTTGGCGATTCGCCATGCACCCGACGACCATCATGAAGGTTCGATCGACCAGGTCGGGGCACTTCTGCCAGTAGGTGGCCGAGAAGGTCTGCGTGCTGAAGTGTCGACCGCAGTGACCACATGTAAACCGCTGGATACGCTGGGGGCTTCGTTCGCGGTGGTAGAAGCCCTTGCGCTTGACCGGCCACTCGTCACTGAAGTCGCTGAAGTACTGGCAGTTGGGGTTAGGGCAATGAGGAGGAACCCATCCCGACCACGTCCGTCCCATGCCCCGCCATGGCATTCCCCGTGCCAGGGACAATCTTCCGGCCACAACCAATCCAAAACGGTCTTTGGCCGACACTACGCCAGGTGGCGGTGGACGTAGTAGAGCCAGGGTGCGGCCAGGATGAGGCCGTCGATGCAATCGAGCATGCCGCCGTGGCCGGCGAGCACGACGCCGCTGTCCTTCACGCCGCATCGGCGCTTGAGGTGCGATTCCGCGAGGTCGCCGATCTGGGAGAGGAAAGCGGCGGCGACTGCAATCAGTGCGATCTGGATGGTACCCGTGCCGGTTTGCGTTCCCGTGGCGAAGAGGATGCCAATCACCGCGGCGGCGGCGAGACCCGCGACGGCCCCGGCGATGGTCTTGGCGGGACTGATCCGCGGCGCGAGGCGCGGGCCACCCGCAATCCTTCCCACCAGGTAGCCGCCGACGTCGCTTCCCCATGCAATGGCGAGGGCGAACAGCACCCACGCGCTCCCGGCGTCGCGCCGAAGCAGCGCCAGGTGCGCCGGCAGCACGCCGCAGTAGAGAACGGCAAACAGGACGGATACGACCGCGGGGACCGCGGTCCCGCGGCGAAGCTCCGGAACCAGCGCGCGAACCGCGTAGAAGAGAAGCGCTACCACGCCGGACCACGCGAAAATCCGGAGCGCCGTCGTTGCCGGCGACGACCCGCTCCAGAGATACAACACCGCCCCCGCTCCCAACGATCCCATCCCACCGACCCACGCCCACCCGGTGCGCGTTTTTCGAGACAGCAGCGTGACACATTCGGCGCCCGCGATCGCGAGCGCTCCACCCGTGAGTGCCGCCCACCCCCAGGCCGGCGCCCACACCGCCGCGGCAATCAGCGGCGGGACCACGACGACGATGGTCATCGCCCGTCGAAACAAATCCGACCACTTCGAGTCCCCGGGATCTGCGCGGGTATCGCCTGCCATCAGAAGCCACCCATTACCACCCGCTCATGGGCGCAACAACAGCTTTTTCTTCCGCCGACACCGAAACGCTCCCCGCAGAACGCGATCCAGACCGCAGTTGATGGAGACGGTACCAGCTTATATGATTGCGCCGATGACTCCGGGCAGCGTGCACGTCGAGCCCGTGGACAATGCGAAGGCGCATCGCGAATTCGCCGAGTTCCCCTACCACCTGTACCGTGGAGATCCCACGTGGGTGGCACCCCTTCGATCGACGGAGATGCAGCGCTGGTCGCCCCGGCACAACGCATCGCTTCGAGGCCGCTGGAACAGCCGCTTCGTGGTTCGGCGGGATGGGCGCGTCGTGGGCCGGATCGCCGCCGTCGTCGATCCCGTGTTCGCCGAGCGCTGGCAGGCGCGCGCGGGGTTCTTCGGCTTCTACGAATGCCGGTCCGACCCCGAGGCGTCTCGCGTGTTGTTCGAGGCGGCCGAGGGAGCATTGCGCGAGCGCGGCGTGGAGTGGGTCATGGGGCCGGTGAACCTCAGCACGCACGACGAAGTCGGACTTTTGATCGACGGGTTCGCGCGGCCGCCGACGCTGCTCACGACGTACAATCCGCCGTACTACGAAACTCAGGTTGAGTCGGCGGGCTATCACCCGCGTCTCGACTACCACGCGTACGAGTGCGATCCCCGGCATGCCCACGACCCGGCTGTCGACCGGCTCCTGCGCATGGCCGGCCGCGCGGGTGGCGAACAGGCGGCGGTCACGGTGAGGGCGACCACTGCGCGACGGTGGGAGGAAGATATTCGCATCATGTTCGATCTCTACAATCGGTCCTTCGCGGATCTGTGGGGATTCGTGCCGATCGGCCGGGACGAGTTCATGGAGCGGGCGCGGGAGTTCCGACCCTTCTATCGCCCCGAGCTGGCGCTGGTGGCCGAGTGCGGGGGCCGTCCGATCGGTTTCGCGATCGGACTTCCGGATATCAACATCGCTCTGGCGGGCCTGGGCGGCCGCGTCTGGCCGCTGGGCTATCTGCGCCTCGCCTGGCGGGTTCCCCGTATCCGCTCGCTGAGACTGATGCTGCTTGGAGTCCTGCCCGAGTTTGTGGGGCGCGGTGTCGCCGCGCGCCTCGCCTTCGAGATGACATCCGCCGCACGGCGTCTCGGCATGCGCGACGCCGAATTGTCGCTCGTGCAGGACACGAACCGGAGCATCCAGCACGTGATCCACGCCTTCGGAGGAACACGGGTGAAAACCTATCGCCTCTACGCAAAGCAGCTGGAGACCTGACGCATGGAAGCCCTGCAGTTCCGCCACGAGATCGCGCGCTACCTCGTGTCACGGGCGACCTATGCCGGTGCACGCCGCTGGTGGTCGGCGCGCCGTTCACCGCTCCATCACGTTGATATCGATCCGCCGACCGCGAAAGCGGCCGGCTGGGCCGCACTGCGCGTGCGCGTGGCCGGAATCTGCGGCACGGACCTCCGTCTCGTAACCGGCGAGGATTCGCTCTACCTCGAGCCCGAGGCGTCCTATCCCTTTGTCCCCGGGCACGAACTGGTCGGCGACGTGGAAGATCCCACCGTAATCGAGCCCGCACGGCGGACGGATGCCGGTACCGGTCGCGTGGTGGTCTGGCCCGTGCTGGGATGCCGCGTTCGCGATCGCTCCGAGCCATGTCCTGCCTGTGCGACGGGGTGGGAAGGGCTGTGTGAAGCCCGCGATGATTCGTGGCCGGGTGTGGGCTGCGCGATCGGGTTCAGTCGCGAGACCGGCGGCGGATGGTCGGAGACATGCCTCGCGCACGCGTCCCAGCTCTGGCCGCTGCCCGATTCGGTTACCGACGAAGACGCGGTGTTGCTCGACCCGGCGGCGACCGCTCTGGCGGCGCTCCTTCGACCCACGGGCCCGCCTCCCGAGAGAACGCTCGTGATCGGCGGGGGAACGATCGGCCTGCTGACCGCGTACCTGCACTCGGCGCTCGGGCTCCCGGGAGAATGCGAGCTGATGGTTCACCATGGATTCCAGCGCGGCTGGCCGGAAGGTCGTGGCCTCGCGACGGCGGCGGTTCGTACCGAAGGCGAATTCCGCGCATGGGCGTCCGGGCAGAAGATGGCTTCGCAACGAGTCTCCGGGTACGGCTACGTCTACCGCGGCGTGTATGACCGCGTCATCGACTGCGCCGGCACGCGACACTCGCTCACCCGGGCCATGCACGTCCTGCGGCCACGCGGCCAACTGGTCCTGGTGTCGGCGCCTTTCTCGCTGCGCGGGGTCGACCCGACGCCGATCTGGTATCGCGAGATCACGTGCCGCGGCGTCTACAGCTACGGCCCGGTCCCGTGGGGCGGCGAGTGGCGCCATCCCTTCGAGGTTCTCATCCCTCGTCTCGCCGACGGCACGCTCCGGTTCGGGGGCCTGGTCACCCACCGCTTCGCTCTGGCGGACTACGTCTCGGCAATCAATGCGGCGGTTCACCGCCGCTCGAGCGGTGCCATCAAGGTGGTCTTCACGCCGACGCGTCGAGCGTCACGATGATGTCCCGCTGATTCACGGGCCGATGGGTTCGGTCGCCAACGAGCGCCGCTCGTTCGCTCCGATCACCTGGCGCGCGCAGCCCACACCGATGGCGGCTCCGACCACGACGTCGGACAGCCAGTGTGCCGACGGCGAGCGCGAAGCCCAGCGGGCGTTCCCGCGCGACACGCACGGGGTACGTCCCCTGGTCGACCAGGTCGTGGAGAAACGCGCTGGCGATCCCCGGTGGCCCGCCGTCGGCGGGCGCAATCGGATCGGACAGCGATAGCGAGGGTAGCGTGCCGGCATTCGCGAGCGACACGGGGACCGGTTCGGTCCCCGGCACCTGACCGGCCGCGGGGTGCACTTCTCCCAGCGTGCACAGGCAGACCACCAGCACTACGCGGCCCGCGGCACCCATCATCGTTGCACGGCTTCTCAGGAAAAACCCCAGTCCCACTGGACGAAAGATAGGTGGCGTCCCGTGCATTCACCATCGATTCCCGTGCCGCGGCCAACGGAAGAAAACGGACCCACTACTCGTAAACGGCGGTGGAGATTCCAAATGGGACGAATCGAACACGCGGCTGTATAACCAGCCAACGCCCGACAGGAGGAACGGCGCGATTTGCTTCGGTTCCGGAAGGCGGCAAGTGGAAGATTGCGCATCACCACACCGACGTCGTCCCGGACATGGTGGAAGCGCTCAAGAGTCTGTAGCCGCCGTACCTGAACACTGGAAAGCGATATTGAAACCAGAAGGAGGCCGATCATGGCGTACGGAGTCGTACATTTTTTTGCAGGCGGAACGAAGGAGCAATACGAAGCGAGCATCGGAGCCGTGCACCCCGACCGGAAGAACCTGCCGGAGGGTCAGATCTACCACGCGGCCGGCCCGTCGGCCGGTGGCTGGACGGTGGTCGCCATCCACGATTCCAAGGCAAGCTGGGAGCGCTTCCGGGACGGCGTTCTGATGCCGCGCCTCAAGGAGGGAGTGAAGGGAGGCTTCACGGCGCAGCCCCAGGAGCAGGTGTTCGAGATCTACAACCTGCAACCCTGAGACACACGCGCCGACGGGGTCAGAAGCGGAACGTCAGCCCGACCTTGAGGGTTATTCTGCCGGCGTCGTAGTCGAAGTTGTTGCCGTCGACCCGGGTGAAGCCCTCGTTGGCGACGAGGAAGATCTCCTGCCCCGGCGTGATTTCCCAGCGCACGCGGCTGTACACCCCCAGGTTCTCCGACGCGTTGTCGTACTGCACGATGGTGCTCCACGAGGCCTCGGGTGACAGGAAGACGTCCGCCCGCGCCGACACGATGCGCACGATGAACGCGCCCTCGGACAGGTCGACGCTCTGGTACTGGTACGTTCCCGACGCGAAGAACCAGCTGCCCGGACGCCAGTTCAGCTGCGCGGCGTAGTCGGTGCGCGTGCCGGTGTAATAGTCGCCCGCCCGGAACACGAAGATCGGTGCAAGCGCGCGCGACGCCGCGAGCGCCAGCGATGTCTGGAAGCTCGCGAAGCGGTAGTCTCCCGGCGGAATCACGACACCATCGTGGATCTCGAAGGGCTCGGTGAGGACGTCCCGGTCAACCACGAGGTCCGCTTCATAATCGTCCCCATATCGGTCTTCGATATCGATGGTCGGCAGGCTACCGGTCAGCGACTGCATGCTTCCGTCCAGGTTCAAGTAGCCGGACGCCTGGGCGGTCAGGTCCACGCGGTTGATGAAGCCACGCGGCCGCCAGCGACGGCGCAGGTTGCCGTCGACCTCCCAGGTGCCGGGACGCTCGATGAACCCCAGCGCGGGATGGAAATTCGTGCCGTAGCGGCCGACGTACACGACCCCGAACCATTCGTCGTTGGGGTACATGACCTTGGCCGCGACGGCGGAATCGTCGCCGTCGAACCCGCTGCTTGCGCCCGTGATCTCCGGCCCCTTGCGGCTGAAGCTGCCCATCGCCCACGCGTGCGCCTCCACCACCTGGTCTCCGAAGACCGAGCTCGTCCGGAAGTTGAAGTCACCGCCGACGACGGTGTTGTCGCCGGTGGTGGCGGGATCGCCGTGCGTGGCGATGACCCCGACGGTCGATTCGTGGAGGACGTTGAGCACGACCCGGCCGACGGACAGATTCTTCTTGCCCAGGGCGTCGTCGTCCTTCATCTGGACGTCCATGAACCCGAAGTTGAAGCCACCTTCCCGCCCGGTGACGCGCGCACCCGCGAGGATGTCCTTCTCCTGGCCGCCCACGATGCCGATGCGCCTCGAATAGAAGGGAATGGGGCTCTGGAAGAGGCCCCCGAAGGAGAACACGGTTGCGTCCTGGAGAAAGAACGCCCGTTTCTCGGGAAAGAAGATGGGGAAGCGCGTCAGGTTGACGATGCGCTCGTCGACCTCGGTCTCGGCGAAATCGGTGTTGGTGGTAACGGCGGCGGTCGTCGACGGTGTCAGCCGGTAGAAGACATCCATTCCCGGTTTGACATCCACGTCGCCTTCGGGCGAGTCGACGTGCGTGGACACGTAGGGCTTGACCGTCAGGCCCAGGCCCTTGCGGATGTCTCCGATTCCGACCAGCGCGCCGGCGTCCGAGAGCCGCGAGACGTCGCTGTTGGTACGCGGACTGGCCCAGCGGACCACCTCCTGCTTGCGCCGGATGGTGCGCTGCAGGTTGAAACCCCACGCATCGGCGCCCCGGCTGAAGGCGATGGTCTTGAACGGGATCGCCACCTCGGCGGTCCAGCCCGCCGCGTCGCGACGACTCTTGCCGTACCAGATGCCGTCCCATTCCAGCCGGATCTCGCCCTTACTGGCGTCGATCAACCCCTCGGTCCTGGCCCCGCCCGCCGACAGCCGAAAATAGTAGCCGTTGCGCCGGTCCGCGAACGAATCGAGCACGATCTCGACGTTGTCGTCGCCCTCCATCCCGCCGTCGCGCCGGCGCTCCTTCCCAATGACCTTCTTCGGTTCGGAATCGAAACACCGGATCGCGATGTAGAGATTGTCGACGTCGAACAGCACGCGCACGACCGTGCGCTCGGAGGGAGCGGCTCCTTCGACCGGAACGACCTGCGTGAAGTTCTCGAACGGTTCGGCCGTTTCCCAGCACTCGTCGGAGAGGACGCCGTCTACATCGGGGGGTGTGTCCGTGCGGGTGGCGCGGACGGGTGCCACGGATACACTCACAGGTGCATGCGGTGCACCCCGAGCAGTCTGCGCCCGGGCGGGACCCGACCATCCCACCGGGAGCACTGCGAGCATGAAGATGATGATCGTCCTCAAACCGATGCTGCTCTCGGGACTTCCGTCGCGACGGTACTGTCTTTTCCCTGCCGGGTCAACGTGCACGTTGCTTCCCGGACGCGTGGTGAAACGTCACCTTCATCACACGTGGATTGTCGGCGGGCCGGCGCCGGTGATATGATGCCGGGCGTTCCGATCTCGGCCGCAACCGACTGAAGCAGGAAAGGCACGGACGCATGGCGATTCCGGGCGTGGGTGAACAGTTTCGTCAGTTCCGTATCCTGGCCAAAGCCGGCGAAGGCGGCATGGGGTCGTCCCCAGGGCGGAGGACAGGGGCCTCGGGCGCTGCCCTTCCCGACCGGCACGCACTACTTGCCGACGGACGACGACGTGACGCGCCGGATGGCCGACGCGATCGATCGATTCACCGGCGTATCGACGAAGTGAACGGGCGACGCCTCATCGGAGGGCTTGCGTTCCGGGGCGGGCGGTATTACTATTCGGGTGGCCCACCCCTGACGCCCCACCCGAGACACAATCGACGGTTTTTCTGAGGTGGAATCGCGCATGCCGACAGTCGTCCTGGTCGGAGCCGAATACGAAGAAAACCTCTCCCTGCGCTACCTCGCTGCGTCCGTTTCCCGCGCCGGGTTCACCGCCGAGATCGTCCCGTTCAACTCGACACCGGGTCTCGAGAACGCGCTTTCGCAGATCCTCGCGGCCCGACCGCTCGTCGTGGGCATCTCCGTACCCTTCCAGCTCCGCGCCCGCGAGCTGCTGTCCCTGTCCGCCCATCTTCGCGAGCGGGGGTTCGCCGGGCATGTCTGCGCCGGCGGCCACTTCGCCACCTTCGAATACGAGAACATCCTGCGCGACTTTCCCGCCATCGACTCCGTGGTTCGTCACGAGGGCGAGGAAGCCTTCGCCTGGCTGTGCGCGCGCGTGCGCGACGGGCTGCCGGTGACCGCCGAGCCCGGCATCGTGATCCGCGGGCCGGAGACGATCGAGGTGGGACCGCCCCGCGCGCTCCCGCCGCTAGACAGCCTGCCGTTCCCCGACCGCCGGGGTGAGCCCCGGAACGTGCTCGGCGTCCCGGTGGCACCGCTGGTCGGCTCGCGCGGCTGCTACGCCGACTGCTCGTTCTGCTGCAT
>CAZCQM010000007.1:0-34371 GCA_964500785.1 uncultured bacterium
TGGAGGGCGAACGCGTTGCCTTCCGCGTCCACCGACAACTTGTTCTTCATCGTTATCTCCTTCGCCTCCGGGTGTCAACACGGCGGTTTCGTCCGGCGGTTTTTGATGGGCACTGGGAGGCTGACCACCCCGGCTCCATATGGTACAATGGAGCATCCGCTCGCAGAGTTCCACAACCAGACCGAACCCGAGGAGCCGCCCATGCGAACACTCGCGGTTGTTTGTAATTTCGTTCTGTTAGCCTCCACTCTCATTGTCCCCACCGTTCATGCCACCTGGGTCGAGGACGGCCTGCCGGTCGCCACGACTCCGGGCGGCGCCGTCGATCCCCACATCGCATCCGACGGCGCCGGTGGCGCCTACGTCGTGTGGTGGGACGACCGTAACAGTTCCACGGACATATATGCCCAGCGGGTCGATGCCGACGGCAACCCCGTATGGGCCGTCAACGGAGTGCCCGTATGCAACGCCAGCGGCGATCAGTCCGCGTCCAAGATTGCGGCGGACGGCGCGGGTGGCGCCTACATCGTGTGGATGGACGCGCGTGCGGGCACGTACGACATCTACGCTCAGCGTGTCAGCCCCGACGGGACGATGCTCTGGGCGCCCAACGGCGTCGCCATCTGCTCAGCGACCGGTGATCAGCAGTACCCCGAGGTGGATTTCGACGGCTTCGCGCTCCTGGTAGCATGGCTCGACACTCGAAATGACATCGGCGACGTCTATGCGCAGCGAGTCGATGGCAGTGGCAACGCCCTGTGGGCGGCGAACGGGCTGGCCGTCTCTACGGCCTCGAACGAACAGTACCTTGCCCGAATCATCTCCGATGGCGCCGCGGGCGCGATCGTGGCCTGGACCGACTACCGAAATGGAGACGCGGACGTCTATGCGCAGGCCATCAACTTTTTCGGTTCGCCGGCCTGGACACCCAACGGTGTGGCCGTGGCGGCGCTGGGAGGCGGGACGAACGAGTTCCTGGCCGGGCTGGTTCCCGACGGTCTGGGTGGGGCGCTCATCACACACACAAACAGCAGCTCCGTTGACATTCGTGTCCACCGTCTCGACGCCGCCGGAGTCGAGCAATGGGGCTCGACCGGCGCGTCCATACTCGCCGGCTCGGCATTGAGCGGAAACGTGCTTTCTATCAGCGACGGCAGCGGGGGTGCCATCGTCACGTGGGCGCTTCAAAACAGCATTTCCTCATACGATGTCCACTTCCAGCGACTCATCGAGCCCGGCGGGGCGATCTGGCCGTCCACACTGGGCTCCGTAGTGACCACCTGGGATCAGATCACGCTGGACACGGTGAGCGACGGAGAAGGTGGTGTCATTCTCGTCATGTCCGACAAGCGGGATTTCCCGTCGAATAACGGGAGTGATCTTTACGTGCAGCACATCGACCCGTCCGGGCACGAGGTCTGGGCCCCCACCGGGGTTCCCGTGACTCACCTTCCGGGATACAGGGTCAATGCGTCGGCCGTGCCGACCGCGGACGGCGCATTCCTGGTGGCCTGGCAGGACTCACGGAATGGGGTCATTACCACGATCTATGCGCAGCGCGTCGAACCGCGCTACGGCTGGTGGGGCCGCCCTGAACCGGCGATCGTCTCCGTGGCCGACGTCCCCGACGACCAGGGCGGCAACGTCGTGCTGGGGTGGACGGCGAGTGAGCGCGACAAGCTCGCCTACCAGCAGATCACGCACTACTCTGAGTGGCGCGCGCTCGACACACTTCCAGCCACGCCCACCGCTTCCCCCACCGCCCTGTCGTCGCACGGGAGTGAGACCGCCGGTAACGAACACTGGCTGGCGCGCGCCGTCGCCGACCGCTACGGAGCCTCCACGAACCTCGTCACGCTCGCCGACGTCGGCCCCGACTTCGACGGCCCCGCCGTGCGTGCGGAAACGTCGAACGGCGTCATCTACCTGTGGGAGTTCGTCGACACGCAGGACGCCATATTCTCGCCCGGCTACAGCGACGTCGTAGCGACGCGGCAGGATTCGGTCGGCGGCGACCCCGCCCTGCACTACTTCCAGGTGGTTGCGCACACCGCGGATCCCCAGATCTTCTTCCCGTCGGCGCCCGACAGCGGGTACTCCGTCGACAACGTGGCGCCGGCGGCTCCGATCGCTCTCACCGCCGCGCGCGCGGGCGGTTCAAATGTCGATCTCGACTGGCACGCCGGCAGCTCGAAGTCCCCGGACTTCAAGGAGTACCGAATTTACCGCGGCGATGAGAGCGGCTTTCCCATCGCCACGCAGTACTTGCTCGGCAGCTCAACCGACACCATGACCGTCGACGGGGGCGCCATCGCGTGGACCGCGTGGTACTACCGGGTCGTATCCGTCGACGTCCATGGGAACGAGAGCACGCCTTCGAACGAGGCGATGGTCGATGCCACGGTCACAGGTGTCGGTACGCACGCGCCCGCGCTGTCCCATCTGCAGGTGCTCGACAACGCGCCCAATCCCTTCGGCGAGAGCACGACATTCGAGTTCGGCATGCCGGCTCCAGGGCACGTCTCCATCACCGTCTACGATGTTGCGGGTCGGCTCGTCTATTCCCGCGACGCGGGAGAGATGGGTGCCGGCTGGCATCGGCGTGTCTTCACCGGCGTCAATTCCGAGGGTCATCGACTCGCGAGCGGTGTCTACTTCTATCGAATCAATGCCAACGGCGAAGT
This sequence comes from uncultured bacterium, assembly GCA_964500785.1. Taxonomy (GTDB): domain Bacteria; phylum Krumholzibacteriota; class Krumholzibacteriia; order WVZY01; family JAKEHA01; genus JAKEHA01. Next base: position 2,685 of record CAZCQM010000007.1, read on the forward strand.
GGCCACGCGCAAGATCGTGATCCAACGGTAGTAGACGGCCGGGCCGGCGCTTGTCGGCGACCGCGAACGCGACGCCGAGAGAACAAACGGAAGCAACTTCAGGAGTAGATCACGGGGACGCCGATTCGGTCGTCCCGTCCTCCAGCAACTTCGCAATCGTGGTGACCGTGTTCCAGTTGCGGGTAGTCACCGGCACTCCGAAAACCTGGTCAAGCGTGCGAAGAGAGCCGATCGCCTTCACCTGGCGCCGGTACACGCCGAACACGAAGCGGTTCTCTCTCGCCAGCACCTTCACCACCCACTTGCCCCTCGCGGGAAAGCTCATGGGCGTCGACGGTGCCGAACGCGGACGTCGCGAGAGGACACTCAAGAAGCGCACGATGTCGGATCGAGCCGGATAGTCCGCAAAGACCCTGGTAGAAGGCAGTCTCACGATGTCCCGGCCTTCGCAGATCACGATCTCGGTCTTGAAGGGTAGCCGCCGTGTGAACTCGGCGCGCACCTGCTCGCGGCGGACGGGTCGCCGAATCACGAAGGTGCCGGCTGCCCCGATGTTGACAGCCTCGAGGTGCTTCAATTGTGCGGCGAGCGCCTTCGGCCGAAAGGTCCGGTGACCACCGACGTTAACGCCTCTCAAAAGAACTACGAGTGCCACGACGTCCTTTGCGCTCCGGTGGTCGCTCTCACCGGGATTCTCTCACGATGAAAACGAGGGCGGCGATATCAGCGGGCTTCGTTTGCTTCGGCGACACACGGCCAGCGTACGTCGTGACAACAGTCGCGTCAATCCCGTCGGGCTCGCGAAGCGCGCGGAGCGCACGCCGTTGCCGGTCCCCCGCCATCCGTCGCACATCTTGCGTTATAGACAATTGTCTGTTATCATCGCGGCGCCATGAACCGCCTCTCCTCCCTCCGGTCCTACACGCCCCTCTGGTGCAAATCCAACTTCTCGTTCCTCGAGGGTGCGAGCCATCCCGACGAGCTCGTCGAGGAGGCCGCGCGCCTGGGCCTGCGTTCTCTCGCTCTCACCGATCGGGACGGCGTCTACGGTCTCGTGCGCGCGTTCGTCAAGGCGCGCGAGCTGGGCGTTCACCTGATCGCCGGTGCACAGGTCACCGCCGAGGACGGCTCCCATGTCGTGCTGCTCGCCCTGGATCGTGCCGGCTACGCGAACCTCTGCTCGCTGCTTTCCGACGGCCGCCTGCGCTCGCCCAAGGGCGAGAGCGTGCTGCACTGGCGCGAGGTGTGCGAGCACGCCGCGGGGTTGATCGCCCTCTGGGGCGGCGACGGGAGCCTCATCGCCGGCGCCACCGACCCGGTGTTCGTCGCCCGCGATCTCAAGGACGCGTTCGGCGACCGCCTCTACGCGCTGGTGACGCGCCACCGCGACGCGGGCGACATCGTCACGGAGGCGCGCGTACGCGAGCGTGCGGCGCGGTTCCGCATCCCGACCGCCGCCGCCGTCGAGGTGCTCTATCATACGCGCGCGCGGCGCGACCTGCAGGATGTGCTCACGTGCATCCGTCACGGCGTCACGCTGACCACCGCGGGGTGCCTCACGCGGCCCAACGCCGAGCACGCGCTCGCGTCCCCCTACGCCTTCGGTGTGTTGTTCGAAGACGACCCCGCGTCGGTCGCACGCACCGAAGACGTCGCCGCGCGCTGCACGTTCTCGCTCGCGGAGATCCGCTATCGCTACCCGCTGGAGGCGCTCCCCGACGGCACGACCGCCTTCGAGTACCTGCGCCGCCTCACGCTCGCCGGCGCCGGAGAGCGCTACCCGCGCGAGCGCTTCCCCGACGGCGTCCCCCGGGAGACGACGGCGCAGATCGAGAAGGAGCTCCGTGTCATCCACGACCTCGAGTACGAGGGCTACTTCCTTACCATGCACGAGATCGTCCGCTTCTGCCGCGAGCGGAACATCCTCTGCCAGGGCCGCGGGTCGGCGGCCAACTCGGCGGTCTGCTACTGCCTCGGCATCACCGCCGTCGATCCGGTGCGGATGGATCTGTTGTTCGAGCGCTTCATCTCCAAAGAGCGCGCCGAGCCGCCCGACATCGACCTCGACATCGAGCACAACCGCCGTGAAGAGGCGATCCAGTGGGTCTACGAAAAGTACGGGCGCACGCACGCGGCGATGGTGGCGAACGTCGTGCGCTATCGCGCGCGCTCCGCGGTGCGCGAGGTGGGTAAGGTGCTCGGCGTCCCCGACACCACGCTCGACCGTGTCGCGCGCCTGCTCTCCCACTACGACGACGTCTCGCCCGCCGCACTCGCGCGTGCGGGCTTCGACGTGGAATCGCCCGCGCACCGGCACCTGGTCCGCCTCACCTCCGAGATCCAGGACTTCCCGCGCCACCTCTCCATCCACCCGGGCGGCTTCCTCCTCGGGCACGAGCCGGTGCACACGCTGGTGCCCATCGAGAACGCCACCATGGAGGGGCGCACGGTGATCCAGTGGGACAAGGACGACCTGGAGTCGATCGGCCTCTTCAAGGTGGACCTGCTGGGGCTGGGGATGCTGACGGTGGTGAACCGCGCCTTCGATCTCGTCGACGACCACCACGGCCGGCGCCTGTCCATGGCCACCGTCCCGGCCGACGACGCGCCCACCTACGCCATGATCCGCCGCGCCGACACGGTGGGCACGTTCCAGATCGAGAGCCGGGCCCAGATGGCCATGCTACCCCGCTTGAAGCCGCGCAACTATTACGATCTCGTTATTGAAGTTAGCATCGTGAGGCCCGGCCCTATCACGGGCGGCATGGTGCACCCCTACCTGCGCCGCCGAAACGGCGAGGAGGCGGTTGTCTACCCTCACCCGAGCCTCGAACCGGTGCTCAAGAAGACCCTCGGCATCCCGCTCTTCCAGGAGCAGGTGATGAAGCTCGCCGTGGTCGCCGCCGACTACACGCCGGGCGAAGCCGACCAGCTCCGGCGCGACATGGCGGCGTGGCGGCGGAGCGGGCGACTCGAGCGCCACCGGGAGAAACTCGTCTCGCGCATGCGCGCCAAAGGCATCGCGGAAGAGTTCGCCGAGCGCGTCTTCGAGCAGATCCGCGGCTTCGGCGACTACGGCTTCCCCGAGAGTCACGCGGCGAGCTTTGCGCTCATCGCGTACGTTTCGGCGTGGCTCAAGCGCCACTACCTGGACGCGTTCACGTGCGCGCTCCTGAACGCGCAGCCCATGGGCTTCTATTCCCCCGCCACGATCGTCGAGGACGCCAAACGCCACGGTCTCGTCGTGCTGCCGGTGTGCGTGTGTTCGAGCGAATGGGACTGCACGCTCGAGGAGGCGCCGGCATCGCTCGCCTCCCTGCGACGCCGCGAACCGGGTGATGCGGGCGTGCGCGCCTTCGCCGTGCGCATGGGGCTGCGCTACGTGAAGGGACTCGCCGCCGCGACGGGCGAGCGCATCCTCGCCGCGCGACGCAAGCGGGCGTTCGCATCGGTCGAAGACGCGGTGACCCGCGCCGCGCTCGATGAACGCATGCGCACGCGCCTGTCGGAGGCGGGCGCGTTTGAAGCGCTCGAGGGCGGCCGCCGCGAGGCGCTGTGGAAGGCGCGAGGCACGGTAGCGCCCTCGCCGATCGAGATCGAGGGCACCGAGACGCCCGTGGCGTTCGGCGCGCTCACCGGCCTCGAGACCGTCGCGTGGGATTACGAAACCACCGGACACAGCACGCGCGGGCATCCACTGGAAGCGTTGCGCGCCCGGCTTTCCGCCCTCGGGCTCCCCGATGCGCGCGCGGTGGGCGCCCTTCCCGACGGGCGGCGCGTGCGCTACGCGGGGCTCGTGATCGTGCGCCAGCGCCCGGGGACGGCGAAGGGGGTGGTCTTCATGACCATGGAGGACGAGACCGGCTTCGTGAACGTCGTCTTGTGGAAGGACGTCTTCGACCGCCACGCGCTGCTCGCGAAGACATCGTCGTTCCTGGGGGTCACGGGGAAGATCCAGCGCGCGTCGAATGTCGTCCACATCGTGGCGGAGTCGCTGTGGGAGCCGGATTCGATTGATTCACCCACGCGCGCTCGCAGCCGGGATTTTCACTAAGCTCACGTCCGATGCCCTGCTTCCTGGCAAGAATCGCGCACGGCGAGGTCGCCGAGGCCGCACACGCAGGATAAATCCGTCATCATAGCGCTCCGCCTCGACGGACGTGCCCGATATCTCTACCAGTACCAGTTGAACCCCAGCGTGGCGTCGAAGAAGTTGGCCGTGTCAACGAGGTCGCCACCGATGTTGAGATACGCGAACTCGACCTGCGGTCCGAGGGCGAACTTGCCGGAGAGCCGCCATTCGTATCCCATCGCCGCCGCCATGCCGAACCCGCTCTCGTCCTTCGACAGGGTCAGGCCGCCGCCCAGGTCGGTCTCGAACGAGCTCGACGCGAACCCGATACCGCCGCGCAGGAAGAAGCCCATGTCGCCCGGGTAGTAGGTGACGGCAAAGTTGAGCATGCTGAGGCTGACCGTTGATCCGTCCTGGTCCTTCGCCCAGGCCAGCGACTCCGCGCCCAGCAGGAGGTCGTTCTTGATGGCGCCGCCCAGCCTGAAGTTGGCGTTCCCCCCACCCTCCCGGCCGTCGCTCTCAAAACCCTTGAACGACACGTCCGCGGAACCGCCGCCCAGGTTGAACCCCAGGAAGAACCCGTTGCGTTCGTGCGGGTGGCTTCCCGCCCACGAGACACTGTGCATCGACGACACCGTCAGAACCGCTACGGCCACTGCGACTATCGATTTCATCTACGCCTCCTCTCGCGGCACAACCCTTCCGTCCTAGTAGCCCTCGCCCTCGCGGGGCGCGGGGACCTTTCCCGAATGGACACGGAACTGTATCACGAAATAGGCGACGACCAGAGGGATTCCGACCAGCCACCAGCCCAGCGCGGTCTTCAGGCCGTGCGCGTCGTTGCTCGACGTGTACGCGGTCAGAGAAAGTGACGGATCACCGACGGCGCGCAGCATGATGGGAAACACGGACGTCGCCGTGGCGGCCATCAGTCCCAGCAGGAATACCGACGTTCCGAGGAAGGCCCGGCGTTGGGCGCCGCGCGCGAGTCCTGAAATGGCAGCGATCAGCCCGGCCACCGCCAGCGCCACGCAGATCCACGCCAGCGGACGCGACATGAAGTGGCGGAACATGGGCGCGTTGAGCCGGACGGTGAGAACCGTCATCACCGGCCAGAGCACCGCGAGCAGGATCGCCGCCCGGCGCGCGCACCGCGTGCTGCGCTCGGCCACCACCCCCTCGGTCTTCCACGCCACGTAGGCGCCGCCATGCGCGGTCAGTGCGACGAGTGCGAAGGCACCGACGAGAACCGTGTACCAGTCGAGGATGCCGACCGGTGGGCGCGTCGAAAAATCCGTAAAGAGCGAGAGCGCGAACCAGCCCTCGGAATCGAGCGGCAGCCCCCGCAGGAGGTTTCCGAGCGCGCATCCGAAGAACACGCACAGCAGGATGCTGGCGACGGCGAACGAGCTGTCCCAGAACGACCGCCAGATCGGCGCCTCCACGTGGCTCCGGAACTCGATCGCCACCCCGCGCAGGATCAACGACCAGAGCACGAGGAAGATGGCGAAGTAGAATCCCGAGAGCCCGGCCGCCAGCACGGCCGGAAACGCGACGAAGAGTGCCCCGCCCGTCGCGAGCAGCCACACCTCGTTGGCGTCCCAGTGGGGCCCGATGGCGGCCAGCACCTGGCGGCGTTCCTCGTTGGTCCGCGCCACGAACAGATGGATGACCCCGGCTCCGAGGTCGAACCCGTCCATGACGACGTACAGGGTGAGCATCACCGCGACGATACCGAACCACAGCTCAACCATGCGCCACCTCCGCCCCGTCCACCACCGGCCCGTGGGCGATCTCCTTCGACATCAGGAACAGGAACAGGATTCCGAGGACGAAGTACATGCCGCAGAACCCGATCATGGTAAAAAGTGCGGTTCCCGACTGGACGGTCATGCTGGAGGCGTCCGCGGTTCGCAGCAGGCCGTAGACGACCCACGGCTGGCGTCCCAGTTCCGTCGTGAGCCAGCCGGCCGTGTTGGCGATGTAGGGGAACGGGAACATGAGCATCAGAATCCAGAGCATGGCGTTCGACGCATGAAGCCTCCCGCGCCACCCCAGCGCCGCAGCTACTGCCATCACCGCGATCATGATCGTCCCCAGGCCTGCCATGATGTGGAACGCGTAGTAGAGCAGCTCGATGTTGTCCGGCCAGTCGTTCTCGGGAAAGTCGGCGAGACCGGCGACGTTGCTGTGGAACGTCCCGAACGCCAGGAAGCTCAGTGCGCCGGGCACCCTGACCGGATTGTCGAGCCGCCGCTTCGGCACGTCGGGCTGGCCGATCAAGGTGATTTCCGCGAAGGGGCCGCTCTCGAAACGCCCTTCCATGGCGGCGAGGGAAACCGGCTGGTGCCGCGCCACGAGCTTGGCCTGCACGTCGCCGGTCGGAAAGGCCACCAGAATGCTCGATACGAGCCCCACGGCCACGCCCAGGCGGAGGAACCCGCGCGAGACGGCGGTGTGCTCGTTCCGGAGCAGGTAGTAGGCGCCCGTCGCGGCGACCACGAAGGACGCCGTCACCACGGACGCAATGATGGTATGGGCGTACTCGGCGATCGCCCACGGATTGAGGACGAACGCGGCGAAGCTCGTGAGATGGAGCGTCCCGTCGGCGGCTGCGTCGTAGCCCACCGGTCGCTGCAGGAAGGCGTTGGTCGCGACGATGAAGTAGCCGGAGAGCCAGCTCCCCACCCACAGGGCGACCGCCGCCAGAAAGTGTGCGCGCCGGCTGATCCGACGCTCCCCCCACACCAGAATTGCTATGAAGCTCGATTCCAGGAAGAAGGCGAAGAGCCCTTCCATTCCCAGCGTGTTCCCGACGATCTTCCCGGCGTACTGCGAGAAGCGCGCCCAGTTGGTGCCGAACTGGAACTCCATCGGAATCCCGGTCACCACACCGACCGCAAAATTGAGCCCGAAGATTCGAATCCAGAAGCGCGCCGCCGCGTCCCAGTACTCCGCGCCGCCGCGGAGCGCGCGCCACTTCATGATGACGATGAGGAAGGCGAGTCCCATCGTCAGCTGGGGGAAGATGTAATGATAAACCGCGGTGAACGCGAACTGCAGTCGATGCCAGAAAAGCGCATCGGCCATGGTGTGCCTCCTCCGAATATCCTCAGAATATCGCCGCTTCGGCGTGCCGGGCAAGTGTTGCCTGCGTCGCGGGTGCGATCGGGCTCAATCCGGCTTGGACGGCGTATACTTCCAATGTATTCTTGGGGTTTTCCTCGACGGATCCGCGTTGCGCCATGAAAGACCGGACGAACACACACCGCTCTCCCGGAGCTGCGCCTCCCCCCCGATGGCAGTGGGCGAGGAGAACGCGGGTTCTCGCGCTCGCCGTCTTCGCTTTCTCCTGCCTCCTCTACGCGGACACCCTCCGCAACGGCTTCGTCTGGGACGACCGCGTCCTGGTGGTGGACAACACCGCGATTCGCACCCTGGACGGTCCCACCGTCGAGCGGCTCTTCACGACACACTACTGGGCCATGACCGGAAAACCCGGCGGCCTGTACCGACCCCTCTCGGCGCTGTCGCTCTACGTCGACTACCAGCTCCACGGGAAGAACCCGGCGGGCTTCCACCTGACGAACGTCCTGCTCAACGGCGCGGTATGCGCGCTCGTCTTTCTGCTGCTCGTGCAGTTCTTCGGGGCCCGGTCCGTCGCCCTGACCGCGGCCCTGCTCTTCGCCTCGCTCCCGCTCCACACGGAGAACGTGGCCTGGGTGGCCGGACGCACCGACCTGATCGCGACGTTGATGATGCTGATTTCGCTGCTGGGCTACGGGTGGTGGCGCCGGGGCGGTCCGTGGCCCGCGCTGGCGCTGTCCGTTCTGGCGTTCGTTCTGGGGGTGCTCGGCAAGGAGTTCGCGCTCGTGCTCCCCGCACTCGTGCTTGTGCTCGAAATCGCGCCGTTCCCCCGCCTCGACGGCCGGCCGCACTCGTGGCGCCGCACGGCCCTGGTTTCACTCCTCTTCTTCGGTGTTGCCGCCGGTTTCTTCGCACTGCGCCGCGCGGTGCTGGGAGCCAGCGTGCTCTCGTTCAAATCGTTCGCGAGCGGAATCGTCGACACTGCGGCTCTGAGTCTCTCGATCCTGGCGCACTACGTCTACAAGCTCGTCTTCCCCTTCGTGTTGAACGCGGAGTCCGAGGTTGCCGCCCCGTCCGGATTCCTGAACATCCATACCATCGCGGGGCTCGTGGTCGTGACAGGCATTGCCTGTGCGGTGTATCGCTGGCGACGCCGGGGCGAGGTGGTCTTCGCCGCCACCGTGTTCCTGATCGGCCTCGCGCCGGTGCTCAACATCATTCCGGTGACCGAGGTCTCCGCCGAGCGCTTTCTCTACTTCCCGTCGCTGGGATTTACCCTCGCCCTGGCGCTCCTCGCCGTCGAAGGAATGCGGCGATGGCGCATCCCGGTCATCGTGGCCCTCGGGCTCCTCCTCGTCGCATACAGCGTACGCACGTACGTGCGCACGCTCGACTGGCGAGACGAGAGCACCCTGTTCCACACCACCGTCGCAGCCGCCCGCGAAAACACCCGCGCCCATCTGAATCTGGGCAACGTGCACTACCGGGCGGGGCGGTACCAGGAGGCCATCGCCGAGTACCAGAAGGCCATCGACCTGGATCCGAACAACGCCGCCGCGTGGAGCGGCAGCGCGGGGGCGTACAAGGCGCTCGGCGATCTCGACCGCGCGTTCACGTGCATGCAGCGTGCGCTGGCCATCGACCCCGGCAACGCCGGCTTCTACGACAGCTTCGGCATTCTGCTCGTGCAGCGTCACCAGTACGCCGACGCGGCCGCCGCGTTCCGCAGCGCGATTGCGGTCAACCCCGCCCTCGACCGGGCGCGCTTCAACCTGGGCCTCGCACTCTACCTGCAGGACGATCTCGAGGGCGCGATTCGCGAGTTCGATGCGCTGCCCCACAAGGACACCGATTTCGTCATGGCCTACTATTACCTCGCCGACGCGGAGTCCCGTCTGGGCCATGCCGACCGGGCGTCGGGTTACGCATCGACATTCCTGAGCCTGTATAAGAAGGAAGACGACTACTATCGGAAGGCGCGGACGCTGTTCTCCGGTGCGGGGCCGTAGCCATCCGGGAAGGACGCCATGCAAACCATGATGAAGTGGCTCGACCGGCGGTTCCTCTACGAGCCGCCGGCCGGGGAGTTTCCGATGATCCTGGAACGACTGCGGGGTGCGGCCGCGCGCGTGGAGGAGAAAATCGATCGCGTTCCGGCTCCCGATCTCGTGCGCCGCGACGGAGAAAACTGGTCGATCCAGGAGCACGTGGGGCACCTGCTGGATCTGGAAGGGTTATGGGCGAGCCGCGTCGACGATTTCCTCGCCGGCGCCCCGGAGCTCACGGCCGCCGACATGTCGAACGCGGCGACCAACCGGGCCGGGCACAACACGCGCTCCGTCGCCGCCCTCGCTGCGGAGTTCCGCGTCGCGCGCTCGCGGGTGGTCGCGCGGCTCGACGCGACCTCCGACGCCGACGTCGTTCGCACCGCGATGCACCCGCGCCTCAAGCGCCCGATGCGGCTCGTCGACCTGTGCTTCTTCGTCGCCGAGCACGACGACCACCACCTCGCCATCGTGACGCGGATGGCGCGCTCGCGGGCATAGCCCCTACTGGAACATCGGCGGGTGCTTCGTGTTGAAGTCCGTCGCGTCCTGGTAGACCCTGGCCACCTCGAGGACGGTGGCATCGCCGTAGAGGCGTCCCATGAAGGTGATGCTGGTCGGGCTTCCCTTGTCGTCGAACCCGTTGGGCAGCACCACGCACGGGTGGCCGGTCAGGTTGGTCAGGAGCAGGTTGTCGCCCCCGAAGGATGGCGTCAGGTAGACGTCGACGTCCAGCTTCTCCATCTCGCGCATGACCATCGTGCGGATACGGTTGGCCTGAATGTACTCCACCGCGGGGATGAAGCGCGCGCCGCGAAACGTGTTCGGCCACGCCGCCTTGATCTGCCGCACCATGAGGTCGTCGCGGTTGGAGCGCGTCAGCTCGTCGAACGCCGCCGCCGATTCCGCCGAGAGGATGCACGCGAGCGGCTCCACGGGGATCGACGGGAGCTCGATGGGTACGAGCGTTGCGCCCAGCGATTTCAGTTTGTCGAGCGTCTCGGCGTCGTGCGCCTTGTTGGGATAGTCCTCGTCGAAGAGCGACTTGACGTAGCCGATCTTCACATCGGAGAGCTTCACCCCCGGTCGGTACGCGAATGAACCGTCCGCGACCGCCGGATCGATGCCGTCGGCGCCGCGGATGGCGTCGAAGACCATCGCGCAGTCCTCGACGTTGCGGCAGATCGGACCGATCTTGTCCATCGACCACGAGAGCGCCATCGCGCCCGCGCGGCTCACGCGACCGAACGTCGGCCGCAGTCCCGTCGTTCCGCACACCGTCGAGGGCGAGACGATCGATCCCCACGTCTCCGTGCCCAGCGAGAACGCCACCAGCCCCGCCGCCGTCGCCGACGCCGACCCGGCCGACGAGCCGCTGGACCCTTCCTCGGTGTTCCACGGATTGCGCGTCATGCCGTCGAACCATACGTCGCCCCACGCGAGCGCGCCGCACGAGAGCTTGGCGACCAGCACCGCACCCGCGTCGTCGAGCTTCCGGATCACCGTGGCCGTGTCGTCGATCTCCTGATCCTTGTACGGTGCGGCGCCCCAGGTCGTCTTCGTTCCCGCGACGGCGAGCAGATCTTTGGCCCCGTAAGGGATGCCGTGCAGCGGCCCGCGGTAGGCGCCCTTCGCGATCTCCTCGTCGGCGCGACGGGCCTGCTCCAGCGCACGCTCCTCGGTGAGTGAGATCACGCACTTCAGGGTGGGGCCGTATCGCTTCAGGCGATCGAGGTACATCTTCGTGAGCTCCGTCGACGTCACCTGCCGCGTGCGGATCAGCTCCGCGAGATCGCCGACGGACCAGAAGGCGACGTCCTCGAGATTCTTCGGGCGCTTGACCCCGGCGTGCTTGCTCCACTGCGGTCGCGCCTCCTTCCCCGCCGTCACCGGGGGACCGACGATGGGATGGAAGACCAGCGCCGGCGGCACGGAGTTGTCGATCGACACGCCGCGCATCGTCTCGTAGCCATCGAGATAATCGGCGAGATCGGACTGCATCGAGTCGCGTTCGGCGTCGGTGAACTCGAGGCCGATCAGCTTCTCGCTGCCGGCGATGTCGCTCTTGGTGAAGGGCAGCTCGCCCTCCGCCACGCCGAGGACGTACCCGGCGGCGAGCGCTGCGCCCACGAGCCCGATCATTCCCAGAGATCGCTTCATTTGGACTCCTCCGCCGGCAGACCGGCTGCTTCCAGCATTTCCATGATGTTGGCGAACTTTTCGCGCGGTTTCCCGAGCGGGCTTCCGCGCAACACCTCCGCGGCGTCGATGCGCCGCCAGTCGTCGTAGGTCACCACGCGCACTCCGCGCTCCCCGAGCAGCGCCAGCAGTTCTTCGCGCGACGGCTTCTCGCACGGCGGAAGCGACGGGGCATCCGCGAGCAGGTGCTTCACGGTCTCGAAACTGTCGGGCTTGTTGGTGCCGATGATGCCTGAGGGGCCCCGCTTGATCCACCCGGCCACGTAGAGCCCCGGAACGATCTCGCCGCCGCGCACCACGCGCCCATCCACGTTCTCGAACACGCCGCGCCTGTCATCGAACGGCATGCCCTCGATGGGCACGCCCCGGTAGCCCACGCTGCGGAACACGGCGCCGCACGGCACGTCTTCAGTACGTCCGGTGCCGGACGCCTTCTGCTTCCCGGCCTCGCCCGTGAGCGTGTTGTGTTCAATCCGGACGGTCTCGACGTGATCTGTTCCGAAGATCTCCTTCGGGCTCCGGTAGAACTGGACGACCAGGCGCCGGGACTTTCCCGCGGGCGCCAGGGCCGCGAATCTGGTCAGCATCTGGTAGTTCTTGATCGAATCGCGCCATTTGAGCACTTCGAGCTCCGCGCGGCTCGCCTCGTTCAGCTCCAGCTCGGCCGGGTCGATGACGAGGTCGCAATCGGCGAGCTCGCTGAGCTCTTTCAACTCCGGCGGCGTGAACGCCGCCTGCACCGGCCCGCGGCGGCCGATCATGCGCACTTCGCGAACCTTCGACTCGGCCAGCACCTCGAGCGCGTGCGCGGCGATATCGGTGTGCTTGAGCTCGTCGACGGTCTTGCACAGGATGCGCGCCACGTCGACGGCGACGTTCCCCTGTCCGATGACGAGGGCGCGCTCGTGGGTCAGGTCGAAGGTCCGGTCGCGGTAGGCGGGGTGGCCGTTGTACCAGGCCACGAACTCGGTCGCCGTGTAGCTGCCGGCGAGGTCTTCGCCGGGGATGCCAAGCCGGCGGTCGGTCTGAGCGCCCGACGCGAAGACGATAGCGTCGTAGTAGCGCCGCAGCTCCGCCACGGAGATGTCACGCCCGACTTCCACGTTGCCGAGGAACGCGAACGCCGGGTGCGCGGCCGTCTTCTCGTAGCGGGCAATGATGTTCTTGATCTTGGGATGGTCGGGGGCGACCCCGTAACGAACGAGGCCGAACGGCGCGGGCAGCGCCTCGATCATGTCGACGAGGACCGGCTCCGGTCCGGCCAGAACGGCCTCGGCCGCGTAGAATCCACTCGGTCCGCTGCCGACGATCGCAACGCGGAGCGGACGATCACCGCGAGTCATCGCGTGCCCCTTTCTATTGGAGAGCCGCCGGGACGGAATCGCGGCCCGATCCGGTCCCGGCGGTGTCGAGATGTGGGAGCGGCTAGAGCCCCTCGACGACGATCATGTTGGCGCGCGACGTCTCGTGGCGCAGCCGCCGCGCGTCCCGGTATTCCGGCGACTCGAGCCACGCCCGGGCCCGGTCGATGTTGTCGAACTCCAGAATTACCACACGACGGGGCTCCCAGTCACCCTCGAGTCGCTCGGCGCGGCCGCCGCGCGCGACATAGCGCCCCCCGTAGAGGCCGATGGTCGGGGCGGCCATGGCCTTGTACCGCTCGTAGCGCACGGGATCGGTGATTTCGATATCGACGATGACGTAGGCCGGCATGCTTCCTCCTCAGGGCGCGCTGGGCAGATTGCGCAGATACGCGGCGACTTCCTTTCCCTCGCGCCCGCGGAGATTGACACAGTCTCCCACCTGATCGGCCACCTTCTGGAGCGTCGCGTCGGTACCGTCGACGTGGTGCGCCGGCGCCGTGAAAAACTCCCGGGCGGCGGCCAGGCGCTGCTCCGAGCACCCGCCCGCGACGAACGGCATGTACGCCTGGAACTCCACGGGCACGCGCGAGGCGAGGTGGTCGTAGTTCGCCGTCAGCCACTCGTAGATCTTCTGGCGACCCGCCTCGGTCACCGTGATGCCACCGATCAACTGCCACATCTCCATCGGCGGCACTTTGCCGCTGATTGCGTAGGCCAGGACCTGATCCTGGATCGCGGGATCCTCGAATTTTCCCATGGCCGAAAGGTAGCGGCCCTTCTCGATCGGGAGCGTGGAATTTTCGTAGCGCGTGCGCATGTTGTCGAAGTCAGCCTGCGTCCCGTCCATCATGGCGACTCCGAGCGCCGCGCCCGCGATGCTGGCGTCGACCGACGCCGGGTCCTCCAGGTACTTCGCCGCCAGCTTCTTGCAGTACGCGATGACCTCGGGGTCGCGTCCCTGGCGACCGAGCATACTGATGAGATGGGGACGCATGGCTGCGACGACTTCCGAATCGTCGGGACGCGGTTCGATTCCGTAACGGTCCCGTGCGGGACCGAGGGCGCGACGGACGTAGTTGGCGTAGGGCTCCTCGAGGTCGTCGGTGATGAACGGCACCCGGAGGCTGCCCAGATCTTCAATCACCGCGGTGACGATCTCCGGCTCGGGCGTTCCCGCAAACGATGCGGCCACGGCGAGGTACTCGCTGCCCGTTATCTCGCCCCCGTCGAGCAGGGCGCGGGCGTTGCCCAGAAAGCGGACGCGCTCGGGCCTGGACAACGTCCTGGTCGGATCGCCGGCGATCTTCACCATCATGTCGAAGGGGACGATCCACCGGTAGTAGCCGACGCCACCTTCGTCCGGCATGACCCACGCCACCTTGCTCCCCGTTTCGACGGTCTGCGATGGCTTGTCCAGGACGACGACGCGGGTCTGGACGTTCTTGCCGTCGGAGATCTTCAGACGCACGGGCACCGTCCACGTCGCATCCTTGACCTGGGCGCCGTAGTTGGAGAATCGCTTCTGCGAAATCGTCAACATTCCCCCGTTGCCGACGTCGACGCGCACGAGCGGGAACCCGGGAAGATCGAGGTAGCTCGACAGGAGCGGCTCCAGATCCTTGCCCGCGGCGCTCGAGAGCGCGCCGAAGAGGTCCGCCGCACGGGCGTTCCCCCACGCGTGCGCGGCCAGGTACTGGCGCACACCGCGCTGGAAGGCCTCATCCCCGATCAGGGCCTCGGTCATCCGCAGTACAGTACGTCCCTTCTGGTAGGGCAGCGAGATGTCCTGCGCCAGGTCGGCGCCCGTCTCCACTTTCTTGCGCACCGGCGTCGTCGAGGCCCGCGCATCCATCATCATGGTCTGATTGACCTCGGCGAGGTCCTCGGTCTCGGCGTCGGAATCGGGATAGAGCTCCTTGACGATCTTCTCCGAAAGCCAGTCCGCGAACGATTCGTTGAGCCACAGGTCATCCCACCACGCCATCGTCACGTAGTCACCGAACCACATGTGTGCCAGCTCGTGCGCCGTGACATAGGCGATGCGCTGCTTCTGCTTGGTGCTGGTCGTCTTCGGGTCGACGAGGAGCAGGCGGTCCCGGTAGGTTATCGCGCCGGCATTCTCCATCGCACCCGGCCAGAATTCGGGCACGGCGATCAGATCGATCTTCTCGAACGGATACGGCGTGCCGAAATAATCCTCGAGAGCCTTGATGATGCCGGGCGTGATCGACGCCGCGTACTTGCCAAGCGCCTTCTGACCTTTCGGCGCGTACACATGTCCGGGGAACGGCATCCCCGTGATCGCGATGCTTTCCATGGGACCGACGGCGACCGCCAGCAGGTAGGACGGCAGCGGTTTCGTCTTCTTGAACAGCAGCGTGCGCGTCGTGGCCCCGATAGTCTCCTTCTCCACCGGCGTGTTGCTGACCGCTTCCTGCTGCAGGGGAATCGTGAGCGAAATCTGGTACGGGAACTTGAAGCCGGGCTCGTCCCAGCACGGGAAGGCCTTGCGCGCATCCATGGATTCGAACTGGGTGAACAGGTACCCGTGTCCTTCGTGGACGACGCGGTACAGTCCCACCGATTTCGTGTTGAACGGCTTGGAGAACGTGATCGCGAGGGTATAGTCCCCCGGCTTCAACGTCTCCGTGGTCGTCGCCCGGCGCGTGCCGCGGTCTCCGGCGTCCGCCACGTCCACCGCAATCGCGCCTCCGGGTCCGGAGAGCTCGACCTTGTCGAGGGACATCTCCTCGGCATGGAAGAGGAAGTCCCGGGTGGGAGCCGCCACGTGGAGCTCGATGCGGACGGAGCCGGTGTAGGCGTCCTCGTCGGGATCGACGGCGAGATCGATGACCTCGAAAGTCGGTGCGACGTTGGCGTCGAGTCGGGGCTCATCCGCCCGCGCCGTCACGGCGCGGGTGACCATCAGAGCGGCGAATACACACACAAAAAGCCGAAGGCGCGGCGAGCTGAACATGAGACTCTCCTCGTGAAGTGTTCGCAGGAATTGGGGCGCGGGAGCGCAAGGATTCTAGCACATATTCGGGAGATACGGCCCCGGGCGGCCGCGGGTTGCACGCGCTCAGCGGCCCCGCAACGCCCGGGCGATCCACACCGTCCGGTGGACGGAGGTCAGTACCGTCCCCGCGGCAATCACCGCCACGACCCCCGACACGATCGTCCCCGGGGGGCGGCCCGTGGCCGCCGACAGCGCGGGGTCCAGGATCGATCCGAGGCCCAGGAGGATCATGCGCTCCGCCCGCTGCATGATGCCGACCTTGCACAGGACGCCCAGACTCTCCCCGCGGGCCCGCGTGTAGCTCACGAGCAACGATCCGCCCAGGGCCACGACCACCACCAGCGACGCCCATCCCCCCTCGAAGAAGAGGCCGAGGCCGGCGAACGCCGCGAATTCCGCGAAGCGGTCGAGCGTGGAATCGAGGAACGCGCCGCGCGCATCCGCCGTTTGCGTCGCCCGGGCCACCTCGCCGTCCATGACGTCGCCGATGCCGCTCGCGAAGACCAGCGCACCCGCCGCGGGCAGGTGCCCGGTGGCGTATCCGATCATGCTCCCCACCCCGCACGCCACCGCAAACAGGTTGTAGAACAGAGGGCTCAATCCCAGCGCCACCGAGGCGCGCGTCACCGGGCGAATGAGCCAGTAGAACCAGTTGCGGATCCAGTACCCGAGGACGAACGATCCCCCGCGCCCGGTCAGGTCGCCCGCCTGGCGCCCGGCCGCGCTCGCCCGGTAAACTCCCATCGTGGCCAGCGCGAAGGCGACCACGCCGATCAGCCACGCGATCTCGGTCCTCACGAATCGCTCCGATCGGCGGGAGCCGTGCGGCGCGCGTTCGGGTCGACATGGCGCATGGCCCGGATCACGCGAATGGCCTTCGGCCAGAGCATGATCACGGGAAGTCGGCGCTCCGCTTTCGTCAGCTCGATGCGCACCCCCGAACGCCGCTCCACCTTGCGCACGATATAGTCGAGCCAGTCGTCGAACGTCAGCATGTACTTGAACCACCGCAACGTCGCCCGCAACTTCGAACGCCTGAAGAACGCGGCCACGCGCCAGCGCTGCCGGACCGTCGGGGGTCGCACCAGACGGTATGTATCCCCCTCCACCGCCAGGATGCCGTCGCGCGCGCCCTCCTGGAGCACACGCCCGTAGGCCAGGCGGAAGAAACTCAGCTGCGCTCCGTAGACCTCGGCCGATCGGGTCCGTGACTCCGGGCGGATCTCGCCGGCGTAGGAAACCTCGATCATGCGCCGGCAGTACTCGAGCACCGTGAAGGACGCCGGAAGATAGAGGGGGACCCAGTCGAGCGTGAGGTGGCGTGCCGCTTCGATGCGCCGCTCCATGGCCACCCGGTCCCGCTCGCCGCGCGCGTAGACAACGTGCACCCGCTGCGACAGTCGGCCGCGGAAAAAGTGGTCCTTCGCCTCCGGCGACAGCCCCATCGCCAGGTCGCCCTCGGAGACGATGAAGCACTTCGCGCCCGCCCGCATCCCACCGGGATCGTTCAGGTAGATGATGTTGGGCGGGAGCGCACGATTGAGCGCCGCCATGATGCCGCTGTGCCGCGAGGTGGGGAGCCGCGAGCCGATGGACTCGTAGAAGCGCAGATAGTTCTCGATGACGACGAACAGGTCGGCCGCGCTTCCCTCCCCCGGCGACGTCCCCAGCAGGCGCGACCCGAAGAAAATGACCCCGACCAGGTTGCGCCCGCAGGCATCGCGCAGCAGATCGACGACGTCGCGAACTTCGGGCGGGACCTGCTCGGCCGCGGTCGCCGCCGCGCGCGGCAATGCCCTCACCACGGAACGACCGGCCGCGGGTCGCATGGGATCGGTCACGGTACCGTCACCGATCCCACAGCGTCGCGTTGACCGTCGGGGGGACTGCTCGTGTCGCGTCGCATCGCGGCGAGCTTAGCACACATCTCCGCATGCAGACGGTCGATGAATTCATCGTGCGTCTCGCGTCCGCGTCCGTCGTACTCGAACGGCCCCACCATTTCCACACGGCAGCGGACCGTCGAGATGGTCTGGATGAAGTCCGTGATGCGGGCGCTCTGCCACAGCCCGTCTACGACGATGACGTAGACGGTCCATTCGCGCGCGGAGAGAAACGACGACAGGCCGGCGCGCTTCCAGGGACGGATCTCGCCGTCGCGGGTCCGGTGACCTTCCGGGAAGATGAGAATCGGCGCCTCGACGGACCGCGCGGTCTCCATCAACGCCTGAAGCTCGGCGCGACCGGTCTGACCGGGGGTCACGAGGATGTGCCCGTAGCGGTTCAGCATGTGAGAGACAAGAGGAATGCCCCGCCCGTAGCGCGCGTGGGCCACCGTGCGCGGATACCCGTCGGAAACACATCGAATTGCCACGGGCACTTCGACCAGCGACTGGTGGTTCTTCACCATCAGAATCCCCCCGCGGCCCGGGATCTTCCCGTCGATCTGGAAGCGGGCCCCGGTTCCGCGAAGCGCGGCCATGATCAGGCCGCTCAGCACGCGCGCGTGCGCGCTCAGAAGCCGGTCCCGGAACCTGGGGACGAGGAGACTCATCGGGACCACGACGACCCACGACACGATGTCACCCAGGATGAAGGCGATCCCCACCAGCAGAAGTGCTATTGCAGCAATAAATTGCCGGAACCACATAATGTAATTACTAATATAATGAAACGCCCGTGTCGGCCGCACCGGCCGGCGGTCCTAATTCCCTTGACGCACCGGAACCGATGCGGCACATTATCTTACCACGCTTCGAGGAGGAGACAATCAGTATGCGATCCAGACCGTTGCCAGACGGGGCGGGAGGAGTCGGCCCCCCCGAGGGGAGCGTCACCGGTGAGGACAGGGCCCGGTCGGTTCCCACCCCCGAGCCGCCGGCGTCACCGTCGGCAAACGACCTCGATTACAGCAACTTCTTCTGGGGATCCGGCGCGGATCCCTTTGACATCCTCGGCCCCTTCGACGACTGGTTCGACGAAGCGAGGCCCGCCGGATATTACCTCTTCGGGCAGCCGATGAGCAGCGCGCCGCGTACGCGCATCGACGTCGTCGAGCAGCTCGGGCATGAGCGCCTCAAGGGGCTCATCAACCTGGCCTCGTACAACTATCTCGGGCTGTCCTACCGGCCCGAGGTGATCGAAGCCGCCATCGCCGCCACGCGCCAGTACGGAACGGGGTCGTCGGGATCGCCGATCCTCAGCGGCACGACGGAGCTCCACGAAGCACTCAGCCGCAAGGTGGCCGAGTTCAAGGACAAGGAGCAGTGTCTGCTCTTCCCGTCCGGATACAGCGCCAACGTCGGCGTGATCGCGGGCATCATGCGTTCCGGCGATCTCGTGGTCACGGATCAGTTCGCCCACGCCAGCATCGTCGACGGCATCATCCTGTCCAAGGCACAGGTGCGGTATTTCCGCCACAACAATGCGGCCGACCTGGATCGCAAACTCAAGGATTTCCCCGGCCGCAAGCTCGTCATCGTCGAAGGCGTCTACTCGATGGACGGCGACCTGGCGAATCTCCCCGAGATCGTCGAGGTCGCGCAGCGCAACGGCGCACGAATCATGATCGACGAGGCGCATTCGGCATTCCTCTTCGGCAAGAACGGCCGCGGTGTCGCGGAGCACTTCGGGCTCGACGACGAGATCGATATCCACCTGGGGACGTTCTCCAAGAGCCTCGGAGGCCAGGGCGGCTACGTGGCCGGATCGCGCAAGCTGATTCGCTACCTGAAGGGGTTCGGTCGCGCCCACGTATTTTCGTGCGCGCTGGCGCCGGGCGTGGTCGGCGGCCTGCTCAAGGCGTGCGAGATCGCGTGCAACGAGCCCGAGCTGCGCGGGCGCCTGTGGGAGAACACGGCCGTACTGCAGCAGCACCTGCGCGACCGCGGCGTCGATATCGGAGACTCGGAGTCCCAGGTGATTCCGATCATGATCCGCGACGACGATCGGATCTTCAAGGTTGCCGAAGACATGATCCACAGCGGCGTCTATCTGAATCCGGTTCGTTACCCGGCCGTCGGCAAACACCGCTCGCGCCTTCGCATCTCGGTGACCGCATCACACTCTCACGACGAGCTGCGCGAAGCCGCCGACATCATCGCGCGGGTGCTCGACAGACACGGATTCCTATGCCCCTGACGAAATATCACTTCAAGAACGCGGTGAGCGCCTTCTTCGAGATGTCGCGCGACGCCGCCAAACGTGCCCTCCCCAAGCATCTGGAACCGATGGAGGTGAAGCACGGCCTGGGCGTTTTCGCCGTGACGGCGTTCGACTTCACGAAGAGTGAAGTTGGATCTTACCAGGAGCTGGTGCTCGCCATCATCACCCCACCGGTGCTCGGCGTCGGAGGCGAGTTCCCTCGCTCCGCCTTCTATCCCTTCGTGGTCGGGACCAGCACCGAGGCCTCCCGGTTGCACGCCATCGAGCGCTGGCATCTTCCCCACTACATGGCCGACATCGCCGTGGACTTCGCGGAGAAGGACGGCCAGGTGGAGATCCACGCCCACGAGGGTGGCCGTCCCATCCTGGACGTCCGGGTGGGCGAGCACAAGTGGACCACGGTGAACCACCTCTACCAGGCGTTCACCGTGGAACCCCCGAAGCGATTCAAGGCGGACATCCACATGGAGGGCGCCTTCACCGAGCACGAGGAAGAGACGGGCGATATCGTCATCCACCCGCACCCCATGTGCGAGGCCCTGGTCGATGCGGACGTCGCGTCCTATCCGTTCCGCGAGCTGTGGATGAAGGACGGCGTCCAGACGTTCGAAGAACTCCAGACCATCTAGAGGTCCGGCCATTCCCACCGTTCCCATGTCCAGGAGCGGACGCGTTTTCGTTCTCGTCAATCCGGCCGCCGGCCGCGGCCGCCGGGGCGCCCGGACGCGCGAGTACCTCGACCTCCTGAAACGACACGTCGGTCCCTTCGATCCGGCCGTCACCGCCCGCGCGGGCGACGAAGTCGCCATGGTCGACCGCGCCCTCGCCAACGGCGTCGACTGCATCGTTGCCATCGGCGGCGACGGAACCTGGAGCGCGGCCGCGGACCGCATCGTGGCCAGCGGTCGCCGCGACGTCGCGCTCGGACTACTCCCCTCCGGAACCGGAAACGACTTCGGCAAATCCGTCGGCGTTCGGCACGAGAACGCCGAGGCGGTGGCACAGGCCATCGCGGACCGCACCACCACCCTGATCGACGTGGGACGAGTGGGCGACCGTCACTTCCTCAACGTGGTCGGCATGGGCTTCGACATCGCCGTCATCGATGATGCGGAACGAACCGCCTTCCTGCGGGGCGATCTGTTGTACCGTTTTTGCGCGCTCCGGCAGCTGTTCCGCTTTCCGGGGCGGGAGATCGTGCTGGAGGCCCCGGGCCGGGAGCCCGTCCGGCTCCGCATCCTGATGCTCACGATCAGCAATGCCAACTACTTCGGCGGCTCGTTCCACATCGCGCCCCGCGCGAAACTGAACGACGGTCGCCTCGATGCGGTCGCCATTCGCGACGCCGGCCCGATCACGCGCGCCCGTCTCTTCTCGCAGGTTTCGAAGGGGGCACACCAGCACCTGCCGGACGTGACGTGTGTGCAGTCGCCGTCATTCACGGTCCGTGTCGACGGCCCCATCCGCTATGAGATGGACGGCGAGGTCTACGACGCCACCGGGGTGCTGACCGTCGAGTCGGTTCCCGGAGCGCTCCACGTCTGCACCCCCCGCGCCGAGGCACGCGTCCCGTGAAGGCCGTGGTCTTCGACGGCGCCATTTCGCGCTACCTGTTGACCCGCGCCGTCGGCGCCGCGTCGCGCCGCGCCCTCACCGGCCCGCTCCGCTGCACGCAGATGCGCGAGGTCGACCCGCCCGAGCTGCCGGGCGATGGATGGGTCCGCGTGGCGACGCGCCTCGGCGGCATCTGCGGGAGCGACCTGAACCTCGTCTCCCTTCACGTTTCGCCGTCGACGTCGCCGTTTTCCTCGTTCCCCTTCGTGGTCGGACACGAGAACGTGGGCGTGGTCACCGAGGTCGGCCGGGGCGTGACGCGCACCCGCGCGGGCGAGCGCGTCGTGGCCAACCCGCTCCTCCCCTGTCGCACCCGCGCCATCGATCCACCGTGCCGGCATTGCGCGGAAGGCTATCCGTCGCGCTGCGAGCACTTCACCGACGGCAGCCTGGCGCCGGGGATGCTTCTCGGGACGACGCGCGGGCTCGGCGGGAGCTGGGGCCAGGAGTTCGTCGCCCATGAATCCCAGGTGGTCGCGGTGGCCGGTTCGACAAGCGATCGCGCCGCCGTGCTCACCGAGCCGTTTGCGTGCGTGATCTCGCCGCTTCTCGAGCATCCGGTCCCGGAAGGAGCGCGCGTGCTTGTCATCGGCGCCGGGTCGATGGGACTGCTCGCCTGCGCCGCGCTCAAGGCGGTGCCGCGCGCCGACGTCAGCGTGCTCGCGCGCTACCCGTTCCAGGCGGCTCACGCGGAGCGGCTGCGCGCCGACCGTGTCGTGCGCGCCGGAGGCGCCGGCTACGCCGAGGAACTCTCGCGCATCGCGGGCGGACGCCTCCTCAAGCCGATTCTCGGCCCCCGCATCCACGTGGGCGGATTCGACGCCACGGTGGTGTGCGTGGGGACGGACGCAGCGGTCCACGATGCGCTCCGCTTCACCCGCGCCGGCGGCACGATTCATCTACTCGCCAACGTGTCTTCTCTCAAGCGCGTCGACTGGACACCGGTGTGGCTGAAGGAGCTGTCGATCCACGGCAGCCTGTGCTACAACGCGCCCGTGCACGGGGGGACGCGCTCCGACGCCTTCGCGACGGCGGCCTCCCTGCTGGCATCCCCCCTGGGAGCCGACCTCGAGGCGCTCGTGACCCACGTCCTTCCCCTGTCGCGTTTCGACGAGGCACTCTCGGTGGCCATGGGACGCTCGGGAAGCGGTGCGGTGAAAGTCGCCCTCGAGTCTCATACGCCCGAACAATAGTACGCCCGTACTTCCCCAACACGGAGGTGCTCTCGGCGGACAACTAGCGCAGTCGGCGGGTCGCGATCTCCTCGATTCGGTCGGTGACATTCGGCCATGCGTAGCCGCGTATCCGCTCCAGCGCGGCATTCCGGAGGGTGCGCGCCGCCTCCGGATCGTCCCGGAGCGTTCGAAGGCCCCGCGCCAGGATCCACGGATGGCGCCAGCGCGCCACCCGCGCGGTCACTCCCGGGAGCGCGATGTCGAGCGTACCGGAGCGCGTGCATACCACGGGGACACCGCTCGCCATCGCTTCGGCCACGGTGTTCGACCACCCCGCGCGCCGCTCGGCACTCACGAAGGCATGGCAGGAGCGATACACGTTCGCCAGCTCGTCCTGTGTCGGATTGAGATGGAACTGGACGGGCACACGCGTGCGGACGCGTTCGCGCGGATCGTCATCGTTGTCGGCGCCGACGTGATCGAAAAGGACGAGGCGGATGCGCGGCGGCCCCTCCGTCCACTCCGCCAGGCGTTCCACGGCCTGTACGGCGATCGCCGCGCCCTTGCGCCGGCGTGACATTCGACCGAACACGAGTACCCGGAACTCGTCGCCCGCGGGAGGATAGCCCTCTCCGGGCCGGAACGTCGCGAGGTCGACGCCCCCGATCGCCTTCTCGGCGTCGATCCGGTAAAGCCGCCGCAGTCTCCGGTGCAGCCCCGAGGAATTCACGACGATGGTCCAGTCGCGGCGCCGGGCGACGGCGCGCTCCCCCGGGATGCCCTCCAGGGCGAAATAGAACATCTTCATCCCCGCCTTTGCGGCCTCGAACTCCGGCAGTTGCGGCGGATTGTTGCAGATCAGGACGTCGTGCGTGTGGTCACGAAGCGCGCTCGTCGGTTGCGTCTCCCCGTCGAAGGGGAGCCACTCCGGAGGCTCGCCGGTCGGGTGGTAGATGACGAACCGGTGGCCGCGCCGAATCAGCTCATTACCGATGGCGATGAAGCGGCGCACGCCGCCGAACACTCCGACTCCCGGGAGCAGAACGGCGAAATCGAGTGGAGGGCGCGTCATCGACCGGCGACTTCGGATGCTCGCGGGGGCCGTCGCCTAAAACAGCCCGCCGGACCGGATGCCGACTCCCAGGACCACGAAGCCGATGCCAAGAACCGTAACGGCGATGATATGCGCGGCGAGCGCGGGAAGCCGCGACGCGTCCAGACGCGGGATGATCCGGCGCATGGACTGCGAGAACGAGGGTCGCAAAGACGAAGGCCAGTTTCAGGAATACCAGCCACGACAGACGGGACGAGGGCGCGACCCAGCTCGCAGCGTCGGGCACCCAGCGCGTCGCCAGGTGGAGGCCGGTGACGACCTGGATCAGGAGCGCGGGAATGCCAACGCGCTCGAACGCGCTCTCGAATTCCAGAACAATCGTCGGGTCACGGCGGCGCATCGCCCTGGGGAGTACAGACAGGGACAGCACGAGATGCCCCCCCACCCAGACGGCGGCGCCAAGAAGATGCAGAATGAGGAAGAGCCGGTACATGGGACCTCCGTGTCTCAGGATCGGATCATCACCAGCATCATTTTGAACCGCTGGATCGCCTTCACCGCATGGGGCTGGCTGCCCGGCATGATGATCGCGTCACCGCGCTGCAACCGGTGCGCCGTTCCCGCAATGGTGATCTCGGCCTGCCCGTCCAGGATGCTCACGAGCGCATCGTGAGGGACGGTGTGCTCGCTCAACTCCTGCCCCTGATCGAATGCGAACAGCGTCACCGAACCTCGCTCCTGTTTGAGCAGGATTCGGCTGACGACGGACCCGCCCTGATACGCCACGAGGTCGATCAGCGGGTGGACGTGGCCGAAAAGGTCTCGTTCTTCGCTCACCTGGCACCTTCCTTTCTCGAGTCGCGCCGCGCGCGCCTGCCGTGTGACGCCCACACGTGGAGGGCGACGGCGGTCGCCGCCGCCGCATTCAGGGATTCGATGTCCGACGATATGGGAATCGACACCGCCCGGGTCCGGTACCGCTCGGGTAGGCCCGGCCCCTCGAGTCCCGGCAGCAACGCGAACCGATCCGGAAATTCGAACCCGTCGATGTCCTCCCCCTGCGCGGACAGGGGCACGACGGGAAGATCATCCGGGAGATCGTGGATCGACGGCCCCGTGCGCAGCGCCGCGCGGAACACCGCCCCGCCTGAGGCCCGCAGCGCGCGCGGATGATAGGGGTTCCCGCTCCCGGCGAGCAGGATCACCGTCCCCACCCCGAACGCGATCGCGGAGCGAATGACGGCCCCCACGTTGTCGGGGTCCTGGAACGGGATCAGGAGCGTGCACCCGGCCGGCAGGCCGTCCGCGGGCGCCCATGCGGGCACGGCGGGGATCCGGATCAGGAGGAGCGGCGCCTCGGTCCCGGACACATCGACGGCGTGAAAGAGCCCCCGCGACAGCAGGTACCAGGCCGCGTCTCTCGGCAGCGCGTCGGGCGGAGGCGGGTGCCCGTCGGTGCTGATCCAGGCCTCACACAGGTCCGGGAAGGCGCCCAGCACGTCGCGGACGGTCTTGGGGCCCGAGACGAGCACCGAACCCTGTTTCCGGATGCCCCGGCCGGAGAGCACCTTTCTGAGCTTCTTGAAGACCGCGTTGTCTTCGCTCTCGATCCTGCGCAGGGGGCGGTTGCTGATCATAACGGCAGGGCGACTGTAGCACGTCCCTGGTGGCGCTCCAACCACCCTCTCCAGCGCCGGCGCACCGGCCGGCACGCGTCAGCGCACGCAGTGAAACGTGATACCCTGCGCATCGAGGAACGCCTCGGCGACGGGGCCGTGGAGCATGGCGAGCGTGGCGAGAAACCCGGCACCGGTGCACGTGTCTGAGATGACGGTCACGCTGCGTGGCGCGTCTTCTACCGGCCATCCGGTGCGGGGGTCGAGAATGTGCCCGAGGCGGACGCCGTCGACCGTGCAGAAGCGGCGGGCATCGCCGCTGGTGGCGATGGCGCCGTTCACCAGGTCGATCTGGCCGATGGCGACGGCCTTCCCGTCGGGATCCTCGATGCCGACCGTCCACGGATCCGCCTCCGGCACATCGGCGATGGCGCGGATGTCGCCGCCCAGGTTGACCATGACCCCCTCCGGCGCCAGCCGCGCCACGAGATCCGCGACCCGGTCCGCCGCATACTCCTTGCCGATGCCGCCCAGGTCCAGCTCCATGCCGGGCAGCAGCCGGATCCCGGTGTCATCGAATTCGACCTTCGGCCATCCCACGCACTCGAGCAGCGATGCGATCCGGTCGGCATCCGGCGACACCTCCCCGCCGTCGAAAACCCACGCGCGTCGCAGAACGCCGGATGTGACGTCGAAGCGCCCGCCGCTCAACTCGTAGCACTGCCCGGCGTACTGGAGCAGTCGCGCCGTCTCGTCGTCTACGGTCACACGCTCGCCGGCGTTGCGGTTGATCGTCTGCACGACGCTGTCGTCGCGGTACCGGCTGAACTTGGCCTCGATCCGCGCCGTCTCCGCGCAGGCCAGCACGGCGACTTTGCGGGCGTCCGATTCATCGCGGCACCGCGCGAGAATCTCGCACGGACTCGCCATGGCGGCGAAGGCCACCACCCAGTGGGAATCCGTCGCACGCAGCGTGTAGGGAAGCTCCGCCTCAGAACCCATGCGTGAAGCCGACCCGGAGCATGAACACGTCCAGCTTCGGGAAGAGATCGTAGTTCTGGAGGATCCCGATGGCGGGAGGGCCACGCTCGCCGAGCTGCGTGTAGTACTCGGCACCGACGCTGAGCACGTCGAACTCGTTCATCGTGAACGAGAGCTTCAGCCCCGCGGTCCACGCATCGAAACCGGCCAGCCGCGCATCGGCGGATGCGTAGGAGGGGATCGAGGCGCCGTCCACCAGGTAGCGGGTGTAGAAATCGGCCGCGGACTGCCGGTACCAGCGCACGTGGGGTTCGAGCGCCCGGCCGCCCCGTATTGGCAGATGCGAGAGGAAGTCCACCGTATTCGAGCGGATGCCCCAGTCGTCCCAGTAGTAGCGGTAGGACACGTCCACCGTGCCACCCGCGATGTACCGGCGCACCTCGGAGAACAGCGACTGCCGGCTCCGGGCATCGGGCCGGCTCTCGTAGAGATACGCCAGCGGCTCCCCCGGCTCGGCGTCGCTCTCATTCTGGACGAGACTCAGAAGTTTGTAGGGATCGTTCAGATATCCCGACGAGCGTCCGTAGGAATAGTCGAACTGGAAGATCGTCTCGCGGTCGATCACCTGACTCAGTCCGACCGCAACATCGCCGACGTTCTTTCCCTCGCCGGGCCCCGAGCCGCCGCCCTCGCCTTCTCCCTCGCCGTCGCCCTCACCACCGTTGTTGGTGGGCGGCGGCATGGTGCCGAAGGGTGCGGGGGCCCCGCCGATGGGTGAAACGGTATCGTGATTGTACGAGCCCCTGAGGCTGAGCGTCGTGTTGCGACGGTTGAAGTCGCGGCTGACTCCCCCGCTCAACCCCACAGACGAATAGTCGTGCTCGATGGAGAAATGCCCGCCCGCGTTCACGACGGTAACCCGGTCGAGGGATTCGACCAGCGTCCCATCCAGGGCGAGCCGCTTGTCGGTGAAGGTATCGTCGAGCGGAATCTCATTGGCCGGCGCCGTGTACCCCGTGCTTCCGGATGCGCCGGTGAAGGTCTGCACGTGTGTCGACGGCGTCGCCCCGTTGGGAGACGCGCCCGTGAGGGCATCGAGCACGAGGCGCAGGCCGTAGCTCCTGCGCTCGTTGACCGTCTTCTTGAAGTCGACGACTCCCTCCGCCGCCTGGACCCGGTTGACCTCCGAGTAGATCAGCAGAGATGAATCGACCTTTCCCGCCTGCGCGCTGGCGTTCGCGCTCGTCCCCAGGAGAGCGGCCGTGCACGCGGTAACCGCCGTACGGATTCGCTCCGGGCGGTTCAGTTGCATCCGCAACCACCGCCACCGAGCCCGCGCCCGCCGCTCGAGGCCTCCTTGCTGAAGTAAATGTGGTCGTCCAGGGCCCGGTCGACGGAGTTGTAGTCGGGCTGCATCTCCGTCTTGGCCATGATATCGCGCTCCCAGACCTCGACGCCCACCGTCGAACAGGCGCCCAGGAGCGCGGCCGCCGCAACAATCGATACCAGGAGCATTACACGGATGATGGTCTTCACTGCTTGGCCTTCTCCTCCAACAGGGTGTTGATCAGCGACTCGATGTATTCACAGTCCCTGCGATGGAATCCCTCGTGGCGACTCCGCAACGTGCCGTCGCGGCCGTAGATGAACGAACTCGGCATGACCTCGAGGGCGTATTCTCTGGCGATGGTCCCTCCGGGGTCGTAGACCACCGGGAGCGTCGACTGCATCTGCTCCAGAAACTTCTTCCCCGCGGCGGGATCCTTGTCGACATTGACCGTCACGACCCGGAGCCCCCGGGCTTTGTACTTGTTCCGGAGTTCCTTCATCCACGGAAATGAATCCCGACACGGGACGCACCACGACGCCCAGAAATCGACGTACACCACACTACCGTTCAGGGGGATGGAATCGTTGACGACCGAGTCCATGAGGGCAATGGACCTGGCCGCGACGGGCTCCGCACGGGAGCCAGACGCGAGCGACATGAAAACGAGGCATAGCAGGGCCAGGGGGACCGCTGCCCTGCGGGTTGCGAAGCGCATCAAAATACCCCCGCCTGGTCGGCGCAATCCGGGGCGGCCAGCCACGCCGTACCCGTAACAGAATATTAGGTCGTGGGTTCCGGTCCGCCAAACAAAAACTTTTGCCCGGCCGGACCTTCGGCCGAGGTACCCGTCCCGGGCCTGGTGGGGCCGCTACTCGTAGCGAAGGGCGTCGATGGGACGGAGGCGGGCCGCCCGCGTCGCGGGGAGCAACCCGAAGCCGATCCCCACCGCGGAGCAGAAGGCGAGGCCGATGAACGCCCAGTGTACGGGAACGTTGGCCTCGAACGAGGTGAAGGCGGTAATGACGTTCCCCAGGCCGAAGCCCACGACGATCCCGATGACGCCGCCGATGTTGCAGAGAATGACGGCTTCCAGCAGGAACTGGGCAAGGATGTTGGCGGGCCGGGCGCCGATCGACTTGCGGATACCGATCTCCTTGGTACGTTCCGTGACCGACACGAGCATGATGTTCATGATGCCGATGCCGGCCACGATCAACGCGATGATCCCGATGACGAAGGCGGCGACCTTGACCTTGACCGTCATCTCGTTGAACTGGGTGATGAGGCTCTCGCTGTTGAAGAACTCGAAGTTATCTTCCTCGTTCGGCCGGAGCCCCCGCTTGCGGCGCAGCACCTGCCGCGTCTCCTCCATCGCGTCCTGCATGAGCGCGGGCGACTTCGCCCGCACAGTAATGTTGACCGAGCGGTCGAATCCGTCCTTGTTGACCATGCCGTAGGTGTTCAAGAACGCGGTGATCGGGATCAGCACGTAGTTGTCGAAATTCGAACCGAACGCCGACTTCTTCTCGTCGAACACCCCGACCACCTGGTACTTGCGGCCGTCGAGTCGGATTTCCTTTCCGATCGGGTCGACGAATGGAAACAGCTTCTGCCCGATGGCGTAGCCGATGACGGCCACGTTGCGGCCGCTCTTCACGTCCATCTGCGAGATGTTCCGACCCAGTCCCACGTAGTGCGTGTTGTTCGGCGGGTACTCGGGTGTCCCTCCGCAGATGGAGACGTTGGGGTTGGTGCTTTCACCCCGGTACTCCACCTTGAAACCGAAGTCCCATAGCTCCGCGCCGACCAGGTCCGCGGTACCCACCTGCTCACGGATGGCATTGGCGTCCTCGACGGTCAGCGGAGGCCGGTGCATCGCCTTGCGCCGCTGCTCGGGGGAGTTGAATCCAGCCGGCCATTTCTGGACCTGGAAGACCTGGGCGCCGAGCACACTCATCTCCTTCTCCATCGTCGACTGGACGACCGAGATCGCCGTCATCACGGCGATGATCGACGCGACGCCGGCAACGATGCCTACCAGTGTCAGGATCGACCTGAGCTTGTTGCTCAGGATCGCCCCGGTCGACATGGAGAGCAGCTCGGAAGCACGCACGTCGGTCACCTCTATTCGTAGCGGAGCGCGTCGATGGGATTGAGCCGCGCGCCGCGATACGCCGGCACGAACCCCGCCAGCACACCCACGCCGATCGACACCAGGATGGCGATGACGAGGATGGCCACCGACACGCTGGCCGGCATGAGCACCGCGTTGATCACCGCGGTCAGAATCGACGCCACGGCGATCCCGATCAGCCCGCCCATCAGGCAGATGGCCGCCGCCTCGAACAGGAACTGGAACAGGATGCTGTGCGGCTTGGCGCCGATGGCCTTTCGGATGCCGATCTCCCGGGTCCGCTCGGTCACGGAGACGAACATGATGTTCATCACCCCCACCCCACCGACGAACAGCGATATGCCCGTGATCACCAGGCCCACGATCAGGACGACACCCATGACGTTGTTGAACGCGCCCACCAGCGTGTCGAGCTTGTTGATCGAGAAGTTGTCCGGCTCCGTAGGCCGGAGCTGGCGGATCTTCCGCATCTCCCCGATCACTTCGAACTCCAGGTCCGCCAGCGCGTCCTGGCTCGGCGCCTTGACGGCCAGGTTGACGTTCTGGCGCCCGTGATCGCCCCCGAACGCCTTCACGAAGGAACTGATGGGGATGAAGACCTGCCGGTCGAAATTCGGACCCCCGAGGAAGCTCCCGCCCTGCTTTTCCATCACACCCACGACCCGGAACGTCGAACGCCCGACCTTGATCTCCTGATTGATCGGGTTGGCGGTTCCAAAGAGTCCGTCGCGCACCTCCGTGCCGATCACACACACGTTCTTCTTGTAGGTGACGTCGAACTCGGTGATGAAGCGGCCGGTCTGGGGCTGGGCGCTGCCGATCAACGTCTGCTTCTCGCTCGTGCCGATGACGGTGATACCCTCCAGGATCTCCGATCGATATTTCACGTCCCGGCGCGCATTCATGCTGGGATTGACGATCGCTTTCCCGCGGAGCTTGTGCGCCAGCTCCTCGGCCTGCCGGAGATCGATCTGGGGTCGGTTCCGGTAGAGGAAGAAGTCGTTCATGATGACCCACGGCATGCGCGAGACGTAGATCACGTCGGCTCCCACCGCCGAGAAGCTCTGGCGAAAGGTGGTCTGCAGCCCGTTGGCGGCCGTCATGGTGAGGATGACGGCGACGATCCCGATGATGATGCCGAGCGTGGTCAGGGCCCCGCGCGCCTTGTTGGCCTGGAGCGCCCGCAGGGCGATCTGGAGCGATTCTCCCAGATCGAGTGCCAGTCTCTTGCGACCCACAGCCGGTCCCTCCGCTCTACGCACGTCACATCGTCGGCTCGGAGGCGCGTGGCGCGCCCCGTCCCGTCGAGACGTCGCTTTCGACCATGCCGTCCTTCAGCCGGATGACGCGCTGCGCGTGCTCCGCGATGTAGTCCTCGTGCGTCACCAGGACGATGGTCTGGCCCGCATCGTGCAGCTCGTCGAGCACCGCCATGATCTCGTCTCCGGTCTTGCTGTCCAGATTCCCGGTCGGTTCGTCCGCCAGGATGATGGACGGGTTGAACACGAGCGCCCGTGCGATGGCGACGCGTTGCCGCTGCCCCCCGGAGAGCTCGTTCGGTTTGTGCTTCATGCGATCGGCCAGTCCCACGCGCGCGATCGCCTGCTCGACCCGTGCATGACGTTCGCTCTTGGAGACCCCGCCGTAGATCAGCGGCAGCTCGACGTTGTGAAAAATGTTGGCGCGCGGAATCAGATTGAAGGTCTGGAACACGAATCCGATGAGCCGGTTCCGGATCTCGGCCAGCTGGTACTCCGACATCCCGGCCACCATCTGCCCTTCGAGCGAATACGTCCCCGACGTGGGCACGTCCAGGCAGCCGATGATGTTCAT
>CAZCQM010000008.1:0-33286 GCA_964500785.1 uncultured bacterium
CTGGCCCACACAGATCCTCATCGCCACCATCTTCGTCGGGGCGCTGGTGCCGGCGCGCATGGCGGGCTTCACGTCGGCGGCGGCGGTGGTCTCGGTCGCGCTGCTCGGGATCGCCACCACCTTCGCCGTGTCGTGGTTCCTCTCGCGCACGATGCTCCGGGGCGAGCCGTCGTCGTTCAGCCTGGAGCTGCCGCCGTACCGGCCGCCGCGCGTCCTGCACACGCTCTACACCTCGGTCATCGATCGCACGCTCATCGTGCTGTGGCGCGCCGTCGTCTTCGCGGCACCCGCGGGCGCGGCGATCTGGCTGCTGGGCAACATCCACGTCGGCGGCGCAAGCGTTGCGCACTATCTCATCGATTTCTTCAATCCGTTCGGCATCCTGATCGGGCTCAACGGGGTCATTCTACTGGCCTACGTCGTCGCGATCCCGGCCAACGAGATCGTCATTCCCACCGTGCTGATGCTGACCGTCATGACCGCGGGGCTCGCGGGCGGTGCGGGCGCGGGCGTGATGTTCGATCCCGGGTCTTCGTCCGACGTCTCGCACATCCTCCACGCCGGAGGCTGGACGCTTTTGACCGGCGTGAACCTGATGTTGTTCAGCCTGCTCCACAATCCGTGCAGCACGACGATCTTCACCATCTACAAGGAAACGCGCTCGCGAAAATGGACGACGGTCGCGACGGTGCTGCCGTTGATCCTCGGTCTCGCGGTGTGCTTCGTGGTCGCACAGGTGTGGCGCCTCGTCGTCTGACGGCGACCGGGATGCTCGCCGCCGTGGCCCTCGTCGTGGCGTGCGGGACGGGCGGCGATCCGGCGCGCGTGCCGGCGCCGTCGGTGCCGGCCACGTGGACGTGGGAGAACCCTCTCCCGCAGCCGCACTTCCTCTTCGGCATCTGGGGCTCCGGGCCCGGCGACGTGATCGCGGTCGGGGATGCCGGCACCATCCTGCACGACGACGGAACCGGGTGGTCCGTCATCGACTCGCCCACGCGACACCGCCTCTACCACGTCCACGGCGCGTCGGCGGCGTTCGTCCTCGCGGTCGGCGAGGGCGGCGCCATTCTCGAGCGGCGCGATCGATCCTGGGTGCCCGTCGCCAGCCCGGCGGCCGGCACGTTGTGGAGCGTGTTTGCCGTTTCCGACACGTGCGCGTTCGCCAGCGGCGAGGCGGGGACGATCCTGCGTTTCGACGGCCGCGCGTGGACGCCGATGGACAGCGGCACCGGGGTGATCCTCCGCGGCGTGTGGGCGTCGGGGCCCGGCGATGCGTGGGCCGTCGGAGAAGCGGGTGTCGTGCTGCACTACGACGGCACATCGTGGACGCCGGCGACGAGTGTCACGGCCCGCGACCTCCGTGCGATCTGGGGCAGCGGTCCGCAGGACGTCTTTGCGGTGGGGGACGCGCACGCCATCCTCCACTTCGACGGGACGGCGTGGGGGACGATGCCCAATCCGGCCACCGACAAGCTGCAGAGCGTGTGGGGGCGCGGTCCCGCCGACGTCTACGCGGCCGGGAACCGGCGCACCGTGCTCCACTACGACGGGTCGGGGTGGACGTCGCTGGACGGCGGCGCCAACGACGAGCTCTGGGAGGTCTGGGGCGATGCGTCCTCGCTGGTGGTGGTCGGCGGAGTCGGCCTCCTGCGGCGCTACGACGGCGCGCGATGGCGCTCGCTCAACCGCGGCCCCGTGCCCGTGATCTCGGCGATCTGGGGACCCGGGGACGATCCGCTGGTCGCGGTGGGCTCGTTCGGAACCGTGCTGATGCGCGGCGGGGGCGGATGGGCGAGTGTGCCGACGGGCGTCGTCGACCGGCTCGCGGACGTCCACGGAAGCGATCCCGCGCACGCCTTCGCCGTGGGGTCGCGCGGCCGCATCCTGCGCTACGACGGAGCGTCGTGGGAGCCGGTCGAATCCGGCACCGGCGCGGAGCTCGACGGGGTCTGGGTATGGGGCCCGCGATCGGCCATGGCCGTGGGCGCCGGCGGAACCGTGCTGCGCTTCGACGGAACGCGGTGGGAACCCATGGCGTCGGGCACCGACCAGGGACTGCTGGCCATCCACGGGGATCCCGCGGGCGGTGCGATCGCGGTCGGGACGCGCGGCACCGTGCTGCGGCTGGAGGACGGCGCCTGGAGGACGGTCCCGGTTCCCACCGACCGATTGCTCACGTCCGTGTGCGGTTCTGCAGGCTCGGTGGTTGCCGTGGGCGAATCCGGCACCGTAATCGTGTTCAACGGCGTCACATGGCACAGTGTGCCGGCCCCCACGGACGCGACGCTGCTCGGCGCATGGGCGCGATCGGCGTGGGATGTCTACGCCTGCGGGCGCGACGGCGTCGTCGTTCACTTCGACGGGCGCGCATGGGAAGCGCTCGACGCCCCCACCAACCTGACGCTGGAGGGGGTCTTCGGGGGGGCGCGCGCGGTCACCTTCGCCGGCAACTACGGGGCGGTGCTCCGGCTCCAGTAGTTGCGCCCTTGCCCCGAGTCCGTCCTTGTCGCCGTCGCCGCTTTACCGTAGTCTCGGTGCAAGCCGGATTCGCCCGGTGGCTCGCCAGGCGCCTATCGTTGCGCCCAACAATCGCGATATCCACGCCACCAGGGTCCGGAAACGGCCGCAATGAAAGGAGCCTTTCCAATGTCCGCGTATGTATCCGACCTCATGGCGCGGGTCCAGGCCAAGGACCCGCAGCAACCCGAGTTCCACCAGGCCGTCGAGGAAGTGGCCGAATCGGTCGCTCCCCTGATGGAGAAGAAGGCCGAGTATCGCAAGAAGAAGATACTCGAGCGTATCGTGGAACCCGAGCGGGTCATTATGTTCCGCGTACCGTGGCTGGACGACAAAGGCGACGTCCACGTCAATCGCGGATTCCGGATCGAGATGAACAGCGCCATAGGTCCGTACAAGGGTGGACTGCGTTTCCATCCGTCCGTGAATCTAGGCATTCTGAAGTTCCTCGCCTTCGAACAGGTGTTCAAGAACGCGCTTACCACGCTGCCCATGGGCGGCGGCAAGGGTGGATCGGATTTCGATCCCAAGGGCAAGAGCGACGACGAAGTGATGCGCTTCTGCCAGTCGTTCATGACCGAGCTCTGCCGGCACATCGGTCCCAACACCGACGTTCCGGCCGGTGACATCGGCGTGGGCGGGCGGGAAATCGGGTTCATGTTCGGTCAGTACAAGCGTATTCGCAACGAATTCACGGGCACGCTGACGGGGAAGGGCCTCGCCTGGGGTGGCTCGTTCATCCGGCCGGAAGCGACCGGGTACGGGTGCGTGTATTTCGCGGCGGAGTCGCTTGCGCACAACAAGATGTCCATGGAGGGCAAGGCCTGCCTCGTGTCGGGTTCGGGAAACGTCGCCCAGTACACGGTCGAAAAGCTGCTGCAGCTGGGCGCCCGTCCGGTGACGTTGTCCGATTCCGACGGTTACATCTACGACGAGAAGGGCATCGACAAGAAGAAGCTCGAGTTCGTCATGGATCTGAAGAACAACCGTCGTGGGCGCATCCGGGAATACGCCGACAAGTTCAAAGAGGCGGTATTCACCAAGATCGACCCCGGCGCCGACCACAACCCGCTGTGGGCCCACAAGGCCGACGGCGCGTTCCCCTCGGCCACGCAGAACGAGATCAACGGCAAGGATGCCAATAATCTCGTCAAGGCCGGCGTCAAGTTTGTCTCGGAGGGTGCGAACATGCCGTCGACTCCGGAAGCGATTCACGTCTTCCACGAGTCGGGCGTTCTCTTTCACCCCGCCAAGGCGGCCAACGCCGGCGGCGTGGCGGTATCGGGGCTCGAGATGTCCCAGAACTCGATGCGCTACGCGTGGACGCGCGAAGAGGTCGATTCACGCCTTCATGGCATCATGAAGAACATTCACGGCGCGTGTGTCGAAGCCGCGGACAAGCACGGGCGCAAGGGCAACTACGTGGACGGCGCCAACATCGCCGGTTTCATGAAGGTCGCCGACGCCATGCTGGACGAGGGTCTCGTATAGGACGCTCGAAATCCGTGGACGCAGGGCGTCCGATTTCTTGTGTGTTTCAGGTGGTAGCCGGCCGGGAAACCGGCCGGCGTCACTTCTATGTCGCACGGTCTCACTCCCGAACAATTCGTCGTTAAGTCTCTCGGCGAATGCACCGTACCCTCGCCGCTGGGGCTGTCTCCCTACGTGGGGGACGGCCTCGCGCATTACGTCCCCGACAAGACACGCGTCCTCTACCGCATCGCGGGTGAAGAGGACGGCGACTTCGACTCGCACCTGTTCCTGGAGCGCGCCGGCCCGCGGGATCGCATCTTCTTCGAGCCGGCGCGGACCCGCGTCGGCGTGGTGACCTGCGGCGGGCTCTCCCCGGGCGTCAACAACGTCATTCGCTCGCTGGTTCTGGAGCTGCATTTTCTCTACGGCGTGCGTGACATCGTCGGTTTCCGCTACGGCTACCGGGGAATCAACCCGGCGCGCGGCTTCGATCCGGTTCCATTGACCTACGAGGCGGTCCGCACCATCCACAACGAAGGCGGGTCGATGCTGGGTACGTCCCGGGGAGGCGAGGAGGCGTCGGTCATCGTCGATCGTCTCATCGAAATGAAGATCGACATCCTCTTCTGCATCGGCGGGGACGGCACGTTGAAGGGCGCGCACGCCATCTGGGAGGAACTGACGCGTCGCGGCGCGCGCATTGCCATCATCGGGATCCCGAAGACGATCGACAACGATATTCCGTTCGTCTACAAGACCTTCGGTTTCGATACCGCCGTAGAGGTGGTGCGCCAGGCCGTCGACGGCGCGCACGTCGAGGCCATCGGTACCGTCAACGGGGTCGGGCTGGTCAAGGTGATGGGGCG
Source organism: uncultured bacterium (assembly GCA_964500785.1). GTDB lineage: Bacteria > Krumholzibacteriota > Krumholzibacteriia > WVZY01 > JAKEHA01 > JAKEHA01. Next base: position 4,857 of record CAZCQM010000008.1, read on the forward strand.
CGATTCGGGCTTCATCGCCGCGTACGGCACGCTGGCCAGCATGGAGGTGAATTTCTGCCTGGTTCCCGAGGTGCCGTTCGACCTGCAGGGCGACGGCGGGTTCTTCGATTGTCTCGAACGACGGCTGCTCAGACATCGTCACGCGGTGATCGTCGTCGCGGAGGGGGCGGGGCAGAAGTTCTTCCCGGATTCCACGCGGGAATTCGACGCCTCCGGAAACCCGGTTCCGCACGACATCGGCGTGTTCCTGCGCGGTGAGATCGCGCGCTACCTCCGTGCGCGCGGGCACATCTTCTCGATGAAGTACATCGATCCGAGCTACATGATCCGCAGCGTCAAGGCGAACGCGGCGGACGCCATCTTCTGCGACAATCTGGCCCGCAACGCCGTTCACGCCGGGATGGCGGGCAAGACCGACGTGGTCATCGGCCTGTGGCACGGTGTTTATGTCCACGTTCCCATTCAACTCACCACGCGCGGACGCAAGCACATCCATCCGGAGAGCTACCTGTGGCGGAGCGTCGTGGCTGCGACGGGTCAGCCGCTGACGATGCGCGGGCGCGCCTCGGGATAGATCGACCCCCCTGCCGGCGCCGCGAGGTCCGCGTGTTGCCATGCCCCCGCGCGGGTTGAAAGCGGTCCCGGGGCCGTGCTAGGCTCCCCCTCACAGGCGCAGTTGTCCTTTTCCTGCAGGAGGATTCGATGCACCCGCTTACCCGAACCGGCGGGATATCTGTTCTCACCGCGCTCATCGCGTTTTGCAGCCCGACTGCAAGCCGTGCGGATGGCGCGGTCCAGAACCAGATTTCCGTCTACACAGGCGCGAACGCGGAGGGCTATCTCCAGCCGCTCGTCAACGCGTTCGGCGCCACGCTGAACAGCTCATTCGGGTACTCGGCATATATTCCGAGTACCAGCTTCCACCTGTCGCTCGAAGTGCCCGTCATGGGCGTCTTTTTCGACGATACCGACAGGTCGTTTACCGCCAGCACCGAGGGGAGTTTCCAGCCTCCCGCATCCATGAAGGTTCCCACGGTCGTGGGCGACGGCAGTGCCGTGGTCGTGGATGGGTCCGGCGGCGCCCAGTTTGCGTTCCCGGGCGGGCTGGACCTGAATTCCTTCGGCCTCGCCGTCCCCCAGCTGCGCCTCTCGTCGTTCTCCGGGACCGAGGCGATCCTCCGCTGGGTGGCCTACGAAACCGGCGATTCGGATGTGGGCAAGGTGGCCATGTTCGGTATCGGCGGACGCCACAGCATCTCGCAGTACATGGGCGAGGCGCCGCCCGTCGACCTGACGGCGGGCATCATGTGGCAGACCTTCAGCGTGGGCGAGAACCCGTCCGGCGGCGACTTCGTATCGACCGACGCGTTCTCCGCCCAGGTGCAGGCCAGCCGGCGGGCGCCGGTCGGCTTCATGACGCTCGAGCCGTACGCGGCGCTCGCGTACGAGACGCTCAGCGTCGACGTCGCCTACGACGACGGCAACGGCAACGCCCAGTCGGTGTCCATGGAGGCGGACAACACGATGCGCTTCACGCTGGGCGCCGGTCTCAACTTCGTCGCCGGCCAGTTGTGGGCGGATTACAGTTTCGCAAACACCAGCAGCTTCTCGTTCGGGCTCGCGCTCGGCAACGTGGCTCGCTAGAAAGGAGCGTGTGAGACATGAAACGGACAATCATATCTGTTCTGATGGCCGCGGGTCTCGTCGCGCTCGCCGTCCCGGGCTGCCTCGAGGAGAAGGTGCTCGACATCGTCCTCACGTCGGAGACATCCTATGACTTCCACGAGGACCAGGCCAGCACGACCTGGGCCACCCCGGTCGTCGTCGAGATCGGTAAGGAGATCCAGGATCTCCTGGACAAGAACGGTTATAACGTCGCCCACATCAAGTCGGCGCACGTCACGTCGGCGAGCTACGGGGTGGTCGACTTCCCGCCGCACGCCGACTGGACAATCAGTGGAGAGATTCAGGTCACCTACGGAACGCAGACCGAGACGGTGCTCAGCTACACGTCACAATCGATCCAGGGCGCGCTGGGCAGGAAGATCCCGGCGACGCTGGGATCGGCCGCCGTCAATCTCATGAACCAGGCGCTCAGCGATTTCCTGAGCGGACAGACCCCGGTGCTCGTGTTCACCGTTGTGAACGGCTCCGTCACTCCGGCGCCGACACCGGTGGACCACATTATCTTCGACTGGCGGGCGTGGCTCGGCATCCAGGTCATCATCGACCAGAAGGTCGAGGTTCCCGACCCGTTCTGATTTCAAGCCCGATGCGGCGCGCCCGGCGATCAGGCCGGGCGCGTCGCGCTTCCATCCAACCCGAGGAGTTGTCATGACCATCGATACGCTCGAACCCCGCCACCTCTGGAATCACTTCGACGGCATCCGCAAGGTGCCGCGGCCGTCGCGGCACGAAGGCAAGATCCGCGACCACCTGTTGAAGTGGGCCCGCGAGCACGGGTTCGAGACGCGGGTCGACAAAGCCGGCAATGTCGTCATCGACGTGCCCGCGTCGAAGGGTCACGAAAAGGCGCCCAGGGTCGTTCTTCAGGCGCACATGGACATGGTGTGCGAGAAGAACGAGGGCGTCTCGTTCGATTTCATGAAGGACGCCATTGAGCTCGATCGCGACGGAGACTGGCTGGTGGCGAAGGGTACGACGCTCGGCGCCGACAACGGCGTCGGCCTGGCGGCCGCCCTTGCCCTGGCCGACGACCCCGCGGTCACGCACGGACCGCTCGAGATCCTGGTCACGGTCGACGAAGAGACCGGCCTCAACGGCGCGGCGCAGCTGGATCCGTCGATCGTCACCGGACGCCGCCTCCTCAATCTGGACACCGAGGAGCTGGGTGCGATCTACATTGGCTGTTCGGGCGGGGGGAACTCGAATCTCTCGCTCCCCGTCAAACGCGAAGACGCTCCCGCGGGCTCGACGTTCGTCGAGGTCGTGGTGTCGGGCCTGCGGGGTGGTCATTCCGGCATGGAGATCCACCTTCATCGGGGAAACGCCATCCGCGAGCTGGTGAGGATTCTGCGCGCGGGTCCGGCGAGCGTCCGCCTCGCGAGCATAGAAGGCGGGAACGCGCACAATGCCATCCCGCGCGAGGCGAAGGCGCTGTGCGCCGTGGCCGCGGCCGATGCGGACGCGCTGGCGCGCGCCGTCCGCGAGGAAGGGGCGGCGATCGCCGCCGAGCTCGCGCCGGCGGATCCCGAGTTCACAGTCCGGTCGACCGTGGTCACCCGGACGTCGAAGGTGCTGACGGCGGACTGGAGCGCCCGTGTCCTCGCGGCACTCGCGCTCATTCCGCACGGAGTCGAGGAGATGAGCGTGGAGGTGCCGGGGCTGGTGGAGACGTCGAGCAATCTGGCGTCCGTCCGCACGTCCGATGCGTCCATCGACGTCCTCGTGAGCGAGCGCAGCCCCATCCGGTCCGCGCTCGACGCGGTTCGAGGCCGGATCGACGCGGTCATGCAGCTTGCGGGCGGCACGGTCGAGCATGAGAAGCCGTACCCGGGCTGGAAGCCGGACCTGCAGTCGGAGCTGCTGGCGTTGACGCGCCGCGTGCACGAGACCGTGCTGGGGAAGGCGCCCGAGCTGAAGGCGGTTCACGCCGGGCTCGAGTGCGGGGTGATCGGGGAGAAGCTCCCGGGGATCGACATGGTGTCGATCGGTCCGTGGATCGAGGCGCCCCACTCGCCGGCGGAGCGCGTCAACGTGCCCAGCGTCGCGACGTTCTGGAAGTTCCTGACCGCCACGGTCGAGGAGCTCGCCCGGTAGGGGCTACTTCAGCAGAACCATCTTGCGGGTGAAGACGTGGCCCGGCTCGGCGAGACGGTAGAAGTAGACGCCGGACGCAACCGCCGAGCCGGCGTCGTTGCGCCCGTCCCATTCCACCGAGTGCCGGCCCGCCGTCATGGAGCGGTCTATCAGCGTGCGAATCCGGGCGCCGGTGACGTCGTAGACGACGAGTGACACCGGGCGCGATGCGCCCGCCGACAGCTCGAAGCCGATGGTCGTGGTCGGGTTGTACGGGTTGGGGTGGTTCTGATCCAGCGCGAAGGCCGGGGCCGGGCGTGTGCCGCCGCCGCCGACCGCCGTCGCCACGACGAATCCGTGCTGGCAGTTTCGGTGGAGGTTGGCGTGGAACATCGGCCACGGGGCATGGGCGGGATTCCACGGGGCGCTCAGGTCCCACACGTAGACCGTTCGATCGTACCCGATCAGGACGATGTCGACGTCGCCGTCACCGTCGAGATCGGTGATGGACGGTGTTCCCCGCACCGAATCCTTGATGACGAGGGGGAAGCCGTCCAGCGGCACGCCCGTCGCGCTCCATCCGTTGATGAACTTGCCTTCGTCTCCGAGCAACACGTCGACGACTCCGTCGCCGGTCACATCCGCGATGACCGGTGACGACTCCGTGTAGGTCTTGGTGGAATACGTGACCGGCCATCCCGGCGCGTCCGATCCGTTGTACTGGACCGCATAGATCTTCCCGTTGCTGGACGGAACCACGACTTCGAGTTTCCCGTCACCGGTAAGATCGGCCAGCGCGGGCGAGGGATTGAAGAAGAGGTTGGTATTGATCCACCGCGTCCACAGCAGCGTGTTGTCGTGGTGAAGCGCGTACATCTCTCCGGTCCCCCGGACGGTCACGACGATTTCGAGGTCCCCGTTGTTGTCGATGTCACCCACCGCGACGCCGCCACCGGCGTAGCTGGGCAGCGTTCGCGGCCATCCGGGGACGTCGCTCCCATCCCCGTTGAACACGTAGAGCTTCATGTCCTGGGTGGGGATGATGATCTCGTCCTTGTTATCTCCATCGATGTCCGCCAGTGCCGGGGCCTGATACTGCCACTGGCTCGTGGGTGGGAGCCGCTTGAATACCCCGTCGGTGGCCGGGTTGAGGTCGCCGTCGATCACCTCCGTGCCGTCGGTATGCCACGCGTAGAGGTAGGCGTTCTGATCCACGGCCACGATCTCGAGATTGCCGTCGCCGTCGAGGTCCCCCACGGCGACGCTGGCGCGCACGTAGTCGATTGTCGGGCGCGGCCAGCCGGGCAGCGGGTTGCCCTGACCGTTGAAGCAATAGACCTCGCGCGACGTATACGCCGCGGCCACGATATCCAGTCCGAAGTTGGAGTCCAGCTTGGCCAGCGCGGCCGGGCCGATGAAGCCGGAGCCCTGGACCGAGAGGATTCCCCACGTCAGCGGCTGGCCGTCGCCGTCGATCACCTCGGAGCCGTCGGGGTGCCACGCGTACATGACGTCGTTGCCGATCACGACTTCCTTGCGGCCGTCGCTGTCGATGTCGCCGACGGCGGGCGAGTTCGCGGACACGTCCGCGACCACGTTGGGCCAGCCCGTAAGCTGGGGCGGGTTGGTCGACGCGCCGGTGACGGGCGACTGCGGGCCCTGGTTGCCCGAAGTATCCACCGCCGTAATGGTGTAGTAGTAACGCGTGTTGGGCGCCAGCCCGTCGTCGGTGAAGAGCGTGTGATGGACCACGTCGGGACTCGCCAGCCCGAAGGGACCCGACGACGACGTCGACCGGTACACGCGGTAACCGGCCACGTCGGGAGACGGGCTCGCATCCCACGACACCAGGAGACGGTCGACGCCGAGGCTGGCGTCCACGGCCTGAATCTCGGGTGTCACCGGCTCGCGCAGCTCCATGTCATGGGTGAGCACGCGCCCGCGCGAATCGATGGCCGTCAGCTCGAGTGGATTGTTCAGGGAAACGTCGGCCTCGTTGAGCACGAAGGGCACGGTGTTCTCGCCTTCGACCAGGGCGCCGAGGGCGGAATACGATGACGCGCTCTGGGTCACCGTGGCCCCGCCGCTCAGGGAGCCCAGCAGCGCGGTGAGGCCGTCCGCCTGCCCGGTCCCGTAGTTCTTGATGCTGACCCACAGCAGGAAGGATTCACCGTTGGTGATGATGCCGTCTCCGTTGCCGTACGGCGCTTCGTCACTCTTGCGCACCCCGGTAACCTCGAGCTTCGGTGCATGAACCACCTTCGCCAAAGAGCCGGTCCACAGCAGCGGCCCACTGACGATTCCGACGTTGAACCCCGCGACGAATTCATCCGGTGCCGACGTGTCGACATGGATCCGCCACGGACTTCCCGCCGGTGCGGCCTGGCCGGGGGCGAGGGACGCCACCGGCGTCGAACTGGTCTGGATGGTCACGTGCGCCGGAGCGCCGAGAAGATACGCGGTGGCCGCCGCCGACGCGGTCCCCCCGGTGTTGTGGATGGTGGGCAGGAGGTCCACGGTTTCGCCCGCGTCCACGATCCCGTCGCCGTTTCCGTCGGTTCCGCCCACGGAGTCATCGTCGACGCTGACGCCGTCGACCGCCAGCAGGGGACCGGTCGCCGCCGCGACCTTGATCGTCGATTCGTACCGGGCCAGGTTCCTTCCGCTGACGACTACGCGAATGAAGCCGGGAGTCGGCGTGTTGAAGGTGAAGGAAGCCGCCCCGTTCACGTCGGTGGCCATGATCCGGTAGTCCTCGCCCTCCTTGAACAGGCAGACGGTCGCCGAATCCTCGGGGACCGCATTCACGCTCACGGATACCGGGATGGTATTGGAGCCCGCGATGACCGAATCCGGCAGCATGACGGTGGCGTGCCGGATCGTTCCCGTCACGAGCGGCATCTCCGGGTCCGCCAGCGCGCAGTAGATATAGTGCGTCCAGAGGTCGATGTTGTCGCCGATCTCCGCCTGAGGCGTTCGCGGCATGCGCGAGAGTGTGAACGCCTCGCCGATGTGTACGATGTCGTTCTGGAAGACGTTGCCGGCGTAGCTGGCCATGTAATACGAGGTGACCTCCGCGAACGTGCTGTTGGAAGCGCCGATCACCGAAACGGCACCGCCGCTGGGATTGCGAAGCAGGTGCTCGGCGAGACAATCGAAGTCGAACGCCGCGGCCGTGCAATTGAGCATGAAGAGATTGAATGGCCGGTGCGGATTGGCCATGGCATCCGCGTCGGGAACGGCGATGTTGTCATCCGCGCAGTGCATGTTGAACCGGTAGCCATGGCCGATGTGGAAGACGTGGTTGTATCCCGCTTCCATCGAGTCGATCGCGGCCTGCCGCGACTCCTGGACGGACCCGGAATACGATGAGGGCGTTTCGTACAGCCGGGCGATACGGCGGGACGGATCCATCACCTTCGAGGCGTACACGTAGTTCGCGATATCGGCGCCGTTGAGCTGAATCGTCTGTCCTGGAGCCCAGGGCGACGGCAGCAGAACCTCGGCCAGGAACATGACTTTGTCGGTGTAGTCGGCCGCCGGCGCGGTCTCGTAGCGCATGATCTTGGTGATGAGGGAGTCCGCCACCTGCTGAGTCGAGACGGGGAGCCGCCCCACATTGAGCTCCGGCCACAGGTCGGGTGCGTCGGCGGGCTGCTCGCCGAACAGAGCGTCGTGATCCGCGTTGAAATCGCCGTCGAGGGCGGCATAGTACATATCCGTCGGGATCAGTGTGCCGCCGTAGTAGTACGTGCTGTAGAAGTAGCGAACCGGGACGTCCTGCGTGTCGCCCGCGATCAGAACGTACCGGGTGCCCCAGTTGGCGTACGCGTCCTGCAGGAAGAACCGGATCGTCTCCGCCGTGTCCGCGCCCCGGCGATAGTTCGCCGTGATCCAGTCCACGGTCCTGACGACGGTGGGAACACCCTTGGCGGTCTTCCAGTCGGCGAAGGGCTCGAAGGACGGTGCCAGCGCGGGCGTGGTCACGATGACGTATTCCACGGGGCTTCCTTCGAGCGACGGGACCGACGATGGGTTGAACGCGCCCGCGAGGGGCTCGGGCGCGATCGGCGGGTAGGAGGACTCGTCGGAGGGATTGAGCACCAGCGTTCGAAGCGTCGATTCCACCCCGCGCTGCGCCTCCACGGTCATCCGTCCCGCACGCTTTGCAATTGCGGGCGCGGCGTCCGCCTCCAGCTCGACGGTGAGCTCGATGTCCGTGTGAACCACGACGTCGCCGCCCTCGACGCGCACGGGGAAGACCATGACGCTCGCGATCTGGTACCCGTTCCACGATCCGGTGCCGGCGTACCGGACCAGTTCCGAGGGGAACGCCGGGCCACCCGCATCGGGAGCGAGCGGCGCAGCAGGGGCGGGGAGCACCGCGGGTGCGGGGGCATCCGGCGGTGCGGACGGTGGTGGGGCCAGGGCGACGGAAACGTCGCGCGCCAGCGTCGTCGATCGCGTCGACCGGGCGTACACGCGTCCGACGCGCTCGCCGCGCGGCACCAGAACGTTGACCACCCGCATCGGGAGGGCGGGACGGCCGGTATCCCCGAGTGCGGGAAGCGCCGCACCGTTTTCGTCGCGACCCGTGATCGTGGTTCCGTCCGGTCCGGTCGCGAGTGCGATCCGATCCCCGGGGGTTGAAATGGTGAAATTGAGCGTACGCGGGCCCGCGTGCCCGTCGTGCAGGACGAGCCCACCGACCACGATGCAGAGCGAGAAGAGAAGCCAGGTCGTGCGCATGAAGGACCATCATCGGGGGGTCGATGACGGTCCTAACTATATTGCATTATATCTACTTGTGTCAACCGCCGGGCGAGGGGGCGGCGAGGGCCGCCCCCGGGCCGGCAAGTCAGTCGGCGTACTTGACCGAACAGCCGTAGGAGGCCGTCGAGGAGGTCGGGACCGCCTTTCCGGCCATGGCGGCGTCCAGGCAGGACGCCACGTAGTTGGTGGCGCCCTTGATATCCGCCTGGTTGGTCGACGGCTTGTCGTCGATGGCCCCGGCGTAGATCAGCACGCCCTCGGGGTTGATGACGAACATGTTCGGCGTCGTCTTGGCGCCGTACAGACGACCCACGGTGCCGTCGGGGTCGCGCAGGTATGCGGTCGAGGCTATCTTGCGCTCCGCGACCATCTTCTTGAGGGGATTCGTCTCGTAGTAGCCCTGCTTGCCGGGAGCCGACGAACAGATCGTAAACCACACGACCCCCTTGTCGACGTACTTCTTCTGCAGGGCCTGCATGTTGCCGGAGCCGTAATGCTTCTTCACGAACGGACAGTCGAAGTTGTTCCACTCCAGCACGACGTACTTGCCCGCGTAGTCGGACAGCTTGTAGGTCTTGCCGTCGATTCCGGTCAGCGAGAAGTCCGGTGCCTTCTTCTCGATCGCGGCACCGGTGTCGCCTTCACCGCCCGCGACGAGCACGGCGGGCAGTGCGATAGTCAGGGCGACGACTGCGGCCATCGCCAATCGAATTCCACGGATGTGCATGAGTTCCTCCCGGGGTTGTGGGTTCGAGTGAGTTGCCTGCCTGAACGATCAACGCGACAGGGGGACGTCGACCTCGATGGCGCCGGGTGTCGCGCTCCCGTCCGACCACCCCTGTTTCGAAGTCAGGATGCCCGACACGCGTGACGGCACGGTGGCGGTCAGACGCGAGAGCTCGATTCGAAGCTGATACGCGGCGCGCCCGCCGAGTCCCTGGAGCACGGACACCGTCTGCGGGGCGGCGTTATCGATGTAACCGGGTTCGTAGGGAAAGAAGAAGATGTCGTCGCCCACGGTGCGCCCTCCTTCGGCCGACTGAACGTCCATCAGGATGTTCCCCTGTCCGTCGAGCCGGGCGTTGACCGTCCACACTCCCGCGGGCGCCGGACACGTGGCCTCGGCGGCGTCGATGGCGGCCCCCGCCGAGGGATCGGGCCGCGGGGCCGCTTCGACCGGGAGATCCAGCGCCACCGAGCCGCCCCCGGGAACACACGATTCGGCGCAGGCGAGCCAGGACACGTCGGCGGCCAGGTGGGCGGTCGTGCCTTCGCGAATCGTCTCGGGCGGGGTGACGTCGGCGATGAGCAGCACCTCGCCGGCGTATCCAAAGATGACGATCGGGCCCGTTCGCACGCGGCGGGGCATGGGCCACAGGATCGTGCCCACCTTGAACCCGGCGGGGAGGTGCCACGCGATGCTGGGCGCCAGGCCGGCATCGCCCGGATTGAGCCAGTTGACGTGCCAGCCGTCCTTCATGGCCAGGCGGACGGCCACGCGGAAGGGAGTTCCAGGCGCGATGGCGGCCGCGTCGGCGACCAGTGTCGGCCGAACCTGATCGCTCTGCGATGCGCCCGCTCCGCTGGAGGGGGCCGGTGGCTCCGCCCGCGCGAGGGGCGCCGCGAGGACCATTGCCGCGACGGCAAGCCGCAGTCGTGCGGCGACCGAGAATCTCCAGCGGGGCATCATTCGTTCCAAGCTACTCGCTCGATGCGATCCGGGCAAGTGCCCGGACAACGATTGCCGCCCCAATCCGCCGCGCGTTTCGGAAGGCGCCGGGACGCGCGCAGGAAAAAAGCCCGCCGCCATTCGGCGACGGGCTTCTTCCGGTCACGAAATACTCTGAAAAGATCGTTCAGCGATACAGAGCCTTGACGCCGCCCCAGGTGTTCAACTGAACGGGAACCGTTCCGCAATGTCCCGGTCCGATGATCCCGTTGTTGTAATCGTCCAGAGTCTGCGTCGTCATGCTCGTGGTGCTGGGATCGAGATAACCCGCGCCCACCGGGGGCACGACCAGATTCCCGATCTGCGCATCCGCCGCCGCGATCGCCGCGGACGCCGCGGACGGGTCCGCGCCGTTGGCGATGTTGAGCTTGGCGGCGATCAACTGGTGTGCCAGGCTGACCAGCCCGTTACCCTGCACCGACTCGTTCAGGATATCCAGGAGCTGCTGCTTGGTGTAGTTGACGTTGCCCAGCATCAGGGACATCACCGGCCACGCGGACTCGTGGTTCTTCCAGTAGCCCTGCGTGTAGGTGCAATTGGTGCTCTCGGTCGTCTGCGCGCTGACCGTCGCGCTGAGCTGGCTGGCAGCCCCGCCACTCTGATCGATCGCGAAGGTGGTGAAGTGGTACGTCGTGCCGTACTTCAACTCTTCGGTCATTCCGGCAACGCCGGTCTCCTGGCGGAGATCGCCGATTTCGATCATGATCGACTGATCGGGCGCGAGCTCGAACGTGTACTGGCCCCCCCACGTGTTGAGCGTCGGGGTTCCGTTGAATACCGCGTAGCCCTGTCCGGCCACGGGGCTCTGAGGCCACTGTCCATTGTTCGACGCGAACGTCGCGTCGTCCATCCACCAGACGGTAAAGCCGTAGGGCAAACCGCTGCTCCCCGCGGTGACAGTGAGAACCTGCTTCCCGTGTCCCGAGTCCCCGATCGCAATCGTCGGGGTATCGAGCGCGTACGCGGCCGAAGCCGCGAGGACGAGGGCGCACGCAAGAACTGCAATGCGAACGTTAGAACGAGAGGTCATGAAAGGCCTCCAGACGGATTGGTGTGCACTGAATCTTGCGGCGTGAATCTACTGCATGACCACATACTGCTGGTCCTCACACCTGGCCCGCTTCGATGATTGACTGGTCGCTGGATGGGCCCTTAGCAGCGGTATTTTAGCACGGTCGGGGGGTATATTCCACCCCGTCTTTGGGTATCCGTGGACATTCCGGGGCCTGATGCGAGCCCGGGGGCACGTGGAAGTCGCACCGCAGAGGGAAGATGCCCACCCCGACGTGGGATTCGGATTCCGTGAATACGACTCCGTCATCCGTTGACTTTTTCCACGTATCGGACGAGACTTCTATGGAGGGTTCTCGACGACGGCGGCCCCGGGGCCGCAAGGAGCCAACCACCGATTCGGGATCCTCCGGGCAGGAAGCGCACGGCAGGTGTGGGTTCCCGCTACGGTGGTGTGGAATGGTTCCACAGCAGTCCAACTTCCCGGGAATCTTGCGATTAACGCGCGCAAGCGCGCCCACGTTCGGATGTGTTGTCGATAACATCGACAGCACGAGACCATCTGTCGTTTCTTCGCGCATCGTCCTTCCACACCCCAAGTCATTCTCATTGTATGCAGTTGCCGCTGCACACACGCGGCTACGGCGCCATGGCACGTTACTTGTCTCTCTGAATTGTCGGCGAAAGAAAGCAAGGAGGTTCGCCATGGCAGTCATTCTCGTACTTCTGATGGTTACCGTCTTCATGACGCTCGACTACGTGTTCGGTCGCCGCAGCCTGGAGCAACTGGCCGAGCCCAATGTTACCGATCCGATTCCGATCCCGGCGGTGGAACCCGTGTGGGTCGCCGGTTATCAGCTTCCCGAGGATCTGCGCTATCACCCGGGACACACCTGGGTGCGCGCCCTCGGCGCCGACACAGCGGCGATCGGAATGGATGACTTCGCGAGTCGCCTGGTGGGGCACGCGAAGGCCCTGGTTCTGCCGTCCGTCGGCGATCGACTCGAGGCCGGGCAGCCCGCCTTCGGCGTCCTGTCGGAGGTCGGCGGCGCAGATCTCATCGCGCCTCTGTCCGGCGAAGTCGTCGAAGTCAATCCACGGCTGGCGACGAATTCCTCGCTGGCCACGGATGAACCCTACGCGCGCGGCTGGCTGGTCAAGCTGCGGACGCGCGACCTGACGTCGGGTCTTCGCAACCTGATGTCCGGGACGCTCGCCCAGCGCTGGACCGAAGATGCGCGCGCACACCTCGACATGCACCTGATGGCCCTGTCGGGCTCGGTGCTGCAGGACGGCGGCGAGCCGGTAACGGACTTCGCCCGTCACCTGCCCGAGGAGGACTGGAAGCGTCTGGTTGGCGAGTTCCTGTTGACCTAGATGGGAGTTGAAATGGGAAACACACCAAAATCTCTTTTGATCGACGTCACACGCTGCCTCGGCTGTGGAGCCTGCATGGAGGCCTGCATGCAGGCCCACGGCCTCAAGGGGGATATCGAATCGATCAAGGAGCTTTCGGCATCGGCCCTCACCGTTCTGGACGAGCGTGGGGACCTCTACGTTCGCAAGCTTTGCATGCACTGTCTGGAGCCGACGTGCGTCAGCGTGTGCCCGGTGGGCGCACTGCAGAAGACCGCAGACGGACCGGTGGTGTATGAATCGTCGAAGTGCATCGGCTGCCGGTACTGCATGCAGGCCTGTCCGTTCGACGTTCCACGCTACGAATGGAACAAGCCGGTGCCGCGCGTTGCCAAGTGCGACTTCTGCGCGACGCGCCAGGCCCAGGGGTTAATGCCCGCGTGCGCGGAGGCATGCCCGGCGGAGGCGACCGTCTACGGCACCCGCGAAGAACTGCTGGCGGAGGCACACAGGCGAATCGAGGAAGACCCCGACGCCTACTACCCTCACGTCTTCGGCGAGCACGAAGTCGGCGGTACGTCGGTGCTCATGCTTTCTCCGGTTCCGTTCGCGCAGATCGGATTGCCGGGCGGCCTGCCGCTCGACCCGCTCCCCACGCGGACGTGGGAGGCGCTGAGCCACGTGCCGGACGTCGTCTCGATCGGCGGCGCCCTGCTGCTCGCCATCTGGTGGATTACCAAGCGTCGGGAGGAAGTGGCCCGGGTCGAGGGCGGGAAGAGTCTCGCCTCCGAAGCCGTGATCAGCGCTTCCACGCGGTCTGATGAGGAGGTTCGTCATGAATCCAACTAAGGCGCTTCGGTTCGGCTTCTGGAGGGCCGTGTTCTGGCTCCTGGTCGGATTCGGGGCGGCCACGCTGTTCGTTCGTTTCACGCGCGGCCTCGGATCGGTCACACACCTGTCGGATACGTATCCGTGGGGGTTGTGGATCGGATTCGACGTCCTGTGCGGCGTCGGTCTGGCCGCGGGTGGATTCACCATCACGGCCATCGTCTATCTCTTTCATATCGAGAAATTCCGGCCCATCGCACGTCCCGCGGTTCTGACCGCGTTCCTCGGCTACCTGCTCGTGGTCGCGGGTCTCCTCGTAGACCTGGGAAGGCCCTGGAACCTATGGCACCCGCTGGTGATGTGGAACCCTCACTCGGTGATGTTCGAGATCGCATGGTGCGTGACGCTCTACACCACGGTGCTCGGCCTCGAGTTCTCGGGCATGGTCTTCGAGAAACTGGGCTGGAACCGGGCGGTGCGTATCCAGCACGCGCTGGTGATCCCGCTCGTCATCCTGGGCGTGATCCTTTCCACGCTTCATCAGTCGTCGCTCGGCGCCCTCTATCTGATCGTTCCGGGGAAGCTGCATCCGCTGTGGTACACGACGCGGCTGCCCCTGATGTTCTGGACGTCGTCGGTATGCGTCGGTCTCGCGATGGTCATCGTGGAGTCGCGCCTGTCGGCGCGCGCCCACGGACGCCATCTCGAGGTGGGATTGCTGCGTGACATCGGTCGTGTGCTGCTGGCGGTGCTGGGCGTCCTGATGGTGTTGCGCATCCGCGATCTCTTCGCACGCGGCGTCGTCGGGCTGGCATTCCAGCCGACCTATGAGGCCATGCTCTTCCAGCTCGAGGTTCTGGTGGGGCTCGTGCTCCCGTTCGTCCTGCTCGCGATCCCGCGTGTGCGCAAGAGCCCGCGCGGGTTGTATGCGGCGAGCCTGCTGACGGTGCTCGGGTTCATCACCAACCGGCTCAACGTCAGCATCACCGGTCTCGAGGGCGCGCAGGGCGGGCACTACGTCCCCGCCGCGAGCGAGATCCTCGTCACCATGTTGCTGGTTGCACTCGGCTTCGCCGCGTTCAACCTGGCGGTGAAGCACCTGCCCGTGTACCCATCCGCGGAACGGGTGCCGGCGGTGGCATCACGGGGAGCGGCGGGGGGTTGATCGGGGCGTGTCCATGAATCGCATGCATAACCGGGGGCTGGCCTTCCGTTTCGGGCTGGCACTCTGCGCCGGTGCGGCCGTCATCCTGGTCGCCAGTGGCTATGCCAGCCTCCGGTTGCAGCGATCCCACCTGACCGCCCTGGTCGAGAATCGCGCCAGCGAAGTCGCCGATGTCATCCGCCGGTCCACGCGCGACGCCATGATGCGCAACGACCCCGGCGAGGTGCGGCGCATCATCCAGGCCATCGCGGAACACGAGTCGTTCGAGCGCATCCGTGTGTTCGATGCGCGCGGCCGCATCACGGTGTCCACCGATGAGGCCGAGGTCGGATCGCTGGTCGACATGGATGCGGAGCAGTGCGTGTCGTGTCACGGAGAAGGGCGACCGCTGGCGATCGTCGATCGGATTGATCGCACGCGGGTGTTCCGCATGTCCTCGGGCGAGCGCGTGCTCGGCGTGATCGCGCCCGTCCACAACGAGCCGAGCTGCGCCGAAGCGTCGTGCCACGCCCACCCGGCGAGCACGACGGTTCTCGGCGTCTTCGATGTCCAGCTTCCCCTGGGGCCCGTCGACGCCGACCTGGCGGCGTCGAGCCGTCAGTTGCTGCTGGGCGTCACCCTGGCGGTGGTCGCGTTGCTGTGCCTGGCGTGGTTGCTGACGTGGCGCATGGTGCTGACGCCGGTGAAGCACCTGACGAAAGCGGCCGAGCGGGTATCGGCGGGAGACTTCTCGGAGCGGCTCGAAGCGGGACACATGGGTGAGATCAGTGCGCTCACCGAGACATGGAACCAGATGTCGGAGCGGCTGGGGCAGGCGCGCAGGCAGCTCGAGGACCTCAACGCCACCCTCGAAAACCGCGTCGCGGAGAAGACCGCTCAGCTCGAAGAAGCGCACCGGCGCATGCTCCTGGTCGAGAAGATGGCATCGCTCGGCAAACTCGCCGCCACCGTGGCGCACGAGCTCAACAATCCGCTGGCCGGCATCGCCACCTACGCCAAGCTGCTGCGCCGGCGCAGCGAGGAGGCCCTGAAGGAGCCCGTGGAGCCGGCCGAAGAGGATCTGCGGCGCATTCTCACCTTGATCGAGGAGGAGTCGCAGCGGTGCGGAAACATCGTGCGCAACCTGCTGCTCTTCAGTCGGCCGCAGACGGTTCGCTTTACCGACGAAGACCTGTTCCCGTTGCTCGATCGGTGCCGCCTGCTTTTGCGCCACCGCGCCGAGCTGGCCGAGATCTCGCTCACCGTCGACGTGGAGAAGAACCTGCCGCGAATCGAGTGCGACGCCTCGCAGATTCAGCAGATGGTCCTCGCGCTCGCCGTCAACGCAGTCGAAGCGACGCCGCCCGGCGGGCAGGTGACGATTGCGGCGCGAGTCGATGAACCGGACGAATGGGTGCGCATCGAAGTCCGCGACACCGGCCGCGGTATTCCGCCCGAACACCTGGCCGAGATCTTCGAACCCTTCTTCACGACCAAAGAGGGGGAGGCCGGCGTGGGGCTCGGACTGCCGGTCGTGTACGGGATCACGTCCCGGCACCATGGCGCCATCAACGTCGAGTCCACGGTCGGGTCGGGGACCGTGTTCATCGTCCGCCTCCCGGTACGCCAGCCGCGGGCCCCGGAGACGGGTACTCACGAGAAGGAGGTTCATGCTTCATGAACATCACCGCGTCGAAGGTGACGTCGTTGTCGATTCTTGTCGTCGACGATGAGCCGATCGTCGTCCAGTCGCTGGGCGACTGGTTTCGTCAGGACGGCCATCGCGTCGACACGGCGCAGAGTGCGCGGGAAGCGCTGCGTCTCGTCGCCGAGAAGGATTACGACCTCGCATTTCTCGACATAAAGATGCCGGGCATCGACGGGCTCGACCTCCAGTCGCGTCTCGCGTCGGTCAAACCCGATATGACGGTCATCATCATGACCGCGTACGCGTCGGTGGATACTGCCGTCCGGGCGCTCAAGGCCGGGGCGTACGACTACATCACCAAGCCGTTCGACCCCGAGGAGCTGTCGCTTCTCGTGCGGCGTGCCGGGGAGCATCGGTCGATGCGATCGGAGAACATCCGCTTGAAGGAGCGGCTCCAGGAAGAATCGGCGCCGTCGCCGATCGTCGGCGTGTCCGCCGCCATCAAACGCGTGCACGACCTCATTGCGGCCGTGGCCGGAACGGAGGCCACCGTCCTCATCAAGGGTGAATCCGGAACCGGCAAGGAGATGGCGGCGCGCGCCATTCACGTCGCGTCGCCGCGCCGCTACGGGCCGCTGGTCATCGTCAACTGCGGCGCGCTCGCCGAGGGGCTTTTGGAGAGCGAGCTCTTCGGACACGAGAAGGGAGCGTTCACCGGGGCCATGTACCGTCACAGCGGCAAGTTCGAGATGGCCAACGGTGGAACGGTGTTCCTGGATGAGATTGGAACGGTCAGCGCCAAGGTCCAGGTGGAGCTCCTGCGCGTGATCGAGGAGAAGACCGTGACGCGCGTGGGCGGGCGGACGCCGATCCCGGTGGACTTCCGCGTGATCGCGGCGACGAACGAAGATCTGGAGGCGATGGTGCAGCACGGCGAGTTCCGGGAGGACCTCTTCTGGCGGCTCAACGTCTTCAGCATCGAGATGCCGCCGTTGCGTACGCGCCCCGAAGACATCGCGCCGCTGGCCGAGTTCTTTCTCGATCGTTTTACCCGGGCGATGAACCGCAAACCGATGCGCTTCTCGCCGCGGGCGCTCGAGGCGCTCCAGGCCTACGCGTGGCCCGGGAACGTACGCGAGCTGCAGAACGCCATCGAGCGCGCGGTCGTCGTGGGCAAGCCGCCCCTCATCGAGGCCGGTGATTTTCCCATCCGCGTGACGGAGACGCCGTCGGCCGGCGGTGCGCTCTCGCTGGCCGAAGTCGAGCGGGCGCACATTCTCACGGTGCTCGAGGCCCAGAACTGGAACATCAGCGGCGCGTCGCGGATGCTCGAAATCGATCGCGGTACGCTCTACCATAAGATCGAGAAGTACGGCCTCGAGAAGACACGGACGGCGGAGTAGTCGTCCGTGTCCGCCGCCGCGCCCGGTATCCAGGCGATCCACTTTCTCGCCGGTGCGGAGGTGCCGCGCGATCTTGCCGCCGACATCATCGCGCGCGCCAGCCGGCGCATGGCCGTCCCCTGCCACCTGGAACCGGACGTCTGGGAGACCCGGCCCGTGCGCCTCGGGGGGCGCGATCAGATCGACGCGGATGCGCTGCTCGCCGGGCTCGACGTCCTCATCAGGCCGGGCATCGTCCACGTCGGCCTCACCGGACTCGACCTCGGGCTCGCGCTCTTTACCTTCGTATTCGGGCGCGCGCGCCGCGGCGGGCAGACCGCCGTGGTGTCGCTGGCGCGCCTCGATCCGACGCACTACGGGCTTGCGGCGGATCCGGACCTCACGGCGCGCCGCTCGGTCGCCGAGATCATCCACGAGATCGGGCACGTCGCCGGCCTCGTGCATTGCGACGACTTCTCCTGCGTCATGCACTTCGCACCCAACGTCGAGACCATCGATCTGCGCGGCACCGCGTTCTGTCCCGCCTGTGCGCGCGCCCTTCCGCCGCACCTGGTGCTCGAGCAGGTCAACCCCCGGGGCGACTGACGGGGCAGGCCCCGCCGCCGCGGCCGTGCTCCGGCCGTCGGCCGACCTTGTAAACGGCCGCCGCTTCTCTTACGCTCCGGGCAGGCCGGAACGCGCCGCGATCCCGCGGCGCCGCGCCGGCCTTTTCACCATGGACGCCGTCAAACCGGAACACGTCACGCTCGACATGGGCAACCCGACGCAGCTCTTCCAGGAGCTGATGCGGTTCCGCGTGCGCGAGATCCTGCTCGTATCGAGCCTCTACGACTCCTTCACGCTCTCCGAAGACGGGAGCCTCTACGAATCCCTGCTCAACGAATACCTCGGCCTGGGCCTCACCAACATGCCCAACCTGACACGCGTCTCCCGGGGCGAGGAGGTGCTCGCGCTGACGACGGACCCGGGGCGCTTCAATCTCGTGATCTGTTCGCTGCGCCTGGAGGACATGCATTCGCTGGAGATGGTCCGCCACATGCGTGAGCGCGGGCTCGACACGCCCGTCGTGGTGCTGACCCACGACAACCGCGAGCTCGCGAACCTGCTCGCCGGCGGCGACATGGCGGCATTCGACGGCGTGTTCGTGTGGCAGGGGGATTTCCGCGTCCTGCTGGCCATCATTCATTCGGTGGAGGACCGCGTCAACCTCGAGCGGGACACGCGGCTGATCGGCGTGCAGGCGATCATCCTCATCGAGGACGACGTCAAGTTCTACTCGTCGTACCTGCCCCTCATCTATACCGCGGTGTTCGAGCATACCGCCGACCTGATCGCCGAAGGCGTCAATCCGGCGCACAAGCTCCTGCGCCGGCGCGCACGCCCCAAGATCATCCTGTGCAGCACCTACGAGGTGGCGTGGCAGTATTTCGAAAAGTATCACGAGACCATTCTCGGGGTGGTGTGCGACATCAAGTTTCCGCGCGCGGGAGTAGCGGATGCATCGGCGGGTTTCGATTTCGCCCGCAGCGTCATCCAGTCGCACGGCGACATCCCGGTGCTGCTCCAGTCGCACGAGCCGGGCAATCGCGAGCGGGCCGCGGCGGTGGGTGCGGCGTTTCTGCGCAAGGACTCGCCGACCCTCCTCCACGACCTCAAGGACTACATGGTCGATCACTTCGGGTTCGGCGATTTCGTCTTCCGTCTGCCCGACGAGAGCGAAGTGGCGCGGGCCGAAGACCTGCGCACGCTCGAAGAGGCGCTCAATATCGTTCCCGACGAGAGCATCTCGTACCACGGACAGCGCAACGACTTTTCCCGCTGGCTCAAGGCGCGGACGGAGTTCAATCTCGCGCACCGCCTGCGCCCGTCCAAGGTGTCCGATTACGGATCCATCCAGGAGCTGCGCACGTATCTGGTGACGACACTGCGGGAGCATCGCCGTGAGCGGCAGCGGGGCAAGGTGGTCGATTTCGACCCCGATACCTTCGATCCCGAACACAGCTTTGCGCGCATCGGCGGGGGATCGCTGGGCGGGAAGGCGCGCGGCCTGGCCTTCGCCAACGCGCTTCTCTCGGCGACCGGCCCGGACCCCGACCATCCGGGCGTGGCCATCGCCATCCCCCCGTCGGTGGTGCTGGGCACGGAGGTGTTCGAGGATTTCCTCGATTTCAACGATCTGCTCGGTTTCGCCATCCAGTGTGATGACGACGCCACCATCCTGGCGCGCTTCCTCGAAGCCCGCTTCCCGGTCCACGAGCAGAACGCGCTGCGCGCCTACCTGGAACGCGTCCGCTATCCGCTGTCGGTGCGCTCATCGAGCCTGCTCGAGGACTCGCGGTTCATGCCCTTCGCCGGCGTCTACGAGACGTTCATGCTGCCCAACAACCACGACAACCTGCAGGTACGCCTGGACGCGCTCATGGACGCCATTCGGCGCGTCTACGCGTCGACCTTCTACGGATCGGTCAAGCGCTACCTCCGCTCGACACCGTACCGTCTCGAAGAAGAGAAGATGGCGATCGTCGTGCAGAAGCTGGTGGGCGCCGCGCACGGCGACCGCTACTACCCCGACATCTCGGGCGTGGCGCGCTCGCACAATTTCTATCCGACCGGGCCGATGACGGCTGAGGACGGAATCGCCGTGGTTGCCATCGGACTCGGCAAGCACGTGGTGGAAGGCGGCGCCGCCGTGCGCTTCTGCCCGCGGTATCCGCGGCACCTGATCCAGTTCTCGCGCGTGGCGGACGGCATGCGCTACTCGCAGCACGCGTTCTTCGCGCTGGAGCTGCCGGACCCCTCCGCGGTGCCCGATCGGGGGAAGCAGCCGCTTGTCGTCGAGGAAGCGCTGGAACGCGCCGAGCGCGACGGTGTGCTGGCGGCGGTCGGCTCGACATATTCGCCCGAGAACGACGCCATCTACGATGACATCGTCCGCGACGGACCGCGCATCGTGACCTTTGCGCCCATCCTCAAGGCGGGAACGTTCCCACTCGCGGAGATCCTCGATCGGGAGCTCAAGCTGGGCCGGCGGGGGATGAGCGGCTCGGTGGAGATCGAGTTCGCCGTCAACCTGTCCGTGCCCGAAGGCCGGCCGAGGGAGTTCTACCTGCTGCAGCTGCGGCCCATGGTCATCGATCGAGAGGTGGAGCGCCTGTCGGCGGTGGACGTTCCGCGCGAGTCGCTGGTGTGTCAGAGCACCAAGGTGCTCGGTCACGGGGCGAGCGGCGACGTGCACGACGTCGTGGTCATCGACCCCGAACGCTTCGAACGCGGCAACAGCGTTCGTGTCGCACGCGAGGTGTCACACGTCAACGCCGTGCTGTCGGATGCGGGACGTCCTTACGTGCTGATCGGCGTGGGCCGGCTGGGTTCGGCGGACCCTTGGCTGGGCGTGCCCGTGCGATGGGACGAAATCAGCGGCGCGTCGTTGATCATCGAGGCGCCGATGCCGGGCATGCACGTCGCACCGTCCGAGGGCGGGCATTTCTTCCAGAATCTCGCCGCATCGGGCATCGGCTATCTCACCGTGGAAGACGGCGACGCGGAGGGACTGGTCGACTGGGCATGGCTCGCCGCGCAGCCGGCGGAATACGAGGGCACGTACGTCCGCCACGTGCGGTTCGAACAGCCGCTTCATGCGGTGGTCGACGGGCACCGCAATCGGGGCCTGCTGGTCAAGCCGGGACGTTGGAGCGAATGACCTGCTTGCGGGCCAGGACGGTTTCCGGAGACGTCGCGTAGTCGATGTCGAAGTCGCGGTTCTCGAGCAGCCGGATCATCCGGACGTTCTTCGGATCCGTCTCCGCGAATACGTGCTTGATGCCCCAGCGCTGGGCGATCTCCAGGCAGTAGTCGGTCAGGATCGATCCCAGTCCCACGTTCTGGTAGGCGTCCGCCACCAGCACCGCGTATTCCGCGTCGGTGCGGTCCGCGTCCGCGACCAGCCTCCCCACGCCGATCAGCCGGCGCCCATCGTCTTCTTCGATCTCGGCGACGATGCCGATCTCGCGATCGTAGTCGATGAAGCAGAAGCGTGTTGCCATCTCGTGCGTCGTCTTCTTGAAGATGTAACGGAAGCGGAACCAGATCGACTCCTGCGAGCAGGCGGCCAGTAGCCCGTGCCACATCGGCTCGTCTTCCGGCTTGATGGGACGCAGCAGGATGCGCCGCCCGTCGGAGAGCTTCGCGATTTTCGCGTATTCCTCGGGGTAGGGGCGGATCGCAAGGTGCGAGTACGGTCGCACGGGATGGAGCAGTATTTCGTGGTCCAGAATGATGCGGGCGTCGAGCGCGATGGCGTCCTTCGGGGTGACGAGCAGCGGGTTGACGTCCAGCTCCTTGATCTCGGGATAGTCGGCGACCAGATACGAGAGGCGCATCAACACTTCGATGAGCCGGTCGATGTTGACCGCGGGTCTGCCGCGGTATCCCTGGAGCAGGGGCCAGGAGCGCAGGGACTCGATCATCCGGCGCGCGAGGCGCTCGCTGAGGGGCGGGAGCTCGAGCGCGCGGTCCTGGAACACCTCGGCCGCCGTGCCGCCCGCGCCCACCAGCAGCACCGTGCCGAAGACGGGGTCGCGCTTGGCGCCGACGATCAGCTCGACGCCGCCCGGGTGGGTCACCATCTTCTGCACCGTGACGCCTTCCACCTGCGCGTCGCTGCGCTTGTCGTGGGCCGTGGTAACGATGCGCGTGTAGGCGGCCGCGACGGCGTCGTCGTTGGCCAGGCTCAGGGCCACGCCCCCGACGTCGGTCTTGTGCGTGATCTGGGGTGACAGGATCTTCATCGCCACCGGGTAGCCGATGCGTCGCGCCAGCAGAACGGCGTCGTCCGCGGATCGGGCCGTGTAGGGTTTCGCGACCGGGATCTCGTACGCTTCGAGAAGCGCCTTCGACGTGCTCTCGCTGAGGACATCGCGTCCCTCGCCCAGGATCGTGTTGAACACGGTGCGCAGCTTGGCTCGGTCGAGCGGGAATTCCACCGGCAGGTCGCGCGGGGTCTCGTAGAGAACCTCGCGCGTGCGCGCGTAGGACACCAGGTACATGAAGGCCCGCACCGCCTGCTCCGGTGTCGTGTACGCGGGGACACCCGCTCCGTTCAGGAGCTCCACAGCCTTGCCCACGCTGAGCCCACCCATCCATGACGTCAGAACGGGCTTCGGCGACGCCTTCGCGACTTTGATCACCGCGCGCGCCGCCTCGGTGCCCTTGCTCACCGCCTGCGGGGCGAACACCACCAGAGCCGCATCGACGCCGTCGTCGTCGAGGACCGTCGTGAGCGCGTTGGCGAGGCGGGCGGGGGTGGCGTCGCCGATCACGTCGACCGGGTTGCGGTGGGACCACGTCGCGGGCAGCTGCGCGTTGAGCTCCTCGATGGTGGACGCGCTGAGCTTCGCCAGCACACCCTTGCGCTCCAGGAGCGCATCGGTGGCCATGACCCCGGGACCGCCCGCGTTGGTGACGATGCTGAGGCGGGGTCCGCGGGGAACCTTCTTGCGGGCGAGAAGCTCGGCGCAGTAGAACATGTCCGCCATCTCGAAGATGCGCACGATGCCGGCGCGCCGGAAGGCCGCCTCGTACACGGAATCGACGCCGGCCAGCGCACCCGTGTGCGACGCCGCCGCCTCGGCGGATTCCGCAAACCGACCCGCCTTGTACGCGACGATGGGCTTCTTGCGCGCGAACGCGCGCGCCGCACTCATGAACTCGCGCGCCTCGGTGATGGACTCGACGTAGAGAATGATCGACTCGGTCAGGCCGTCGTTGGAGAAGTAATCGATCAGATCGCCGATGCCCACGTCGAGCATGTTGCCGACGGACACGAAGTGCGAGAAGCCGATCTTCTCCTGCAGCGCCCAGTCCAGCACCGCCGTGCACAGTGCGCCCGACTGGGAGAGAAACGCGATGTGTCCCTTGTCCGGTGTGCCGCTGGCGAAGGAGGCGTTCAGTCCCGCGTGCGGGGCCATCACGCCCAGGCAGTTCGGTCCCACGATGCGCATGCCGTCGAAGCGTTGCAGCTGGGCGCGGACGGACTGTTCCAGCGCATCGCCGGCGGCGCCGGTCTCGCGGAAGCCCGCCGAGAGGATGACCAGGCCGAGGATGCCCGCCTCGCCGCAATGACGGACCACGTCGGGAACCGTCTCCGCCGGTGTGCAGACGACGGCGAGGTCGACAGGCTCGCTCAGCGCGGCGACGTCGGGAACGCACGGCACGCCATCGACCTGCTTGTACTTGGGGTTGACGGGGAGAACGGGGCCGGTGAACCCGCCCTCTTTCAGGTTGCGCAGCACCATGGCCCCGAGGCTGTTGGCCCGGGGGCTGGCTCCGAGGACGGCAATGCTCCGCGGCCGGAAGATCTTATGGAGGTTGCGGACGGACACGGGGAACTCCGTTGGGGTTTCTGCGGCGCGGGGTACGACTGCAATCTAGCACGTCGGCGGCGCGGAGGAAAGGGCGGAACCAGGCATAAGCGTTAAAATAACATGCGGTTATGGTCTTCGCTGCGGGTCCGGCGGGTGCCGCGAAGAATCTTGCGGGCCGGGCTTGACGCCCCGGCGGCCGGCGCGTATGTTCGGGGGGATGGAAACGAGAAATCGAAATTGGTTTTCCAGGTACCAGGCCGGGGCGCTGGCATGAGCCCGCGGACGCGCCGGTCGCCGGCCGGGAGCCCGGCCACGCGTGAGGATGCCAAGCGGCTCGTGTTCTTCGTCGCCGCCGAGCCGCTCTTTGCGCAGTACGGGTACCGGAAGACCACCATCGAGGAGGTGTGCCGCGGGGCGGGGGCGTCCAAGCGCACGTTCTACGAGGTCTTCCGCGACAAGGCCGACCTGGCCTCCCGGCTGATCCTGCACGTCTCGCAGGGAATCGTCGCGCGGTGGGACGCCGGGGTCACCCCGGGGATGAGCGCGCGCGGCAAACTGGAGCGATTCATCGACGAGTACGTGCGCCTGGGCCGCGAGCACCGGGTGTTCGGGCAGATGATGAACGACCCGGACTGGCTGCGGGCCTTCGGCCAGCTCAAGGACGACCGGCAGTTCCGCCTGCTCATGGACGTGGTCCGGTCCATCCTGGCCGACGGCATGAAGTCGGGGGAGTTTCGCCCCCTCGATCCCGACGCCGTCACCTGGATCGTCTATTCGCTCCTCGACACCATGTATTACATTGTGCCGTCGACCGGGGCGCTGAAGGGGCCCTTCGAAGATCCGAAACTCGCGCGCGAGCTTCGCGCGTTCCTGATTCACGCGCTGCTGCCGCGCGAGAGGAGAGATGCAACATGACCCGTGCCGCGCCGTTGTTCGCCGGCCTCCTGGCCCTCGTCGCCGCGACGGCCGTGTCCGCCCAGACGCCCGACGCCACCGAGATCGTCCGCCGCGCCGACCAGCACCTCCGGGGCAATACGAGCTACGCGGAGCTGACGATGAAGCTGGTGCGCCCGGACTGGTCGCGCGAGCTCACGATGAAGAGCTGGACCCGGGGGACGCGTCTGTCGCTCATCCTCATCACGGCGCCGGCACGGGACAAGGGAACGGCGTTCTTGAAGCGCGGCAACGAGGTGTGGAACTGGGTCCCCAGCGTGGAGCGCGTGATCAAGATCCCGCCGTCGATGATGTCGCAGTCGTGGATGGGATCTGATTTCACCAACGACGATCTGGTCAAGGAAGCGTCGATCGTCGAGGACTACACGCATACCGTCGTGGGGGACAGCACCATCGCGGACCGCCCGTGCTGGAAGATCCGGATGATCCCGAAGCCGGATGCAGCGGTGGTGTGGGGTGAGGTGCTGATCTGGATCGGGAAGCAGGACGACCTGGAGCTTCGCTGCGAGTACTACGACGAAGACGGCGTGCTGATCAACGTCATGGAAATGTCCAACATCAGGATGCTGGGCGGGAGGTTGCTTCCGACGGTAATGGAGATGATCCCGGAGGACAAGCCGGGGAACAAGACCGTGCTCACCTACCAGGAAGCTCAATTCAATGAGCCGCTGGACGATTCATTCTTTTCCGAGCAGAACATGAAGCGGGTGCGCTGAACAAGCCGGTCGATCTATGAGTCTCTATCTGACCCTCGCCTGGCGCAACATCTGGCGCAACAAGCGGCGCAGCATCATATCGATGTCGTCGGTGGTGTTCGCCGTCGTGGTCGCGCTGGCCACACGCTCGATGCAGCTGGGCTTCTACTCGCGCACCATCGACAACGTCGTGTCGTTCTACACCGGCTACCTGCAGGTGCACGACCACGGGTTCAACGACAAGCAGAGTCTCGACTACAGCTTCACGCGGCCCGATTCGATCGGGGCGCTGGTGGACCGCGCCCCGCACGTCACCTTTTCGGCGCCGCGCCTGGAGTCGTTCGCGCTGCTCTCCAGCGGAAACGTGACCGACGGCGCGCAGGTCGTCGGCATCGACCCCGAGCGGGAGGACCGACTCAGCAGCCTGCGCAAGAAAATCGTGAGCGGCCGCTACCTGACGGCGGACGACACGGGCATCGTTCTCGGGTCCGAGCTCGCCGCCCACCTCGGGGTTGCGGTGGGCGACACGGTGATCGCCCTCGGTTCCGGCTACCACGCCGCCACCGCCGCGGACCGCTTCCGGGTGGTGGGCACGGTGGAGTTTCCCGTGACCGAGCTCAACGCCACCATGGCGTACCTCGCGCTCCCGGCGGCGCAGCGATTCTACGGGGCCCCCGACCGGGTGACGTCGCTGGCGGTGATGCTGGACGACCACCGCGCACTCGAAGACACGAGCCGGCGGCTGGCGGAGGCGCTGGGCGGCGACTACGAGGTCATCACGTGGAAGACGATGATGCCCGAGATGGTCCAGTACATCCAGTTCGACAACGCGAGCGGCATCGTCATGCTGCTCCTGGTGTATGTCGTCGTCGGGTTCGGCATCCTCGGCACCGTCCTCATGATGACGATGGAACGCACGCGCGAGTTCGGCGTGCTGGTGGCGGTGGGCATGAAGCGCCGCATTCTGGCGGGGATCGTCATGCTCGAGAGCATCGTACTCGCGCTGCAGGGAGCACTGGCCGGGATCGCCCTCGGAATCCCGCTGCTGGCGTACCTGGCGGCGCACCCCATCCTGCTCCGCGGCGAGACGGCGGAGGCGATCCGGAGCTACGGGTTCGAGCCTATCCTGCCCTTCTCGCTGGAGCCGTCGATCTTCGTGTGGCAGACGGTCACGGTGCTCATCATCGCCATCGCGGCGACGGCGGTTCCGCTCCATCGGATCCGCGGGCTGGAACCGGTCACGGCGATGCGGGAGGGGCACTGACATGATCGCGACCATCGCCTGGCGCAACATCTGGCGCAACACGCGGCGCAGCGGCATTCTGATCGCAGCCATCAGCTTCGGCATCTGGGCGGGCGTGCTGGAGATGGCGTTCATGAACGGCATGGCGAACCAGCAGGTGGAGGCCGCCATCCGCACGCGCACATCGCACCTGCAGATTCACGCCCCCGGGTTCCGCGCCCACCGGGACATCACGCGTTTCATTCCGGCCGGCGACTCCGTGCTGGCGGAGGTGCGCCGGCTGCCCCGGGTCGAGTCGGCGGCGGGGCGCATCGTGTTGAGCGCCATGGCGTCCTCCGCGACCACCGCACGCGGGGTGCTCGTGTACGGGGTCGATCCGGCCGCCGAACAGCGCGTCACCGATCTGTCGCAGCGCATCGTGCAGGGCCGGTATTTCGGAACCGACCGGCGCAACGCCGCCGTGGTCGGGCAGCGCCTGGCCGAGAAGCTCGGCGTCGAACTGGGCCACAAGATCGTCATCACCGGGCAGGGCGGCGACGGCGAGATCAGCGCCGGCGCCTTCCGCATCGTCGGCATCTTCAAGACCGCCAACTCCGCCTTCGACGAGACCAGCGTGTTCGTTCAGCGCGGCGACCTCGCGCGCAGTTTCGCCCTGGGCGGCGAGCTGCACGAGATCGCCGTCAACGTTCGGGACGTCGGCGAGATCGATCGCGTGGCCGACACGCTGCACCGCGACTTCCCGTCTCTCGACGTCGCCACCTGGCGGGACATCTCCCCCGAGGTGGCGCTCACCGAATCGTCCACGCGGCAGACGAACTACATCTCGTTCGTCGTCATCCTGATCGCGCTCGTCTTTGGAGTCATGAACACCATGTTGATGGGGGTCATGGAGCGGACGCGGGAGCTGGGCGTGGTGATCGCTCTGGGAATGCGTCCCGGCCCCGTGTTCGCGATGGTCCTCGTCGAGGCGATTCTGCTGTCCATCATCGGCGGGCTCACCGGCATCGCTATTTCCGCGGGATCGGTCGCGATTCTGGCCCACACCGGCATCGACCTCTCCTTTGCATCCAGCGGGCTGGCGGCGTTCGGCATGGATACGATGGTGTATCCGGTCATGCCGCCGATGGACTACGCGTGGGTGGCGCTGCTCGTGATCGGCACGTCGATCCTGGCCTCGCTCTATCCCGGGGTGAAGGCGGTGCGCCTCGACCCGATCCGTGCCATCCGCACCTATCAATGAGGAGCCTGTTATGTCCGTGATTCGCACGCACAAGCTGACCCGCATCTACCAGGATCACACCGTGCCCGTCCGGGCGGTCGACAACGTCACGCTCGAGATCGAAGAGGGCGAGTTCACCACCATCGTCGGCCCGTCCGGCTCGGGGAAGACCACGCTCCTCAATCTCGTCGGCGGCCTCGACAGTCCCACGTCGGGTCGCATCGAGGTGGGGGGCGAGGACATCAGTGCCATGGACCGGAGCGGCCGCGTCGGGTTCCGCCTCCACCACATCGGCTTCGTCTTCCA